>JAYWAO010000153.1:0-39152 GCA_043782365.1 Deltaproteobacteria bacterium
GCCGGGGCTCCTTCCGGGCCAAGAGCGGGTGGAACTGCTGGCAACAGACTGCGGCCCGCCTACTGGGTGGCCTGACCCGATCGGCGGGAACTGCACCCCGTCCGCGCGGAGCGTCCGGCCCGCAGGTGCGGTGAGCTTCCGGGCGCGGGGTTCTTGCGTAAGTGGGCAGGACCTTCTCGCCCGGAGGCTTGATGCTCTCTCGTACCGTGATCGGTTGTGCCCTTCTCGCAGCGGCGTTGCCCACCCTGCCCGCCGCCGCTGGTGACCTGCCCAAGCTCTCCGCCGGGGTCGGCGCCGGCTTCCGGCTGCCCTACAACATCTTCGAGGTCTACGCCGACGGGCAGCTCTACCTGCCGCACCTGCTCCTCGCCCGCGGACAGCTCGGCTTCGGCCCGGGGGTGAGCTTCGGCGGCGGGCTCCTGCTGCAGGCCTACGCCGGGTTCCCGCTCGCCGAGTTCGACGCCGAGACGACCTATCCGGTCATCGACAGCCAGAGCTCCAACGCGACGACGCGGACGACCCTGTACCACACCGAATCGATCCCGGTGCACCGCGTCCTCTCGGCCGAAGTGGGGTTCCTCGAGACCGGCGTGCCCTACCAGGCGTGGACCTTCGACAAGAACGGCCAGCTGCTCGGCAGCTCCAAGGTCGTCGGCCGGCTCCCCGTCGTCGGCGCGGGCGTTCGCTACCTCTCCGGCTGGAACCTCGGCTCCGCGAGCGACGGCCGCAACATGAACTCGTACTGGGCGCACGTACTCGTCGGCGTGGGTCCGCGCACCGACGGAGAGGTCCACGTGTCCGACCTGCTGGGCTCGGACTTCTCCAAGACGTCGGGCCCGCCACTCGGCCTCGAAGTGGGATTCGAGGTGAACCTGTGGGCCCAGTCCTTCGCGATGCTGAGCGTCACGCTCGGCGTGATGCCCGGAGGCTACAAGATGGTGCAGTTCGGGATCGTGGTTCCGAAGTGGTTGATGTGAGGACGGCGGGCGAGCCGCAGGCGCGACCCGGCGCCAGTCCGACTCCGGCGAAGCCGGCAGCAGAAGGTGGAGCCAGCGTGCCGTCGCCCGCCAGAGCAGGTCGGAGGCGTGGACGAGGATCCGTCGCATCCATCCGGGCCCGGAAGCGTTATGCTGCCTCCACACCCGCGGAGGCACTCCATGGCCGACCAGAACCCCGCCGTCGCCGAAGAGGCACTCACCACCGCGCAGAACACCGCGGACGACGACCGCGAGTTCGTGGTCGCGGGCCGCGCGCGCGACTCCATCCAGGCCGGGCTCCTGGTGGCCATGCTCGACGAGGCGGGCATCGACGCCTTCACCGACCCCGACCGCGACGGCATGGTGGAGAAGCTCTCCGCGCCCGCCGAGGGCTTCCCCATCCGAGTGCCGCGGGTCGATCTCGCGAAGGCCACCGCGCTCTTCATCGAGCAGAAGGCCGCGCTGGAGGCCGACCCCGCGGGAGGCGCGCTCGCCGCCGAAGAGGCCTCCGCAGCCGAAGCGGTCGCCGCGAAGGCCTAGAGCTCCGTTGTTGGTTCCCGCTGTAGGGCCTCGGAGTGTCCGGAATGCTGCAGCCCCTGAAGAAGGTCCTCTGCGCCAACCGCGGCGAGATCGCCATCCGCGTCTTCCGCGCTTGCAATGAGCTCGGCATCCGCGCGGTCGCCATCTACTCCGAGGAGGACCGGGTCAACGAGCACCGGCACAAGGCCGACGAGGCGTATCTCGTCGGCCGCGGCAAGAAGCCCGTCGAGGCGTACCTCGATCAGGAGGAGATCCTCCGCGTCGCGCTCTCGTGCGGCGCCGACGCCGTCCACCCGGGCTACGGCTTCCTCTCCGAGAACCCCGAGTTCGCCGCCAAGGTCGAGGCGGCCGGGCTGCGCTGGATCGGCCCGCGGCCCGAGGTGGTCGCGCAGATGGGCGACAAGACCGCCGCCCGCAGGCTGGCCGAGAGCGTCGGCGTGCCGGTGGTGCCCGGGATCGAGCTGACCGGGAGCGGCTCCGAGGTGCTGGCGCAGGCCCACGCCTTCCTCGGGCTGCATGCGCCGATCCTCTTCAAGGCGGCCCACGGCGGCGGCGGCCGCGGGATGCGGGTGGTTCGCGAGGCCAGCGAGCTGGAGCCCGCACTGGAGGCGGCCCGGCGCGAATCGAAGGCGTCCTTCGGCAGCGAGGTGGTCTTCCTCGAGAAGTTCCTGCCGAGGGTCAGGCACATCGAGGTCCAGCTCCTCGGCGACCGCCACGGCGGGCTGGTGCACCTCTATGAGCGCGACTGCTCGGTGCAGCGGCGGCACCAGAAGGTCATCGAGATCGCTCCCGCGCCCAAGCTGGACGCGGCCCTGCGCGCGCGCATCTTCGAGAGCGCGCTCGCGCTCGGCCGCGCCTGCAGGTACGAGAGCGCCGGGACGGCAGAGTTTCTCGTCGACGGCGACAAGCACTACTTCATCGAGGTGAACGCCCGGCTCCAAGTGGAGCACACGGTGAGCGAGCAGATCACCGGCATCGACCTCGTGCAGGCGCAGCTGCGC
Organism: Deltaproteobacteria bacterium; assembly: GCA_043782365.1. Lineage (GTDB taxonomy): Bacteria > Myxococcota > Myxococcia > Myxococcales > 40CM-4-68-19 > CAIWCD01. The sequence continues at coordinate 2,519 of JAYWAO010000153.1, forward strand.
GTCGCCGAGGGTCACGCGCTCTCGTCGGCGGAGATCGGGCTGCCGTCGCAGGAGTCGGTGAAGACGCGCGGGTTCGCGGTGCAGTGCCGCGTCACCACCGAGGACCCGGCCAACGGCTTCCTCCCCGACAGCGGGACGATCCACACCTGGCGCGCGGGCATGGGCTTCGGCATCCGCATCGACGCGGGCAATGGGTATCCGGGCGCCTATATCTCGCCGCACTACGACTCATTGCTCGTCAAGGTGATCGCCTTCGCCGACACCTTCGAGCACGCGGTCTACAAGGAGCTGCGCGCGCTGCGCGAGTTCCGCATCCGCGGCGTCAAGACCAACCTCGGCTTCCTCGAGCGCGTGCTGCACCACCCGACCTTCACCGCGGGCTCCACCTGGACCCGGTTCATCGACGAGACGCCGGAGCTGTTCCAGCTCGAGGCCCGCCGCGACCGCGCCACCAAGCTGCTCCACGATCTCGCCGAGACGGTGGTCAACGGCCACCCGACCATCCCCAAGGAGCACCGGCACCCGGCCACCAGCTTCCGCGAGCCGCGGATGCCCGCGCTGCCGTCGCCCTTGCCCAAGCCGCCGCCCGGGTCGGCGCAGCTGCTCGCCGAGAAGGGGCCAGAAGGCCTCGCGCAGTGGGTATTACAGCAAAAGCGCGTGCTGCTCACCGACACGACGATGCGCGACGCGCACCAGTCGCTCTTGGCGACGCGGATGCGCACCTATGACTTGGTGAAGATCGCGCCCGCCACCGCGCACCTCGCGGGGGAGCTGTTCTCGCTGGAGGCCTGGGGCGGGGCGACGTTCGACACCGCCTATCGCTTCCTCCGCGAGGACCCCTGGGACCGGCTGCGGCAGCTCAAGGCGCGGGTCCCCAACATCCTCATTCAAATGCTCCTGCGCGGGGCCAACGCGGTCGGCTACACCAGCTATCCCGACAACCTGGTCGAGGCGTTCATCGACGAGGCGGCGCAGGCGGGCGTGGACGTCTTCCGCATCTTCGACTCGCTCAACGACTTGGGCTCGATGGAGGTGTCGATCGACCGGGTCCGCAAGAGCGGAAAAGTGGCCGAGGTGGCCATCTGCTACACGGGCGACGTCGACAACCCCGCCCGCAAGAAGTATTCGCTCGATTATTACCGGGATCTCGCGCGGCGCATCGAGGACACCGGCGCGCACTTCCTCTGCGTCAAGGACATGGCCGGGCTCCTGCGTCCCCGGGCGGCGGCGATGCTGGTGGACGCGCTCCGCGCCGCCGTCAAGCTGCCGATCCACCTCCATACCCACGACACCAGCGGCAATGGCATCGCCTCGCTGATCGAGGCGATCACCCACGGCGTCCACATCGTCGACGTCGCCTTCGGGCCGATGGCCGGGCTCACCAGCCAGCCCTCGCTCAACACGCTGGTGGCCGCGCTGCGCAACGTCCCGCGCGACACCGGGCTCACCAACCGCAAGCTGCAGCCGCTGGTCGACTACTGGGACGACGTGCGCGAGCTCTACGCGCCGTTCGAGTGCGGGCTCAAGAGTAATACAACCGAGGTCTACTTCCACGAGATCCCCGGCGGGCAGTACTCGAACCTGCGGCCCCAGGTCGCCGAGATGGGCATGCTCCACCGCTGGAACGAGCTGAAGACGGCCTTCGCCGTCGTCAACCAGCTCTGCGGAGACATCCCCAAGGTGACGCCGTCGTCGAAGATGGTGGGCGACTTCGCCATCTTCCTGATGAAGAGCGGCCTGCTCGAGGTGAAGCCCGACTTCGACGTGACGGTGGCCGAGACGCGCCAGAAGGTCCTGGCGCTGGCCCCCAAGCTCGACTTCCCCAAGAGCGTCACCGGCTACTTCCAGGGAGAGCTCGGCGAGCCGCCGGGCGGCCACCCCGAGGACCTGCGCGCGGCCATCTTGAAGGGCCTGCCGCGCATCACGGGCAGGCCGGGCGCCTCGATGCCAGAGGTCAACCTCGAGGCCCTGGCGCAGGCGCTCTCGCTCAAGCACAGCCGGCCGATCGCGCGCCACGAGGCGGTCAGCGCCGCGCTCTACCCGCGGGTGCTCGAGGAGTTCTGGCAGCACGAGGCCCGCTTCGAGGACGTGTCGATCTTGGACACGCCGACCTGCTTCCACGGGATGGAGCGGGGCCAGGAACTCTGGGTGGAGCTCGAGCCCGGCAAGACGCTGGTGGTCGAGCTCAACGGCGTGGGGGAGCCCGACGACGCCGCGCTGCGCACCGTCTGGTTCACCGTCAACGGGCACGCGCGGCAGGTGCAGGTGCGCGACCGCTCGCGCACGGTGACGGTGGCCGAGCGGCGCCGGGCCGACCCGGGCGACGCGCGGCAGGTGGGCGCGACCATGCCGGGCACGGTGATCGCGCTCCACGCCAAGGTCGGCTCGCCGGTGTCGGCGGGCGCGCCCCTGCTGACGCTGGAGGCGATGAAGATGGAGCAGGTGGTGCGGGCGCCCAAGGGCGGCGTCCTCAAGGAGCTGGTGCCGCAGGTGAAGAGCGCGGTGCAGCCCGGCGATCTCCTGGCGATCATCGAATAGCCCGGCGCGGGATGAACGCCAGTCTTCATGGCCTGACGGGGGCGGTGATTGTCACCGGAGTGCCATCGTCAATGGCCTCCAACGTTCCATAGCGGCATTCCCGCCCGTGCACCGGCGCCGACCGCGTGCTACCGCATCGCCGATGCCCGCCGATCTCGACCAGCTGCTCGAAGAGAGCTCGCGCACCTTCGCGCTGACCATCCCGTTCCTGCCCGAGCCGGTGCGGCGGGAGGTGACGGTGGCCTACCTGCTCTTCCGCGTCGCCGACACGCTCGAGGACGGCGAGCGCTGGAGCCGTGAGGAGCGCATCGCCGCGCTCCAGCGGTTCGACGCGCTCTTGGTGGGCGCGCCCGACCGCGCCGTTGTCGATTCGTTTACCGAATCCCTGCGGCTGTGCCCGCCGACGGGCCACGCGGGGTACGCGGCGCTGCTCGCCGCCGCGCCCGACGTCCTCGCCGCCTTCGACGCGCTCGCCGCGCCCGCGCGCCAGATCGTCCTGCGCCACCTGCTGGTCACCGTGCGCGGGATGGGGGAGGGGCTGTCCCAGGGCCAGGGCCAGGGAGCGCTCCTCCAGCTGCGCTCGCTTGGGCAGCTGCAGCGCTACTGCTACCTGGTGGCCGGCGTGGTCGGCGAGATGCTCACCGAGCTGTTCCTGCTGCACGCCGAGTCGCAGCGCACCTCTGCCTCCCTCGCCGCGCTGGCGGCCACGCTGCGCTCGCACGCGCGGGCCTTCGGCGAGGGGCTGCAGCTCACCAACATCCTCAAGGACCGGGGCGAGGACGCGCGCGAGGAGCGCCACTTCGTACCCGAGGCGGTGGAGCTGCGCACGCTCTTCGCGCTCGCCCGCAGCGACCTGCGCGACGCTGCCCGCTACGTGGGCGCGCTGGTCGCCGCGCGGCTGCCGGAGGGGCTGGTGGCCTTCACCGCGCTGCCCGTGCGGCTCGCCCTCGATACGCTGCAGGCCGTGGAGGCGCGCGGCGCTGGAGCGAAGGTGGGGCGGGAGCAGCTGCAGCTCGCGCTCGAAGAAGTGGGCCAGCTGGTGCGCGGCGAGAAGGCGCTGGAGGCCGTCCTGCGAGCGGGGTGACCGCCCCCAGGCCCAAGCCGGGCCGTGCCGTCGCGGTCCTCCGCTACCTCGACGTCTTGCGCTTGGCGGTGACCTGCGCGACCCGCACCCGCGCGTCGATCGGCCCGTAGAGCGCGTAGCCCGTGACCTTCCACTTCGACTGGTCGCTCATCCGGCTCATGTACGAGCTGAGGCCCTCTTCGACGACGAGCTTCTCGGCGCTGGAGGCGTGGCGGACCTTGATCGTCCCGCCCGACTTGACGATGAAGCCCATGTGCGTGACCCGCACCACCTTCTTGGGGTCGGCGTCGCGGACCACCAGGATGATCGAGCCGGGCTCCAGCGAGTTCGCGCGCTTTCGCACCTCGGCCGAGGAGAGGTACTTGATGGGGAAGCGGCCCTCGGGGATCTCGGCCGGGATCAGCCGCTGGAGGAACGAGACCTTGCTCCACTGGGCGCGCTTCAAGACCAGCTCCGCCGAGGGGGCGCCCGCCCAGATGGTGGGGACGAGGTCGCGGAGGTAGCCCTTGGCCTCCAGCGATGGGACCCACTGCGCCTCGGTGAAGTGGGCCCGGTTTTCGAACGAGATCGGGTCCTGCCAGTAGCGGATGTCGTCGAGGATCGCCTCGGCCTTGGTGCGGTCCCTGGCGTTGATCAAGGCCAGCACGGTCTCGACGTAGGTCTGGCAGTCGACCCCGTCGAGCCGGAAGCGGGGCTGGGGCTCCGGCTCCTTGCCGCCCTCGCCGAGCGGAAAGGCGGTGTAGGGCAGGCCGAGGAAAAGCTTGGAGACGGCGTCGACGCGGTCGCCGTAGTTCGGCATCGCCTGCACGTCGACCAGCTTCTCGTTGAGCTGGGCTTCCGACATGTCGAGGATCGGCGCGCTGGCGAGCAGGGGGAGGGCGAGGAGGGTCAGTAGCATCCGCGCAGGATAACCCTGTCTTGTCTCGTTGACACCCGGCGTCCTTCGTTGTCGGATGGTCCGCTTGCTCCCGCCCCTCGCCAAACGCCCGCTGGCCCGCCTCGCCACCGCCTGCACCGGCCTGGGAATCGCGCTCGCGCAGGCCGCCTGCGGGCCGGTCGGCGCCACCTCGCTCGTCGGGGACGCGGAGATCGCCGTCACCCGGGCCCACGCCGCCGACGGCGACCGGCACGCGCTCTACGAGGTCACCTCGGCCGACCTGTATTTGGAGAAGGCCAAGGAGGAGCAGGGCCACGCCCACTACGGGGCCGCGATGGAGCTCGCCAAGAAGAGCGCGGAGATGGCCCAGGCGGCCACCCTGAAGGCGGGGCAGGTCCGCACGGGACAGGCTCCTCTGGCGCCGGCGCCCTCCACGCTGACGCGACCAGACCCGCTGCCCGCGCCCGGCCCGTCGCGCCCGCTGGTCACCGAGCCGCCTGCGCTCGCGCCCACCCAGCGCGCGACCGCTGCGCCAGTGCAGCCCGCGCCGCGGCCGCCGACCAACGCCCCTGCCGCGGTTCCCGCCCCCGCTCCAGTGCAGCGCGCTCCGCTGCCGCCGCTGGTCGTGCCGCCGCCCGAGCTTCCGGCGCGCACCGCACCAGCGACCTCGCCCGACGCGGCGCCCAAGCCCGCACCGCAGCCGGCCCCCTCCAAGCCCGCCGCAGCCGCGCCGCCCGCCGTCTCGCCCGCGCTGGCCACGCCCGCGCCGGCCGCCGACATCGCCGTGCCGCAGCTTCCCGCCGCGGCTCCCCTGCCCACCGTCACCCCGGGCGCCGCGCTCCCCGACATCCCGGCCGGGCAGCGGGCCGTGCTGATCCCGGGCGCCGCGCCGAAGAGCGACGGGAAGCCCGAAGACAAGCCCAAGCGTGAGAAGCAGCCCATCCAGCCCGAGAACGCGCCTTGAGCCGCTCGTCCGCGCTCTCGGCGATCTCCGCGCCGCTGGTGGCCGGCTGTGCCGTCGCGCTCCTCTCCGGCTGCGTCACCGGGGCAGCGCTCTACGCGCGCGCCCAGGCGGTGGACGAAGACGTCGCCCAGGCCCGCAAGAGCGGCGCGCAGACCTGCGCCCCGCGCGAGCTGGCCACTGCCGAGGCGAACCTCGACTTCAGCCGGCTCGAGCTCGACCAGGGCGACAGCTTCCGCGCAGAGGAGCACCTCAAGATCGCCGCCCTCGCCGCCCGGCAGGCCGTCGCGCTCTCCAAGGACTGCGGCCCGGTGCAGGTCACCATCCGCGAGAAGGCCAAGGAGGCGCCGCCTCCGCCGCCGCCGCAGATCAAGGTCGCCCTCAAGGACACCGACGGCGACGGCGTGCCCGACATCGACGACCTCTGCCCCGACGTGCCGGGGCCCAAGGAGAACCGCGGCTGCCCGCTCAACACCGACCGCGACGGCGACGGCGTCCCCGACACCATCGACCGCTGCCCCGACGTCGCGGGCCCCAAGGAGAACCAGGGCTGCCCGTGGCCAGACCGCGACGGCGACGGCGTGCTCGACAAGGACGACAAGTGCCCCGACGAGCCCGGCCCCAAGGAGAACGGCGGCTGCCCCGACAAGGACACCGACGGCGACGGCGTCATCGACCGCAAGGACATGTGCCCGACCGTGGCAGGCCCTGCCGAGAACGGCGGCTGCCCGTGGAGCGACCGCGACGGCGACGGCGTCCCCGACAAGGACGACAAGTGCCCCGACGAGCCGGGCCCGAAGGAGAACCACGGCTGCCCGCGCAAGCAGACGCTGATCGTCGTCCGGAAGGACCGGATCGAGCTCAAGCAGCAAGTCCACTTCGCCACCAACAAGGCGCGCATCCTCCCCGACAGCTTCGAGCTCCTGCGGCAGGTGGCGCGGGCGATGAAGGACGCGCCCTACGTGCAGATGCGCGTCGAGGGCCACACCGACAACGTCGGCAAGCTCGAGGCCAACATGACCCTCTCGCAGGCCCGCGCCGACAGCGTGCGCGACTACCTGCTCAAGCAGGCCGTCGAGCAAAAGCAGGTCATCGCCGAGGGGTACGGGCCCACCCGGCCGATCGCCTCCAACCTCACCAAGGCGGGCAAGGCGGCCAACCGGCGCGTCGAGTTCCGCATGGTCGAGGCCAAGGACGGCAAGTGAACGCCGCGGCGACGGGCGACCCGACCGCGCCGCGTGCGCCGGTGCGGGTCGGCACGGTCGAGACGCCCGACGGCGCGCAGCTCCGTTATCGAATCGACGGGCCACTGCACTCCCCGCTCTCGCCGCTGCTCTGCTCCAACGGGCTGGGGGTGGCGACCTTCTTCTTCCACCACCTCGCCGAGCGGTTCTCGCGGACCCGCGCGGTGATCACCTGGGACTACCGCGGCCACGGCCAGAGCCCGCCGCCGCCCGATCCAGAGGGCCTGACGGTGGCCCGCTGCGCGCGCGACCTCTGGCTGGTGGCCGACGCGTGCGGCGCCGAGCGCCCGGTGCTGATCGGCCACTCGATGGGCTGCCAGGTGCTGCTGGAGGCCACCCGCCTCTCGCCGCAGCGGCCCTCGGCGCTGGTGCCGATGCTGGGCGTGGCCGGGCGCGCGCTCTCGAGCTTCTTCGGCGGGGCCGCGCTGGAGGGCCCGATCATGGTCGCGCTGGAGCTGGGCGCGCAGCAGCCCGAGCTGGTGCGGCGGCTCACCAAGACCGCCCTGGCGGCGCCGGGGATGTGGACCGCGGTCCGCGCCCTCGGGCTCGTCCACCCGGACCTCTGCCCGCGCGAGGAGTTCGAGCCCTACTTCGAGCACCTGGGCGCGCTCGACTGGCGCAGCTACTTCGCGCTCGCCCGCGATCTCGTCACCCACGACGCCTCCGACCTGCTCGACGGCCTGCGGCTGCCCGTGCTGGTGGTGGCTGGCGAGCGCGACCTGTTCACGCCCCGGAGCCGCTCCGACGAGATGGCCCGCGCCATCGCGGGGGCCCGCCTGCTGGTGATCCCGGGGGGCAGCCACGCCGCGCTGATCGAGCAGCCCGAGCTGGTCGGTGATGGGCTGGAGAAGTTCTTGCGGGACCACGCGCTAGCCTGAGAAGCTGAAAGACACCATGGCCCGATTCGAGGTGTTCATCCCGGCGTCCGAGCCGGACGGCATGAATATGACCCTCCGGGTCACCGCCGACACCTGGATGGCGGCGCTGAAGGTGGGCCTGAAGAAGATCGGCGAGGCGCAGGGGATGCCGAAGGATGTCCTCTGCGACATCCAGGACGACGAGTCGATCCACGTCACCGACCCGCGCACCAACCGGGTCTTTCGCATCTTGCAGATCCCGGACGTCTCCAACCCGGGGCTCGCGCCGGCGGCCGCGCCGAAGGGCCCGTGGATGTCGGCCCCGGCCGATCCGCACCCGGCCGCGCCGGCCGCCGCTGCCACCGAGCAGACGACCGTCCCCGAGATCCCGGCGCCGACGCAGGCGGAGCTGGAGGCCGCGCTCGCCGCGCAGAAGACGGCCGACAAGCTCGCCGCCCAGCGCGCCGAAGCCGCCAGGAAGGCCCACGAGCGCGCGCAGGCCGACAAGGCTGCGGCCGAGGCCGCCGCCGCCGAGCGGGCCGCCGCCGAGGCCCAGGCAGCCGCCGAGAAGGCCGCCGCCGGGAAGGCCGCCGCCGGGAAGGCCGCCGAAAAGACCGCCAAGGCCCGCGCCGCCGCCGAGAGGGCCGCCGTCGAGGCCCAGGCCGCAGCCGAGCAGGCGGAGGCCGACCAGGCCGCCCACGAGCAGGCCACCGCCGACAAGGTCAACGCCGAGCGCGTCGCCCAGATGGCCCGGGCCGCGGTGGCGAGCCAGACCGAGAAGTCGCTGGCGCCCGCCCGGAAGCCCACCTCGGGGTCGCACAAGCAGAAGGAGCACCCGATCACCATCAAGGTGGTCGACAAGCCCAAGCTCCCGCCGCCCGCGCAGATCGGCCGCATCCAGCCCTCGGTCGCCGACACCCTGCAGGTCGAGGAGACGCTCTCGGAGCTGTTCGAGCGCACCCCCGCGCTCTTCGAGAAGCCGATGGCCGACGCGCTCTACTACCTGCTCGACCTCGCGATGGAGAAGGTCCCGGTGGACTCGGGCACCGTCTATGTGGCCGACGTCAACCGCCGCGACCTCGGCTTCGCCGCCGTCCGCGGGCCCAAGGCCAAGGAGCTGCTCGCGCTCAAGCTGCGGGTGCCGATGGGCAAGGGGTTCGTCGGGTTCTGCGCGCAGGAGGGGGTCGCGGTCGCCATCAGCGACGTGCAGCGCGACAAGCGGTTCTTCCGCGAGATCTCCGATCGCATCGGCTACGACACGAAGAGCATGATCACCACGCCGATCATCCTCCACGGGCGCACGCTGGGGGCGATCCAGCTGATCAACAAGAAGGGCTCGAGCAGCTTCAGCCAGGCCGAGCTGTCGATCCTGCACTACCTGGCGCACCAGGGGGCGCTGCTGCTGGAGGCGGCTGAGTAGGACAGTTTTGGTCGGGCTAGCCCAGGTGCGGCGCCGAGGCCTAGAGTGACGTCATGGGCGAGTTGAAGAGGAAGACGGCTACGTACGCGGATGTGCTCGCCGCGCCGGAGCACATGGTGGCCGAGGTGGTGGGCGGCGAGCTGCACCTCTCGCCCAGGCCAGCCTTTCCCCATGCGCGGGTGGCGGCTGCCTTGCTGGGTGAACTGCACGGCCCGTTCGACAGAGGGCGTGGTGGGCCCGGGGGCTGGATCATCGTCGCCGAGCCGGAGCTGCACCTGGGTGGTGAGCCCAAGGTCCTGGCGCCCGACCTGGCCGGCTGGCGGCGGACGAGGATGCCCACCGCTCCTGATGTCGCCTACGTCACGCTCGCACCCGACTGGGTCTGCGAAGTGCTCTCGTCGACATCGACTGCGAAGTACGACCGGACCGTGAAGATGCCCGCCTACGCGCGCGAGGGCGTCGGGCACGCCTGGCTGGTGGACCGGGTCGACCGCACGCTGGAGGTGTACCGGAACCTCGAAGGGAAGTGGCTCCAGGTGGCTACGCACGCTGATGACGAGAAGGTGCGGGTGGAGCCGTTCGAGTCATTGGAGTTCGATTTAGCGGGGCTCTGGGAGTGAGGGCGTCAGAGCCTGCCATCCGCAGAGGGCCACAAGCCCTGGAGCTTGCCTTCCAGCGGGGGCCGGTGTTACGAAAGTGTTATGACCAACCTCACCAAGAGGCCGCAGACCCGCCCGCCCCGCTCTCCCCGGAAGAGGCCGGCGGGCCCCCGAGTGGTCTTCACTGTCACCAAACGGGGACCCAAGGTGTCGCCTGTGATGGCGGCAGTCCTGGCCGGGCCGGCACCCGGGGAGCCGATCGCGACCACCATCAAGCTCCCCGAGGACACCAAGGCTCGCGCTCGCGCTGCGGCGGCCGACGCGGGGCTGACCCTGCACGCCTGGCTGGTCGAAGCCGTGAAGAAGGAGGCCGACCGCGCGGAGAAGTGGCGGTCGTTCATGGCCGAGGCGGACGAGGCCGAGGAGGAGTTTGAGCGCACAGGCGAGGCGATCCCGCTCGCGGAGGTTGACGCGCACTTCAAGGCTCGTGCTGCAGGCCAGAACGCGCCGCTCCCCAAGGCGGTCAAGTGGCCCAAGTAGCGTTCGGCCGCGCGGCGCTCGCGAAGATGGCGCAGCTCGACGAGGCGCATCCTCTTGCCGAGGTGCTGATCCGCGACGGCGCTGCGGTGCTCGGGCGGCATCCGCTCATCGGCCCCAGCGTCAGCGGCAAGAAGGACCGCCGCCGGTTGGTGATCTCGGCAGGGAAGACCGGCTACATCGCGCTCTACCGCTACTACCAGGCGCGAAACATCGTGCTGGTGCTCGCCGTGCGTCACCAGCGCGAGGCAGGCTACGCGGAGTAGCTTCGCAACTACTCCCCAGGCGGCGCGCTCCTCGGAGCGTCCAGCCAGCCTGGGGCCCTAACCCATCTGGTGGCCACTACTTCTGGCGGTAGGTGATCCGTCCCCGGGTCAGATCATACGGCGACAGCTCGAGCTTCACCCGATCGCCCGGCAGGATGCGGATGCGGAACTTCCGCATCTTGCCGCTCGCGTAGGCGAGCACCGAGTGCTTGTTGTCCAGCTCGACGCGATAGTTCCCGCCCGCGAGCTCCTCGCGGACGGTGCCTTCGACTTCGATCCCTGCTTCCTTCTCAGACATGAACCCTCTGCTTCTCGCGGCCGCCCGGAAAGAGCGGCGCGCGCGTTCTAGCCGACCTTGGGCGCCGCCGCCAGCACGTCTGGCGAGGCCTGGTCGGCAAACTGCTTGAAGTTGTCGTTGAACAGCCTGGCCAATTGCTGCGCCTTGGCGTCGTAGTCCGCCGCCTTGGCCCAGGTCTCACGGGGGCGCAGCACCTGCGCCGGCACACCCGGGCACTCGGTGGGCACTTCCACCCCGAAGACCGGATCGGTATAGGTGGGGACGCCGTCGAGCTTGCCCTCGAGCGCCGCGTTCAAGAGCGCGCGGGTGTGGGCGATCGACATGCGCTTGCCGACGCCGTACGGCCCGCCGGTGAAGCCCGTGTTCATCAGCCACACCTTGGTGCCGTGCTCGGCGATCTTCTGCGAGAGCAGGTTGCCGTAGACGGTGGGGTGCAGCGACATGAAGGCCGCGCCGAAGCACGCCGAGAACGTCGCTTGCGGCTCCTTCACGCCCAGCTCGGTGCCGGCCACCTTGGCGGTGTAGCCCGAGAGGAAGTGGTAGTTCGCCTGCGCGGGGCTGAGCTTGCTGATCGGGGGCAGCACGCCGAAGGCGTCGTAGGTGAGCAGCACCATGTTCTTCGCGTGCCCGCCCATCCCGGTCTTGCTGGCGTTGGGGATGTACTCGAGCGGGTAGCAGGCGCGAGTGTTCTCGGCCAGGGTCGCGTCGGCGAAGTCCACCACGCGCGAGTGGGGCTCCATCACCACATTCTCCAGCACGGTGCCGAACATCCGCGTCGTCGCGAAGATCTCGGGCTCGGCTTCGGGGGAGAGGTTGATGCACTTCGCGTAGCAGCCGCCCTCGAAGTTGAAGACGCCGCCCGCGCCCCAGCCGTGCTCGTCGTCGCCGATCAGGGTGCGGCGCGAGTCGGCCGAGAGGGTGGTCTTGCCCGTGCCGGAGAGGCCGAAGAAGACCGCGGTGTCGCCGGCGGGGCCGATGTTGGCCGAGGCGTGCATCGGCATGATCGACTTCTGCGGCAGCACGAAGTTCATGATCGAGAACGCCGACTTCTTCATCTCGCCGGCGTAAAGTGTATTACCAATCAACACGATCTTCTTGAGGAAGTCGACCAGGATGAAGGTGGGCGACGCCGTGCCGTCCACCGCCGGGTCGGCGACGAAGTCGGGCACGTCGACGATGGTCCACGGCTCGGTCTTCTCGTTGTACTCGCCGGGCTTCGCGGGCAGCAGCATGGTGCGGACGAAGAGGCCGTGCCAGGCGAGCCGGGTGATGACGCGGACGGGGAGGCGGTCCTCGGTGCGGGTGCCGACGTAGGCGTCGAGGACGAAGCACTCCTTCTCCTCGAGGTGCTTCATCACCTTGGCGTAGAGCGCGTCGAACTTCTCCTGCGCGAAGGGCTTGTTGACCTTGCCCCACCAGACCTTGCCCTCGGAGGCTGCGTTGCGGACGATGAACTTGTCGCTGGCGGCGCGGCCGGTGAACTTCCCCGTGGTGACCGAAAGCGAGCCGCCGAGGGAGACCTTGCCCTCGCCCCGGTGCACGGCCTGCTCGAACAGCACGGGGCTGCTGAGGTTCCAGTGAGCGACTTTGCAGGGGCCGAGACCGTTGTGGTGTGACGCCTGGGACATGGGAGCCTCCAGCAGCCAAGGGGACCGAAGGCGCGTGCGAATAGCACGGCCAAACGAGGTGGGCAATCGGCCAGGAGGGCGCACTGCGTCAGGGCGCCGCGGTCGCCCCCGGGAGCGGGCAGGGAATCACTTCTGCCAGACGTAGTCCTTGAACCGGGTCCGCAGGGCGCTCTTGAGGAACTTTCCGGTGGAAGTGCGCGGCACCGCTTCGATGGCGACGAAGGCGTCGGGCACCTGGAACTTCGCGAAGGAGTTGTCCATCAGGTACTGCGCGAGCTCCGCGTCGGTGGCGCTCTTGCCTTCCTTGAAGACCACCGCGGCCAATGGCCGCTCCGACCACTTCTCGTGCTTCACCGCGATCACCGCCGCCTCCTTGATGGCCGGGTGGCCCATCAGCGCGTTCTCCAGCGCCACCGAGGAGATCCACTCGCCGCCGCTCTTCACCAGATCTTTCGAGCGGTCGGTGATCTCGACGAAGCCTTCGGCGTCGATGGTCACCACGTCGCCGGTCATGAACCAGCCGTCCGGGGTCCACCGCTCGCGCGAGGCGGCCTCGTTCTCGAAGTAGCGCGCGGCGATGAACGGCCCGCGCACGTGGAGCTCACCCTGCGTCTTGCCGTCCCAGGGGGCCTCCTTGCCGTTCTCGTCGACGGCCCGCAGATCGACCAGCGGCACCGCGGTGCCCTGCTTGAGCCGGATCTTCTGCTGCTCCTCGGGCGACCGCGATAGCTGCGCGCCGGTGAGCTTGGAGACGGTGCCCACGGGCGACATCTCGGTCATGCCCCAGGCGTGGATCGGCTCGAGCCCGTGCCGCTGCAGGCCGAGGATGAGCCCCTTGGGCGCGGCCGCGCCGCCGATCACCATCCGCATGCCCGGGGTGAGCTTCCAGCGGCCGGGCTCCTTGTCGAGCGCGTCGACGATGGCCATCCAGACGGTGGGCACCCCCGCGCCGACCGTGACCTTTTCGTCCTCGAAGAGCGCCAATAGATTCAGCGGGTCGAGGAACGGGCCCGGGTGGACCTGCCGCGCGCCGACCATCGCCGCCGCGTAGGGCAGGCCCCAGGCGTTGACGTGGAACATCGGCACCACCGGCAGCATGGTGTCGCGGCTGCGCAGGTCGAGCGAGTCGCCGAGGGCCACAACCAGCGAGTGCAGCACCGTGCTGCGGTGGCTGTAGACCGCGCCCTTGGGAGCGCCGGTGGTGCCGGAAGTGTAACACAAGCCGCAGGCCTCGTTCTCGTCGAAGGCCGGGGGCGTGAAGCCCTCGGGGCCCGAGGCGACGAGCGCCTCGTACTCGTCGAGGCCGGCGGGCAGCGCGGCCTCGGGCTTGGCGGCGCTGCGCACCACGAAGACCTTCTCGAACGGGGCGTGGGCGCGGAACTTCTCCAGGAGCGGCAGGAGCGATTCGTCGACGATGAGGAAGCGGTCCTTCGCGTGGGTGGCGATGAACGCCAGGTCGTCGGGGTGGAGCCGCAGGTTGAGCGTGTGGAGCACGCCGCCCGCGAGCGGGATGCCGAAGTAGGCCTCGACGTGGAAGGCGTGGTTCCACATCAGGGTGGCGACGCGGTCGCCGCGCTCGAGGCCCGCCGCCTGGAGCGCGCCGGCGAGCTTGAGGGCGCGGCCGGTGACCTCGCCGTAGTTGGTCCGGTGGAGGGTCTTGTCGGCGCGGCGCGAGACCAGCTCGACGTTGGGGAAGAGCCGCCGGGCGCGGTCGAGGATGTGGGTGAGCGTGAGCGGATACTGCATCATCGCGCCGAGCATGGTGTGACCTCCGGGTGTGGGTGCCGGTGAATGGGGCGGGGAAGCTGGCACGCGGGGGCATGAGCGTCAATTTGCGGCGCGTCACGCCGGCCTTCGCTCGACTGGCGGTGTTGGTGACGCGCACCCCTGGCGGGGCTCGGGTCAGCCACGACGATCGTGGACCGCCGGTGCCTCGCAGGCCAGCTGCCGACTGACCCCTCGCCGCTCTGCCGGATGAGGTGGCGTCGCAAGGCGAGGTGTCCGCCCCGCGGGCATCCCCCGACCGGGTATGGTAATATCGAAAGCCCCACTATTCGCTCTATCGAAACGAATTACACACGGATGAGTCATGACCGAACTCCCTCGCGATCCCGCAGCTCTCAACCCTGTCCTTGGCACAGCGGACGGCGCTGCCGAGGTCCGGCACCAGCAGCCGCTGCTCAAGAAGGAGGCCTTGCAGAGCGCGATCTTCAACGGGGTCCATTTCTCGATCATCGCCACCGACGCGAATGGCGTGATTCAGATCTTCAATGTCGGCGCTGAACGTATGCTGGGCTATGCTGCCGCCGAGGTGGTGAACAAGCTCACGCCTGCCGATCTTTCAGATCCAGTGGAAGGGATCGCGCGGGCCAAGGACCTGAGCGCCGAGCTCGGAACCCCGATCGCGCCAGGCTTCGAGGCGCTGCGGTTCAAGGCCTCGCGCGGCATCGAGGACGTCTACGAGCAGACCTATATCCGCAAGGATGGGAGGCGCTTTCCGGCAGTCGTGTCAGTCACGGCGCTGCGCGACGAGCAAGATGCCATCATCGGTTACCTGTTGACCGGCGCGGACAACACCGCGCGCAAGCAGGTCGACGCGGAGCAGAACAAGCTCGATCAGCGTCTGCGCGACCAGCAATTCTACACGCGCTCTCTGATTGAATCCAGCATCGACGCGCTGATGACGACCGATCCGTCCGGCATCATCACCGACGTCAACAAGCAGATGGAGGCGCTCACTGGTTGCACGCGGGACGAGCTGATCGGCGCGCCGTTCAAGAACTTCTTCACCGATCCGGCTCGGGCCCAGGCGGGCATCAAGCTGGTGCTGAACGAAAAGAAGGTCAGCAACTACGAGCTCACCGCGCGCGCCACCGACGGCAAGGAGACGGTGGTGTCCTACAATGCGACCACCTTCTACGACCGGGACAGGAGGCTGCAGGGTGTATTCGCCTCCGCGCGTGACGTGACCGAATCGAATAGCATCATGCGCGAGTTCGTCAGGACGAAGAACTTTCTGGACAACATCCTGCAGAGCTCAATCAAATACGCCATCATCGGGACGGATCTCGACCATCGCATCGTCTCCTGGAACGAAGGGGCGCGGCGAAACTACGGATATACGGAACAAGAGGTTCTCGGCGTGAACTCGAAGAGTCTTTACGCGCCCGAAAACACATCCGGTGCCGTCGAAAGACTGCTGGCGACCGCTTTCGAGAAGGGACTGGCGGAAGGCGATTTCGAGCGCACTCGAAGAGACGGCTCTCGCTTCCCGGCAAACATCGTCGTCACGCGTCGCAACGATGCTGCCGGCAACCCCATCGGCTATCTGGTCATCAGCAGCGACATATCAGAAAAGAAGCAAGCAGAAGAACAAGTGCTCGTCGCCTCCCGGTATGCCCGAAGCCTGATCGAAGCTTCGCTCGACCCGCTGGTCACCATCAGCGCGCAGGGCAAGGTCACCGACGTGAATGAAGCCTCGGTGAAGGCGACCGGCGTGCCGCGCGAACAGCTCATCGGCACGGACTTCTCCGACTATTTCACTGAGCCGGACAAGGCCCGTGCTGGCTATCAGATAGTATTCTCCGAAGGCTTCGTCCGCGATTACCCGCTCGCCATCCGCCACACGACGGGTCGAATCATCGATGTGCTCTACAACGCCGCCGTGTACATGGACGGCGATGGCGGTGTCCGCGGCGCCTTCGCCGCCGCGCGCGATGTCACGGCGCAGAAGCAGGCATCGCAATACGCCCGCTCGCTGATCGAAGCCTCGCTCGACCCGCTCGTCACCATCAATGCGCAGGGCAAGGTCACCGACGTGAATGAGGCTTCCGTGCAGGCGACCGGCCTGCCGCGCGAACAGCTCATCGGCACCGACTTCTCCGACTATTTCACCGAGCCGGACAAGGCCCGCGCTGGCTATCAGAAGGCGTTCTCCGAAGGCTTCGTACGCGATTACCCGCTCGCCATCCGCCACACGACGGGCCAGATCATCGATGTGCTCTACAACGCCAGCGTCTACAAAGATGACAAGGGCAAGGTGAAGGGCGTATTCGCCGCTGCGCGCGATGTCACGGAGCGAAAACGCCTGGACCAGGTGTTGCAGGAGAAGAATGTCGAGCTAGAGAGCGCCAAGTCCGTGGCGGAGGTCGCAAACCTCGCCAAATCCGAATTCCTTTCCAGCATGAGCCATGAGCTGCGCACCCCGCTCAATGGCATCCTCGGCTTCGCTCAGTTGATGGCGTCCGACACCCCACCACCAACGACCGCCCAGAAAGAGAGCATCACCCAGATTCTCCAGGCGGGATGGCACCTGCTGGACCTG
Organism: Deltaproteobacteria bacterium; assembly: GCA_043782365.1. Classification (GTDB taxonomy): domain Bacteria; phylum Myxococcota; class Myxococcia; order Myxococcales; family 40CM-4-68-19; genus CAIWCD01. The sequence continues at coordinate 19,152 of JAYWAO010000153.1, forward strand.
ATCAATGAGATCCTCGATCTCGCGAAGATCGAGTCCGGCCGGATGCCGCTGTCGCAGGAGCCGATGTTGCTGGGCGAAGTCATGCTCGAATGCAAAGCCATGGTCGGACCACAAGCACGGCAGCGCGACATCAAGCTGATCTTTGCCCCGTTCGACGTCCCCGTCTTTGTCCATGCTGATCGGACCCGGCTGAAACAGGTGCTCATCAACCTGCTCTCCAATGCGATCAAGTACAATCTCAAACAAGGAGTGGTCGAGGTGAGATGCGTCGCGAACCAGCCGGGGCGCATTCGCATCAGCATCAAGGATGTCGGCGCGGGATTGTCTCCGGAACAGCTGGCGCAGCTCTTTCAGCCGTTCAATCGCCTCGGACAGGAGTCCGGCTACGAGGAAGGCACGGGTATCGGCCTCGTGGTGGCCAAGCGACTGGTCGAATTGATGGGGGGCATCATGGGGGTGGAGAGCGTCGTCGGGGTGGGAAGCGTATTCTGGTTCGAGCTCACCACGGTCGACGAGCCATCCATGTCCCTCAAAGAAGGCGGAGCAGTGGCATTGGTCAAGCAAAGTGCGCCTCGCTCGGCCGGGGTGCACACCCTGCTCTATGTAGAGGACAACCCGGCCAACCTGGAGCTGGTTGGTCAAATCATCGCGCGCCGACCCGATCTTCGGCTGCTGACTGCCGTGAACGGCAGACTCGGCATCGAGATGGCGCGCGCCTCCAGCCCGACGCTGATCCTGATGGACATCAACCTGCCCGACATCGGCGGGATCGAAGTGCTGAGGATACTGCGTGAAGATCCGCTCACGGCGCACATTCTCGCCATCGCCGTCAGCGCCAATGCCATGGCACGCGATATCGAGAAGGGCCGGAAAGCAGGATTCTTCCGCTATATAGCCAAGCCAATCCGACTCAATCAGTTCATGGAGACGCTGGATGAGGCGCTGGAGTTCATGAAGCAAGAGGCCGAGCAGCGCCCGCCTACTTCTTCAGCGCCTTGAAGTCCGCCCCCCGCTTCAGCCGCACCAGCTCCGCCTCGAACCCGCGCAGCGGCTGCAGCGGCTTGCAGTGCGAGAAGGCCTCCGACAGCTCACCCAGCGCCTTGTCGCCCAGCCACTGCGACCCGTGCGAGTCCCGCTTGAACTCGTCGCCGTACACCTTGTAGAGCTTGCGGATGCAGACCTCGCCGAGGCGGGCGATGGGCGAGCGCACGGCCACCCGCTTGGCCTCGGCCTCCTCGGGGGACTCGGGCTGGTAGGCGTCGAGGCAGCGGAAGAGGCCCATGGTGTTCGCGCACATGAACTGGTCCTCGCAGATCCTGGTGCGGGGGTTCCAGCGCCAGGCGGCGCGGTCGTGGAACCAGGCGCACTGGTCGAGGCCGTTGAGCAGCTTGTGGTAGGCCGGCGGGTCGCTCTCGTCGATTGGATGGCCTTTGCCGACATACCAGCCGTAGTTGAGGTTGGTGGGCACCTTGGCCGGCCCGATCACCTTCACCGCCGGAAAGCAGTTGGTCTTGCCGGTGCCGACGTCGGCCTTGCAGAGCTTGAGCCGCTCCTCTCGGGTCGGGCGGTCGGCGGCGAAGGCCGCGGAGGGGAGGGCGAGGCAGAGCGAGAGGGTGACGAGGGAGAGGCGGTACATGTTGGAGCTCCGCGATCCGGGATTGCAGCGAGCAGCGCGCGCGAAGGGTTTCATTCAATCCTCGCGGCCGCAAGCGGGCGGGCGCCTGACCACGCGCGGAGCGGAGACGCTGGGAGCGGGGCTTGAGCAGCTCTTAGAGCAGCTCTAGAACCGCCCCACGATCCCCGGCCCGAGCCCCTGCTCGCCAGAGGGCAGACGCGTGGCCAAAAGGCTCGGCGCCCACTCGAGGCCGCCGTTCGCCGCCAGCTCGTCGTCGCTCCCGCGCAGCGCCGCGCCGGCCATCATCCCGATCCCCGTGCCCAAAAGCCCCATGCCGAGGCCGAAGGTCCAGTGGTCGAGGCCCGAGAAGAGCAGCGCCACCGCCGCGCCGCCCGCGGTGCCGCCCGCGATCGCGAGCCACGGGCTGCCCTCGGCCCGCCTGACCGCGCCCGCCGTGACGACGCCGCTGATGGCGCTGCCGAGCGCGCCCAGCCCCACCCAGGCGTCAGCGGGGAACTGATCGCCGGCGTAAGACGGCACGAAGGTGCCCTTCGCCACCTGCAGCCGCTGCGCGACCAGCAGGCCGCCGAGGCCGGTCAGCGCCGCGCCGCCGAGACCCCAGAGCAGCGCGTGGGACTTGGGCTTGTCGGTGCGCTCGGGCGCGAGGTCGAACCCCTGCCGCAGGCCGTGCACCAGCAGGCTCGCTCCGGTGGCGCCCAGCGCGGCGCCGCCCACCAGCGTCCAGTGGTCGGCGCCGAACGAGCCAATGGCGGGGACCTTCGCGCCGGACTGCCCGGTGAACCAGAGCTGGAGGACGACCGCCGTGGTGAGCCCCGAGACGACCCCCGCGCCGAGCGCGAAGGGGACGCCGAGCGTGTCGCCGTCGCTCCAGCTGGCGGTCGCCAGCGCCGAGGGCAGGATGCCCAGGGCGAGCGCGAGGCCGAACATCGGCGTGCCCTGGTTCTCGGTGCCGTCGGTGAGCCGCATCTGGTTGCGGGCCTTCTGCTGCGCATCGGCGATGAGGAAGCCGCCGCCGCCCAGCAGCAGGACGCCAGAGAGCCCGCGCAGGAGCGGGCCGTAGTTGCGCGAGGGCCCCGACGGCGCCTCGACTTCGCGGTCGAGGCTGACCCGCACCTTGGACGTCTGCCCCGCCTTCACCGTGGTGCGCTCGTGGAACGGCTGGTAGCCCGAAGCGCTGCAGCGCACCTCGTGGACGCCCACGGGCAGCTCGAACAGCTCCAGCCCGCCCGCGGCGACCGAGCGCGAGACCTCGCCCGCCTCGCAGCGCACGGGCAGGGCGCTCTCCACGGTGAGCCGGCCCGTCAGCCGCGCCAGCGTCACCCGGGTGCGGCCGGTCTGGGCGGCCTGGACGACCACCTCCTGCTCGGCGGACTGGTAGTCGTCGAGCTCGAGGCGCAGCAGGTGCTTGCCCGGCGGGAGCCCCTCGATCGAGAGCGGCGCGGTGCCGCGCTCACGGCCATCGACCAGCACCCGGGCCCGCGAGGGCACCGACTCGATGATGAGGAGCGCCGGCGCAGGCCCGGCCGCAGCGCCCGATGCCGTGGGACGCCGGGCCTCTTGGGGCTCGGCGAGGGTCGCCAGCAGGTCGGCCACCGCGTCGCCCGTGGCGTCGTCGAGCTTCTCCACCGTCTCGCCGCCCGCGGTGGCCGAGGAGATGAGCAGGCCGTCGGCGGTCGAGTGCAGCCGCAGCGAGAGCTTGAAGCGCGCGCCCACCTTGGTGAAGCGGCCGCTGACGATCAGGTCGGCGCCGAGCAGGCGGCCCGTCTCGACCTCGCACTCGCCAGAGCAGTCGGCGAGCGTGCGCCCCTGCGTCTTCTCGGAGGAGCTGAGGAGCTGCACCACGTTCTCGCGCGTCATCAGGCGCGCCTTGGGCAGGGTCCGGCCGATGGCGCCGCGGACCTGGTCGGAGAAGTAGACGCGGTCGACGCCGTCGGAGGCCGGGAGCGCTCCCTCGAACTCGAGCACCGCGATGGTCTTGCCAGGGGCGCCGCGAGGGATCACTTCGGCCGCGAGGAGCAGCGCCAGCGCCAGGATGTGCACGAGAGGGCTCCTCGAGTGGACCCGCGGGGTGCATCATTGCACAGTTGCGCGGAGGTGGGGCCGACGGCGGGTCCCTGCGCCAGCCTGGCTCACACCAACCCATCCACCAGCTCCCGCGCCGTGCACCGCTCCACCTCGGGCCCCACCAGCCCGAGGCCCGCCGCGAGCCGGGCCACCAAAACCTCCGCGGGCGTGCCGGCCGCGCGCAGCCCCGAGAGCGTGTCGGCCCCGTCGCGCTTGCTCAGCCGCTGCGGCACCCCATCGGGGCCGGGCGGCCCGTGCAGCAACGGGGCGTGGGCAAACCGCGGCGGCGAGAGGCCCAGCATCGAGTAGAGGAGCAGCTGCCGCGCAGTGCTCGGGAGCAGGTCGCGCCCGCGCAGCACCTGCGTGATCTCCATCGCCGCGTCGTCCACCACCACCGCGAGCTGGTAGGCGAAGAGGCCGTCGGCGCGCTTGACCACGAAGTCGCCCACCTCGGCGGCGGGGTCGAACCGCTGCGGACCCGCCAGCGCGTCGTCGAAGGCCACCTCGCCCGCCGGCACGCGCAGGCGGATGGCCGGCGCGCGCGTGCGAGACCGCTCCGCCCGCTGCGCCAGGGTCAGCTCCGCGCAGGTGCCCGGGTAGCGCGGGCCCTCGCTGCCGGGATCGTCTCCGTGAGGCGCGCTCGCCTCGGTGGGCTGCGCGTTGGCGGCGGCGGTGCGGATCTCGGCGCGCGAGCAGAAGCAGGGGTAGGTGAGGCCCTGGTCCGCGAGGCGGGCGAGAGCCTCCTCGTAGAGCCCCGTTCGCTCCGACTGGCGGTAGGGTCCGTGGGGCCCGCGCTCGGCGTGCGGAGGCGATGCGTCCGGCCCCTCGGCCCAGGAGAGACCCAGCCAGGCGAGGTCTTCCAGCTGCCCGGCCTCGAGCTCGCGCTTGCAGCGGGGACGGTCGAGGTCCTCGATGCGCAAGATGAAGGTCCCATGTTGCGACGCGGTCCAGAGCCACGCCAGCAGCGCGGTCCTGGCGTTTCCAAGGTGGAGCAGGCCGGTGGGACTGGGCGCGAACCGGCCCGTGGGCGTTTTGAGCGTTGTCAGGGTGCATCGCCTCCCGGCCAGCGGCATCGTAAACGCACCATGCCGAAAACCTCGACATTGTCCTCCGCTCGCCGCCCCGTCTCCAAGCCCGGCAAGGAGCAGCGCCCGGTCGCCCCGGCTCCCGCGCCTGCCTCGGTGACGGCCGCAGCCCCGGTGCGGGCCGCCTCCAGGCCGGGCCGAAACGCGCCTGCCGACAAGGCCGCAGCGCCGGCAGCCGTCGCCGCTGCCCCGGCCCCTACACCAGGCGGCTCCGACACGCTCGACATCCTCTCCACCCGCCAGGTGGCCCAGCTGCTCGGGGTGGGCGAGGCCACCGTGAAGCGCTGGGCCGACTCCGGCGAGATCGACTGCTTCCGCACCGTCGGCGGTCACCGCAAGTTCCGCCTGCGCGACGTCACCGCCTTCGTGCAGAAGCGCGACTACCAGACCTCCCTGCCCCTGCCCGCCAGCGGCGCCGCCAACATCGACGAGGCGCAGGCGCGGTTCGAGAAGAGCTCGATGGCCGGCGACGTCGACGGCTGCATCGCCCAGATGGCCGCCCTGCGCCTGCGCGGGCTCTCGCTCGCCGAGATCTTCGACGCAGTGGTCGCGCCCGCGTTGCACAAGGTCGGCACCAAGTGGGAGAAGTGCCAGATCACCGTCGCCGACGAGCACGTCGCCACCAACACCCTGATCGAGGCGATCGCTCGCGCCCAGCCGTTGGCGGAGCCGCCCGGCGAGCCCAACCGCGCCGACCGCGGCACCGCGGTGGTGGCCTCGGTGGCCGGCGAGCAGCACGACATCGCCGCCCGCATGGTCGCCTGCCTGCTGCGCGCCCGCTGCTTCGAGGTGCTCGCCCCGCTGGCGCAGACCCCGGCCCGCGATCTCGCCGAGCTGGTGATGCGCACGCGCGCCCAGGTGGTCTGCCTCTGCAGCACCTACGCCGCCTCGCCCGCGCAGATCCAGGAGCAGGTCGACCTCGCGTCGCAGGCGGTGAAGACCACCGGCGGCCTGCTCTTCTGCGGCGGCCCCGGGATGGACAAGGTGAAGCTCCCGGCGGGCGTGCGCCTGCTGACGCGGATGACCGATCTGGTGGCGGAGGCCGAGCCGATCGCGCGGCGGCGGGCGAGCCGCGGGTAGCAGTCGGGAGCTCTCGCGACCAAGCTCGGCTGGCTCAGTGGTGGCGAGGCCTGCTCCGGCCAGCGCTCTACTCCTCGTCACCGCCACCTTGGGCCGCCCGCCACAGCTCTGCGTACTTCGCCCGCACCGACTCGTCGAGCTGCTCGCCTAGGTCCTCAGGCAGGTGGGCCGCCCGGACCAACTCCAGCACGTCGGCAAGGTCCTTCAGCCGGTGTGGCGCCGAGAGCCCGGACGCCAGCTTGAGCTCGATCAGCTTGGGCAGCGGCAACAACGACATCCTGGGGGTGCGCTGCGCGACAGCCTGCGGGTCCGGAAACACGACAGCCTTCGGCTTGCCATCCCCGGGATAGTCACCAGCGATGAGCACGTCGATGGCGACGTTGTTCTCGGTGTCTCGCAGCCCCTTGCTGCCCGGAAACTTCTCCAGATAGCCGCGCCCCAATGCGTGCAGCTTGAGGTCGGCGAGACCCTGCCGGGTGAGCAAGACGTCGACATCCGTCGTCACGCGGCGATACCCATATTCATTGAGGGCCATCGCGCCCGCGACCGCGTAGGGGATACCCGCCTCGTCGAGCAGCCTCGCGAGCTTCAGCAGCGCCCGCTGGACGTCTGCCTCACCCATGAAGAACCTCGTCGCCTCCGCGGCTCCCTCGAGAAGGCGCCGCTCGCGCTCAGCGGCGGGCGCTGCGAAGTCGACGTCCATGCCGTGGAGTATGACACCCCTGGCGCAGTGAGCGTGAGCGAAGCCTGGCCCTTCGCTGCAAGCCATGGCGAGGGTCGGGCGAGGGTCCACCCGCTACTCCAGCGCCGCGAAGACCAGCAGCGCCTGCACGGCGACCGCCTCGAGCGTCTCCCGCTCGCTCTGCACGAGGTCGATGAAGGCCACCCCGATCTCGCCGTCCACGTTCCACGCCACCGAGGCGCGCGTGCGCAGCGGCTCGCCGCGGCCCGCGACGGTGATCGAGAGCTCCAGCACCGTGCCCGCGGGAGGCGCCGCCGGGACCGGGATCGACAGGCCGCCCGCGCTCACCGTGCTGGTGAGCCGGCTGCCGCGCAGGGACTGCGGCTCGAGGATGTCCACTTGCAAGCTGGCCACCGCGCGCAGGACCTGCCGCCGCTCGTCCGGCGCATGTCCCGCGGCCTGGAGCGAGCCGAGCACGCCCCCGACCAGCTCGCGCCAACGCGCCCGCTGCGAGCCGGTGAAGCCCGCGCCCAGGGCCTGCGCCGCCAACTGCTGGAGTTCGTCGAAGCGCGGGTCGTCGGCTGCCAGCATCTGACCACCTTACCAAACCGCGCGCCCCTGTTGACGCGAAGGCGGGAGGTGAACGCGCGTGCAGTTGTCGGACTCCTCTGCTACCGTCTCGGCCCATGCTCGATCTGCTCCGAATCAAGTCGTTCGCCATCATCGACGAGCTCGAGGTCCGCTTCGAGAGCGGCTTCAACGTGCTCACCGGCGAGACCGGCGCGGGCAAGTCCATCCTGGTGGACGCGCTCCACCTCGCGCTCGGAGGCCGCGCGCAGGCCGACAGCGTCCGCACCGGGGCCGACGAAGCCGAGGTCGAGGCGCTCTTCCGCCCCCGCGAGCCCGACGCCTCCGATGCGCGCCTCACCGCGCTGGGCCTCCCCGCGGCCGGTGCGGAGCTGCTGGTCCGCCGCACCGTGCAGCGCGAGGGCCGCAGCCGCGCCTGGGTCAACGGCCAGCTCGCCACCGCCACGCAGCTGCAGGCGGCCACCAAGGGCCTGCTCGACATCTCCGGGCAGCACGAGCACGTCGGCCTGCTCGACCCGCAGAGCCACCTCGAGCTGCTCGACGCCCACGCCCGCTTGCAGCCCGCGCGCGCGGCCTACGAAGCGGCGTTTGCGTCGCTGGCGGAGGCTGAGAAGGCCCGCGCCCGGCTCGACTCCGACGAGAGCGCCCGCGCCGAGCGCGCCGACTGGCTGCGCTGGCAGCTCGATGAACTGGAGAAAGTCGACCCCAGGCCCGGCGAGGACGACGCGCTCTTGCAGGAGCGCAAGCTGCTCGTCTCGGCGGAGAAGCTGCGCGCGGGGGCCGAGGAGGCCGACGAGCTGCTCCGCTCGGGCGACGGCGCGGCAGTCACCGCTGCCTCCAAGGCGGCCCGCAGGCTCGACGAGCTGGCGCAGATCGATCCGCAGCTCAGCTCCCTGGCGCAGGCCGTGCGCGCGGCGCTCGCCGAGCTCGATGAAGCCGGGCGCACCCTGGGCAAGTACGCCGCGCGCGCGGGGGGAGACCCGGCGCGGCTCGAAGAGGTGGACGAGCGGCTGGAGCTCCTCCGCAAGCTCGCGCGCAAGCACGGCGGCACGCTGGCGGCGGCGCTGCAGCGGCGGACCACCATGCAGCAGGAGCTCGCGTCGATCGAGAACCACGGCGAGGAGCTCGAGCGCAGGCTGGCCGAGGTGCAGAAGCGGGCGCAGGCGGCGCAGCAGCTGGCGCGGGGCCTCTCCGAGAAGCGGCGGGCGGCGGCGAAGGGCTTCTGCGAGGCGGTCGCCGGCGAGCTCTCTGCGCTGGGCATGGCCAAGAGCGAGATCTCGGTGCGCTTCAACGCCGTCACCGAGGGCGGCATCGCGGTGCCAGCGAGCGGGAGGGCAGCGGTCGCCGCTGCTGCGACTGCTCCGGCACCGAGCCCGGTCCACGCCGCAGCGGCCGCTCCTGCTGCTGCCGGCGCGTCTGCAGGTAAGGCTGGGAGCGGCTCTGCGCCCATCGTGCTCGGCCCGCGCGGCCTGGAGACGGCGGAGCTGCTCCTCTCGCCCAACCTGGGCGAAGAGCTGCGCCCGCTGCAGCGGATCGCTTCGGGCGGCGAGCTCTCCCGCGTGCTGCTGGCGGTCAAGCGCGTGCTCGCCGAGGCCGACCCCGTGGATGCCTACCTCTTCGACGAGGTGGACGCGGGCATCGGCGGCGGAACGGCCGATGCGGTGGGCCGCGCGCTCTTCGCGGTGGCCAGGCGCAGGCAGGTGCTCTGTATTACCCATCTGCCGCAGATCGCGGCCTTTGCGCAGCGGCACCAGGTGGTCGAGAAGGAAGTGACCAAGGGGCGCACGCGCTCGCGGGTGGCCGAGGTCTCCGGCGAGGTGCGGGTGCACGAGCTGGCGCGGCTGATGTCCGGGCACGTGACGGAGGCGGCGCTGCAGCACGCGCAGGAGCTGCTCGACAAGGCCGGGGAGGGGTCGGGGAAGAAGCGCAAGGCGGGGTAGCCCAGCGCGGCCAGTGGACGCGACGCGACGACCGAGGCAGCCCGGCACGCGGCAGGCGCGCCGTCCATTGACAGGCCTCTCCCCGTGCCCGACTCTCCCTGCGCTCATGCCCCTGCGCGTCCTCGTCGATACCCGCAAGCTCAACGCCCCTCGCCTCGCCGTCGCCGCCCCGGGAATGACCGCGGGCGAGGCCGGCCCGCCCTCCCTGGAGTCGTTCGCCAAGCTGGTCGGGCCGCTCTGGCTCGAAGACGGCGAGACCGTCTTCCCCTCGACCGGCCACGTCGACGCGCCCGCGCTGGTGCTCGGCTGGTGGCTCGAGGTGGTGCAGGCGCTCTTCGAGAAGCAGCGGCTCGCGGGCGTGCTCGGGTTTGCCGGCGGCCCCTTCGAGGTGCGCGTCACGGCGGAAAGCCGCGTCTGGCTGCTCGACCTCTGCGAGCGCGGCAAGCGGCGCACCGTGAAGACGCCGCGGCTCAGGACCACTCCGCGCAAGCTCGCCGAGGCGCTGGTCGAGGCGGCGGGCAAGCTGCTCGCCTCGGCCAAGAAGAAGGAGCTGACCGGCCCCGAGCTGGACGTGCTGCTGCGCAACCGCAAGCGGCTGCAGGCGGCGCTGAGGTAGGCTTTCGTGCACGCGGCCCCCGTCGCGCGGTAAGGAGAACCATGGCCACCTGGCGCAGCGTCGCGCTCACCGACGTCGGGATGAAGCGCGAGAACAACGAGGACAGCTTCCTCGTCAACGAAGACCTCGGCCTCTATGTCGTCTGCGACGGCATGGGCGGCCACGCGGGCGGCGAGACCGCCAGCCGCCTGGCCGTCCAGACCATCGAGCGCGAGCTGATCTCGGCGCGGCTGCGGCCCGACGATCCCTTCGCCAGCAAGGCGCCGCTCGCCGAGTCGCCGCTGGCTGGCGCGCTGCGCGAGGCGGTGGAGGGCGCCTGCGCCGCCGTCTTCCGCACCAGCAAGATGAACGGAGAGCTGCACGGGATGGGCACCACCTGCATCTCGCTGTTGATCAACGGCGAGCACGCGCTGGTGGGCCACGTCGGCGACAGCCGCGCGTATCTCGTCCGCGACGGCGAGGTCACGCAGGTGAGCGAGGACCACTCGCTGGTCAACGAGCAGGTCCGCGCCGGGCTGCTCACTGCCGAAGAGGCGAAGACCAGCCGCCTGAAGAACATCATCACCCGCTCGGTGGGCTTCGAGGAGGACGTGCTGGTGGACGTGCTCGGCGTCGAGAGCCACGTCGGGGACAAGCTCTTGCTCTGCTCCGATGGGCTCGCGAACCTGGTCGACAACCAGGAGATCCGCGACTACCTGGTGGAGAACGCGCTCGACGACGTGCCGCGGAAGCTGATCGCGCTGGCGAACGAGCGGGGCGGGGACGACAACATCACCGCCATCGCGGTCGAGCGCACGGCGTAGCCCGGAGCGCTCGAGCCAGCCCTCGCAGCCCGGACCCGGGCACCCGCGGGGGCCTGCTGGAGGCGTGGCGCCGTCGGCGCTCTGCTTCCTCTCGTCGACGGGCCTCCTCGAGGGACCCGACGGTCCGTCTTGGACCTTGTTGAAGGGGTTCGCGGTGAAGGCGCTGCAGCCGATCCCGGCAGGCTGAGTTGGTGCCGCCGGGGGGCTACCCGGTTCCCCACAGGTAGAGGTCCTCCACCTTCTTGCGCGCCCACGGCGTGCGCCGCAGGAAGGTCAGGCTCGACTTGACGCTTGGGTTCAGCTCGAAGCAGCGGATCGGGACGTGCTGCGCGAGCTCCTCCCAGCCGTAGCGATCGACCAGCGTGGTGACGATGGCCTCCAGCGTGATGCCGTGGAGCGGGTTCTTGTGGCCGGTGGTCATCGACGCTCCGATCGCATCGCGCTGCATACACCGCCGAGGATCTGGACGCCACGGCCCGCTTGATCGGCTGTCGCAGGTCGGCGGATGGGTCCGCGGGACCATTCGTGCGACGAGTGTCCCCCGCACCCGCTGCGCTGCCCGGGAAGATCCGGGCGCGCCACGTTCTTCCCCTGTGCCCGGCCCCCGGGCGCCCTGAACGGAAGGTCCCATGTCCAAGCTCCGCCCCCTCTTCCTCTGGCTGGCCCTGCTCCTCCTCACGCTCGGCGCCTCGCCGCGCGCTTCTGCCAACGCCGACTGCGCGTCCTGCAACGGCGTCTCGAACACCGCCGCCTGCTGCCGCAAGCTGCCGGGCTGTGAGGCGTACGCCAGCAAGCAGGCGGGCGTGAACTTCTGCCGCTCCTCGCACGCGCAGGAGGAGCCCAAGCAGAAGGTCTCCGGAGCGCAGTGCCAGAAGAACTACAACACCTGCGCGCGCAACGCGCAGGCGAGCGGCGCGTCGATGAAGTCGGTCGACGTCAACGGGAAGAAGCTCTCGCGCAAGGACCTCGCCGAAGCGCTCAGCGCCGCCCGCAAGACCTGCCAGGACCGCCTCCAGACTTGCAAGCAGCACGTGCGGTAGGCAGGGGCACACCTTGTGCGATTGACGGCCCTCCCCGATCTCCGCTAGAGGCTGGGCGGTTTCGGGGGAGTGCGTTCGCAGCGCGGTTGGTTGCAAGGCGGTAACTCCGGGCCTGCGCAATGGTGCGCTGGCTCCCTGCTCGCAGGAGGCACCCTGGACCGCTCGTACACGATCCTGCTCGTCCCGGATCGCGACGCCAAGGTGAAGAAGATCCGCGTCGAGCACCGGGTGCTCGTGCGCGCGGGCATCGCCACGGGCCTGGTGGTCGCGGGCGTGGTCGGGATGGCGGCCCACTACTTCTCGGTGGTGGCGAAGGTCGCCGAGAACCAGCTGCTCCGCGCAGAGAACTTCGAGCTGCAGAACCGGTGGCGCGAGGCGGAGCAGAAGTTCGCCCACTTCAACGACGAGCTCGACCGCGTCAAGCGGCTCAACGCCAACCTCCGCTACATCACCGCGCTCAACGACCCCGACCGCAAGCTGGGCGGGCCCGGGGCCCCCGGCGCAGAGCTGGTCGGCACGGGCGCTGCCGGCGCACCGGGGCCTGCTGCTGAGAGCCCCGTGGGCAACGGCCGCGGCGGCGCGGTGGTGCAGGGCGAGTCGGCGGGCATCCGCATCCCCGAGCGCGACGGCGAGCCCGACCGGGATCTCTTGGTGAAGCTCGACGACCTCGGCAGGAAAGTCCGCGCGCAGGAGCAGGAGGCGCGCACGCTGCAGAGCTACTTCCAGGACCAGCAGGCGCTGCTCTCCGCCGCGCCCTCGATCTGGCCCGTGCGCGGCTGGCTCACCAGCGACTACTCGGCCCGGCTCGACCCATACACGAAAGAAAAGGTCATGCACGAGGGGCTCGACATCGCAGCGGCCATCGGCACGCCCGTGCGCGCCCCGGCCGACGGCACGGTGGTCTTCAACGGCCAGGAGGGCGGCTACGGCCACGTGCTGGTGATCGACCACGGCTACGGCCTGAAGACGCGCTACGGCCATCTCTCTCGCATCGACGTGAAGCTGGGCGAGAAGGTGAAGCGCGGCCAGTTCGTGGCGGCTGTCGGCAACTCGGGCAGAAGCACCGGCCCGCACCTGCACTACGAGGTCCGCGTCAACGGCGTCGCGGACAACCCGAGGAAGTTCATCCTCGAGGAGTAGCGCTGGTTCCCTGCAGGGCCTCCCCGGGGCGGCACCGGCCCAACCCACTGTTGCGCACCGCCCAGCCAAGAGCGCACCGAGGGTGCCCTTCCGCCTGACGGCTTGCGCTTTTCCGCGCCTTGGACGAACTCTGTCGCAGGCGCGGGGTCGGAGTGCGAGGCGGTCGATGGCGAAGGACGCGGGCACGGACGTCGAAGAGCGGCCGGTCGAGAAGGCGGAGCTCACGGCGGGCGTGAAGAGGGGCGCGGGCGATCCCGTCGTGCTGCTCCTGGGCGGAGTGCCCGGGAGCGGTGAGCCCGAGCCGTCGAGCGCAGCGCCCGCGGACCCGAGCGGGGCGGGCGAGCCAAGCGGCGCGGGCAGCGTCGCTGCACTGGCGGCGAAGATCCATGACCCGCCGGACGCCGCTGGCAAGAAGGGTCGCGAGGCGACGCCGTGGAACGTCCCGCCGAAGTAGCCGCGCGGTGGGCGTGCGCGTGGGCGCTGCTGGCGGCCCTCGCGGCGCAGGCCCAGGGAGCCGCTCTCGCGCCCACGCCATCCGAGCGGCCATCCGCGGAGGCGCTCTGGCGCGAGGTGCTGGCGAAGCCAGGCCAGTGGACGCTGCTCTCGTATGGCGAGAACGGCTACCGCCTCACCGTGCGGGTCACCGGCACGGCCTCGGTGGGCCCGCTGCGGACCGGGCGGCTCACGCTGCGGCTGGCCGAGATCGACACTTCCCTCGACGAGCCGACCTTCGGGCCTGCGCGCAAGCTGAAGCCGCGCCCCGGTCTGCCGGCGCAGGTAGTGGTGGCCGAGGCCGGCGTTGGCGCCGGCGCCGGTGTCGGTGTCTCGTGGCTGTGGAAGTCGGCCACACGGGCGCAGGTGCGCAGGCGCGCGCAGGGCAAGGCCACCTTCGCGGGCGGGGCCGGGGTGACGGTGCGACCGCTGCTCAAGGGCAGCGCCACCTGCTTCCGCGCACCCGAAGCGGGCGGCGGCGCGGAGCTCTGCCTCGCACCGGGCGCGGGGATCGTGGCGCTGAAGGACGTGGACCCGAAGCTGCAGGGCGTGGTGTTTGCCCAGCAGGGCTGGCTCTCGGGCGACTAGGGCCTGTCCTCAAACCCCAGCGGGCACCGAGGCGGCGGACCGATAAGGCGAGCCGGGGTTTGAGGACAGGCGGTCTCTCAGCGGCGCGGATCAGTCGTCGCGCTCTTCGAAGACGTACCCGGCGCCTGTGTACATGCGCTTGACCCGGAGCAGGTCTGCCTCCAGGTCGTCGCCGGGGACGAGGCGGCCGACCCACCGCGTGCGCTTCTGCTTGCGGTCGAAGTACCAGCAGACCACGGGCACCTTCGCGGCCTTGGCGATGTACCAGAACCCCGTGCGCAGCTTGGCGCCGCGCTTGCGGGTCCCGGCGGGCACCAGCGCGAGCTGGAAGGTCTCGCGCGCGGCGAACTGCTCGACGACCTGCGCGACCAGGCCCGAGGTGCTGTCGCGCGCCACCGGGATGGCGCCGAGCGCGAGCAAGAGGCCCCGCAGCGGCCAGCGGAACGCCTCCTCCTTGACGATGATGTGGCCCTTCAGACCGACCATCGCGAACCCGCCGAAGGCCATCGCGGTGTCGATCAGCTCGTCGTGCGGCAGGCCGATGATCACCTGCTTCTTCTCCCAGTCGGCGGGGAGCGGCTCGAAGGTCCACCCGCGCAGCGAGTAGAGGCCCTGGCCGAGCGCGCTGAGGAGTCGCTTGCGCACGGGGCTCCCGGGCTAGACGAAGAAGAGGCCCTTGATCACCATCGCCACGCCGCCGAACCCGAGCAGGGCCGCGGCGCTGAAGAGCAGCTTCTTCTTGGTGAGGATGCAGATCGAGCCCAGCGCGATGGCGATCTGCAGCGCGGCGATGCCGTTGCCGAGCGGGCCGCTGTGCCGGGCCGCTTCGTCGCGCTCGCTCTCGAGGCGCTTGGCGCTGTCGCTCGCCTCGGTCTGCTCCAGCTTGTAGCGGGCGACGTCGCCCTCGAACTTCTTCACCTTGGCCTCGTCGGTGGCGAGGTGCAGCTCCAGCTCGGAGATGCGGCCCTTGATGCCCTTGGCCTGGTAGTAGGCCCACTGGTCGGAGGCCTGCGCCTGCCGGAGCACGGTGCGGCTGGAGTGGCTGCCGGCGCGCAGCGAGCCGATGCCAGTGGCGACCGCGAAGAAGACCACTAGGAGGGAGACGTACTTGGTCCAGGACTCGGCCTTCTCCTTGGCCTTCTGGGCGGCGCGCTCCTCGCGGATCTCGAGGATGAGGCGGGTGATGTCGACCTGTTCGGACTCGGTGGCGGGCATCGTCAGGCTCCTGGCGGAGAAGGCGGCGACGACTGTTTAGCGCAAGGCGGGCGTTGCTGAGCGGACGATCTTCCGGAGGCGCGTGGCGACGCCTCGGGGGAGGGGCCCGGTAAGGCAAGAGCTGCCTGGCGCATGGCTCGCTGGCGGGGGCGCAGCGCGGGCCGGGACCGCGTTGGCGAGCGCGTGGCCGAGGCCCGGGGCAGCCGGTGGTGGGGAGGTAGAGGGCCACCAGCGCGTCCGCGGTGGCGAAGAAGCGCAGGAGGCCGAGCGGGGAGGGTGTGGTCAGCGTGTGCAGCATCGCGGAGGATATCGGCGGCTTCGGTAGGGCAGCCGCCCCCTGCAACAACTGCTGCACATCGGCGGTGGCGTCTTCTTCGCCCAATCCGCCGGCAAGGCGAAGGCCTGCGCGCAAGCCATGGGCCGCGAGCCCTGCGTACCCATGGAAGTACAGGGCGACGAACCAAGAAGTAGCCCCCCACCAAGCGCCCACCGAGGTCGCCCACCACCCCGACCTGTGCTACACCCCGCCCGCTTGACTTGCAGCCCACCGGCCTTACCCTCCGTAGAATACCCGTCTCGCCTCGGGAGCTTCATGCGCGGTCGCATCGCAGCAGCATGCGCAGCAGTCCTGGTGGGGCTCGCCCCCGCTGGCTTCCTCGCGTCCGCTCCCTGGATCACCGCCGACGCCTGGACCCGCGTCGCCTCCGCGTCCACGCGCGACACCCGCCGTCTCAGCTCCACCGTCCCCGCCCTCGCGGAGACGCCCGGGACCGCCACCCAAGGCTTCGCCGAAGTCCGCGGCGAGCCCCTGCGCGCAGAGCCCAAGCAGGCGCCGGTCATCTGGCGCTCGCCCTCGGGCCCCGCGCCCAGCCAGGCTCCGCCCGCCGTCTAGCAGCACCCGCTCCCTGCGCGCTCGGGAGCCAAGCGGCGCAGCACGCCGCCCCCGAGCCACTTCACGCCTTGCGCTGCGCGGCCGCCGCTGGCCTGCAGCGTTTCTCACTCGCAGAGTCCAGAGAGAAGCATGCCCTTCAACTACGTGATCAAGAAGCTCATCGGCACCAAGAACCAGCGCGAGCTGAAGAAGATGACGCCGGTGATCGCGCGCATCAACGAGCGCGAATCCTGGGCCAAGTCCCTCACCGACGACGCCATCCGCGACCAGGTCCGCACCTGGAAGAAGCAGATCGCCGACGCCAAGGACAAGACCGCCACCGTCGATTCGCTCCTCCCCGACTGCTTCGCGCTCACCCGTGAGTCGTCGATCCGCTCGCTGGGGATGCGCCACTTCGACGTGCAGCTGATCGGCGGCATCGCCCTCCACAACGGGACCATCGCCGAGATGAAGACCGGCGAGGGCAAGACGCTGGTGGCGACGCTGCCGTCGGTCCTCAACGCGCTCGAGGGCAAGGGCGTCCACATCGTCACGGTCAACGACTACCTGGCCCGGCGCGACGCCGAGTGGATGGGCCGCCTGCACAAGTTCATGGGCCTGACCACGGGCGTGGTCGTCCACGGGATCACCGACCGCGAGCGGCAGCGCGAGTACGGCGCCGACATCACCTACGGGCAGAACAACGAGTTCGGCTTCGACTACCTGCGCGACAACATGAAGTTCCGGCTCGCTGATTATGTCCAGCGCGAGCTGCACTACGCGGTGGTGGACGAGGTGGACTCGATCCTCATCGACGAGGCGCGCACGCCGCTGATCATCTCCGGTCCGTCGGAGGAGAGCACCGACAAGTATTACACGATCAACAAGGTGATCCCGGGCCTCATCCGCGACCGCGACTACACGGTGGATGAAAAGGCCCGCTCGGTGGTGATGTCCGACGAGGGCATCGCCAAGGTGGAGAAGAAGCTCGCGGTGCCCAACCTGTACGACCCCGAGCAGATTGAAACGCTCCACCATGTCGAGCAGTCGCTCCGGGCGCATACGCTCTACCGGAAGGACCACGAGTACGTCGTCAAGGACGGCGAGGTGATCATCGTCGACGACTTCACCGGCCGCCTGATGCCGGGCCGCCGCTGGAGCGACGGCCTCCACCAGGCGGTCGAGGCGAAGGAGGGCGTCAAGATCGAGAACGAGAACCAGACGCTCGCCACCGTCTCGTTCCAGAACTACTTCCGCCTCTACACCAAGCTGTGCGGCATGACGGGCACCGCCGACACCGAGGCCGGCGAGTTCGCCAACATCTACAAGCTCGACGTGCTGGTGATCCCGACCAACCAGGTCAACGTCCGCAAGGACCTGCAAGACACCGTCTACAAGACCGAGCGCGAGAAGTTCAACGCGGTCTGCGACGAGATCACCGAGCTGCACGCGAAGGGCCAGCCGGTGCTGGTGGGCACGGTGTCGATCGCCAAGAGCGAGGTGCTGGCGAGCCTCTTGAAGAAGCGCGGCGTCCCGCACGACGTGCTCAACGCCAAGCAGCACGAGCGCGAGGCCGAGCTGGTGGCGCAGGCGGGCCGCAAGGGCCGTATTACAATTTCCACCAACATGGCCGGCCGCGGCACCGACATCCTCCTCGGCGGCAACGCCGAGTTCCTCGCCAAGCGCGAGGTCGGGGCAGAGCCGAGCGAGAACGAGGTCGAGGGCCGGCTGGTGCAGGAGCGCGTGGCCAAGGCGAAGGCCGACAAGGACGCGGGCAAGGGCGACGAGAACGGTCGACGCGCCGAAGGCGCCACAGCAGGGGGCCCCCTGGGGGGCGGCATCTTCATGGCGGTGACGCGCGCCGAGGTGAATGCGGTCTATGCCACCGAGCGCGCTGCGTGGCAGGGGAAGTTCGCCGAGGCCCTCGCGCGCCACAAGGCCGACTGCGCCAAGGAGCACGCCGAGGTGGTCGCCGCGGGCGGCCTGCACATCCTCGGCACCGAGCGGCACGAGTCGCGCCGCATCGACAACCAGTTGCGCGGCCGCGCGGGCCGGCAGGGCGACCCGGGCTCGAGCAAGTTCTACCTCTCCCTCGAAGACGACCTGATGCGCATCTTCGCCTCCGACCGCATCGCCAAGCTGATGGAGACCTTCGGCGTGCAGGAGGGCGAGCCGATCGAGCACCCCTGGCTCACCAAGGCGATCGAGAGCGCGCAGACGCGGGTCGAGGGGCAGAACTTCGACATCCGCAAGAACCTGCTCGACTACGACGACGTGATGAACCAGCAGCGCAAGACCGTCTACTCGATGCGCAAGCACGTCCTGGCGGCGGGCGCGACGCGGGCGCAGGAGCAGGAGGACGGCACGCTCGCCGCCGAGCCGCTGCCGCTGGTCTGGTTCACCGAGGACCCGCTCACCAAGAAGAAGACGCGGTTCGAGAAAGTCATCGGCTGGAAGGACCAGGAGGAGGAGTTCTTCGACCTGATCGAGGACCTGATCATCGAGGAGGTGGCGGAGGCGGTCCCCAAGAGCAGGAAGGCCGAGTGGAGCCCGGAGACGCTGGCGCTGAAGGTGAAGGAGCAGTTCAACGCCGACCTCTCGCTGACGGGCTCGGCGCCCGACGCGGAGAAGCTGCAGCTCGACATCTTCAACGTGGTCGAGAAGAAGTTCAAAGCGAAGCTCGAGACGCTCGGCGACGACTTCCGCGCCTACGCGCAGTGGCTCTACCTGAACGCCATCGACCAGCTCTGGAAGGACCACCTGCTGCAGATGGACCACCTGCGCCAGGGCATCCACCTGCGCGGGTACGGGCAGAAGGACCCCAAGATTGAGTACAAGAAAGAAGGCTTCGAGCTCTTCCAGATCATGAAGGGGCGCATCGCGGCGAGCGTCATCTCGATGGTGCTCCGCGTCGAGCCCGCGGCGCAGTCGCAGCCCGCGCCGCAGCCGCGCGCGCAGGCGACGCGGGCGCCTGAGGCCGGCTCGAGCACCGGCACCGCGCTGCCGCCGCCGCCCACCCGCAAGAGCCAGCGCACCATCGAGACTCACGGCGAGGCGGGGCCGCCCGCTGCCGGGGCCACGAAGGGCAACCACACGCCGATCGTCCGCGCGGGCCCGAAGGTGGGCCGCAACGACCCGTGCCACTGCGGGTCGGGCAAGAAGTACAAGAAGTGCCACATGGCCGCCGATGAGGGCGGGGCGGCGGCGGAGTAAGACAGGTGTAGGAAAGTTGGAGGAAGCGAGCGGGGCGCCCCTCACGGCAAGAGCGTGAGCGGGCGCCCTTTCTTGTCGCGGAAGAGCTCGAAGTGGCGGCGGTCGAGCGTCAGCACCGGGCAGCCGAGGCGCTCGGCGACCGCCATCTGCGCGGTGTCGGTCAGGCCCAGCGCGTGCTCGCGGTAGCGGCGGCCGATGGCGGCGGCGCGGCGCAGGTCGGCCTCGGTGACCGGCTCCCGGACGAAGACCCCCTCGGTGAGCTGCTCGAGCAACCCCAGCTCTGCCTTCGGACCCAGCCGGGTCAGCACGAGGTAGTCGAGCTCGGCGAGCGCGAAGTCCAGCACCACGATCGGGCCGTCATCGGCCTCCACGGCGCTGGTGACGGACGCGTGCTCCGGCTCGCCGCGGTCGAGGAGGGCGAGGAGGCCGCTGGTGTCGGCGAGCAGCACCTACTCGCCGAAGCCGCTCTTGGAGAGGGCGGCGTCGACGTCGCGGGCCACGCCGCCGTCGGTGCTCCTTCCCAGGGTGCGGATGCGCCGCTTCGGGGCGACGTCCTCGAGAAAGCGCTCGAGGGCCTCGCGGATCAGCGAGGCCTCCGAGCTCTTGCGCTGCAGCGCCGCCTTGTGCAGGCGGCGCTTGAGGGCGGGATCGAGGAAGACGGTGGTTCGCTCCATGGGGGCAGCATATATGCTTGTGCTGCCCGGCGCGAGGCCGGCGCTACTTCACCATCTTGCAGGTGACGTCCACGTTCTTCGTCGCGCCGAACGACAGCGTGCCGTGGTGGCCGCCCGTCTTCGGGTCCGGCGAGGTGGTCCAGTTGATCGCCAGCTCGACGCCCTTGCCCTTGTAGAGCTTGGGCGCACCCATCCTGGGCTTGGCGGTCTTCGCCTCGGGCTGCAGCGCGATCTTCTCGGACATGCGCAGCTCGGGCTTGTCGGCCGGGCCCGG
>JAYWAO010000154.1:0-16572 GCA_043782365.1 Deltaproteobacteria bacterium
GCCGACCCGGAGCCGAAGATCAACTGGCCCAAGTATGTGGTGCTCGGCGGGCTCGCGCGCCTCCTCGGGTTCAAGCCGTTCGTGGGCGAGGCGATGAAGTCGATGTTCGGCAAGCCGTTCCTCACCGACCCGGCCCGCGCCGCCGAGCGCGCGGAGATGAAGCGGCGGCTCTGCGCCAACGACGTCAAGGGGGCGATCCGCTCGCTGATGGGCGTGGTGTTCCGCAAGCCGGTGGAAAAGGAATTACACAAAATCGGCTGCCCGACGCTGGTGCTGCTCGGCGAGCGCGACGCGGCCATCCGGCCGGCGCGCAGCCGCAAGATGGCCTCGCTGATCAAGGGCGCGCAGGTGGTGGAGATTCCGCACTCGGGCCACTCGTCCACCATGGAGGAGCCGGCGGCGGTGACCGCGGCGCTGGCGAAGTTCCTGGGGGGGCTGGCGAGCTAGGCCAGGCCGGCCCAGGGGGAAGGACGCCGCGGGTGCTGGAATCGTGCACCCGTGCTACCTGTAGCGAATGTCCCCTACGACGCGCGCCGCGCTCGCCCTGCTGCTGGCGGCCGCTTGCAGCAGCCGCCCTGTCGCCGCGCCCCCAGATGCTGGCCCTGCCGACGGGGGCCAGGACGCTGGCGCAGACGCGGGACACGACGCGGGCGTAGACGCGGGACCCGACGCAGGCAGCGACGCGGGCGCGGGACCCGACGCTGGCTCCGATGCGGGCACGAATGCCGGCCCCGACGCGGGCGCGGACGCGGGACCCGACGCTGGCTCCGACGCGGGCACGGATGCCGGCCCCGACGCGGGCCCCGATGGCGGGAGCAACACCCCCGACGGTCCCGTCACTACCGCGCTGGCCCACTGGCGGCTCACCTTCGCCGACGAGTTCAAGGGCAAGACCGGCGCCCCCTCGGACGCGTGGTGCTACGACCAGCTGCCCGCGCAGTGCACCATCTGGGCGGGCGCGAACACCAATAACTGCGACCTCTCCGACGTGAACGGCGCGGGCCCGGTGCCGCCGATCAAGGCGAACCTCGCCGCCGCGCTCTCGCTCTTCGACACCAGCCGGGACTGGAACGCCGCCTCCGAGGCAGACGTCCGCGCAGCCTACGCCGCGCTGCTCTCGAACCGGCTCAAGGACCTCGATAAGTGCACCTGGTCGGTCTATCAGATGGTCAATTGGATGGCGACCGACTATGCCTCCAACCCCTCGTGGTCGGCCCGCTTCGACCCCAGCCGCGTCACGGTGGACCCCTCCGGAAAGGGGTATCTCCAGCTCTCCGCGGCCTATGCCCCGGTGAAGAACGACTGCATCTATGGCGGGAGCCTCGGCGGGCCCAACTGCCTGCGGTACGGCTTCGCCGCGGGCGTCCTCAAGACCAATGTCGCCTATCGCGTGGACCCGGACCCGCGCTGGCCTGGCGTGTATTACCCGTCGGTGGGCGGCGGCTGCCCCAGCGGCGGCACGCTCTCGGGCGGCAATTGCCTGGTGGTGTCGTTCGCGCCGCCGGCCTTCGCCGAGCACTTCCTCGACGAGCACGGGCCGGCCTATTGGGTCGACTCGAACCCGTCCTATCCGGGTGTGTACTACGCCAACACCCCCTATCGCTGCCGCGACAACATCGACTATGCGCCGACCTTCGGCTTCCGCAACCTCACCTGCCCCATCCTCGACGGCGCGGTGATGTCGATGTCCGCGGCCAACCGCGCGGTGGACGGGCAGGGCGTGCAGCGCCCGCGTGGCTTCACGCAGCGCTTCGGCCGCTTCGAGGTGAAGGCCCGCATCCCCAAGGGCCTGGGCGCGTTCCCCGCCGCGTGGCTGCTCCCCACCGAGGGCGGCTGGCCCTACCTGGGCGGCGAGATCGACATCCTCGAGGCCCGTGACGGGGCCAACGAGGCCTATCAAACCTACCACCACGGCAAGTGCTACGACCCGGCCACGGGCGCCGAGAAGGACTACCTCGGCCCGGCCGAGTGCGAAGCGGCGGGATATGCCAGCGTCCACCTCGACAAGGGCTATACGGCCTATGACAAGTCGCCGCGCGTGCCCGGCGAGTTCTGGAAGCGCGACCACGTCTATTCGGTCGAATGGACCGACCAGCACATCGTCTATTACGTGAACGACGTGCGGCTGGGGTCCATCGAGCTCGGCACCAAGGCCGACCTCTACCCCACCAGCGCACCCGGGACCCTCGCCTACTACGAGGCGTCCAACTTCCCGTCCAAGCCGATGTACTGGATCTTGAACCACTCCACCTACGTCGCGCCGCAGAGCCAGGCGTCGTGGCCCGCGCAGAACTTCCTCATCGACTACGTCCGCACCTACGCGCAGTGCACCCGCACCGCCGAGTTCTGCCCCTGCGGCGGCGCCTTCCTCGAGGGCATCGGGTGCAAGCTGGGCGCGGGCGAGGCGCTCCACTGCCCGGTCGGCGTGACTCCTCCGGCGGTGAGCGGCGGGGTGACCGTGGCCGCGTGCGCGCCGGCCAACGTCGCCTGCCCCAATGGCGGAACCAAGGCCGGGACGCGCTGCCTGGCAAAGGACCTCACCTCGAAGAACCTCGTCTATACCGTCCACTATTGGGCCGACGCCGATCCCCGCTGGCCCGGCGTGTACTACGCGCCCACCAACGGCGCCTGCCCCTCGGGCGGCACGTTCACCGGCGTCAACTGCCAGGTGGACGGCTACCCGGGCGACGTGCTCGAGACGGGCGTCGAGTACATCGTCGACACCGCCGCCTCGCCGATCGGCATCTACTATACACCCGATTACCGGCAATAGGCGCCGCTACTTCGCCCAGGAGACGTGGAAGTGGGCCTCGAGCGTCTCCTGCGGAGACCCCTTCGGCAGCGGGCCGAACGGGGCGGCCTTCTCCACCGCCGCCAGCGCGGCCGCGTCAAACTGCTGGGAGCCCGACTCCGTCGAGACCGCGGCGCGGCGGGAGCTCGTCATGGGCCCGAGTGTACTCCGGCCGTCCGCGGCGTCAGCCCGCCCTCGAGGTCGCGCGGCGGCCGTGACCCATCGCCAGGGGGCCTCCTCTCACGCCGGGGCATCGTGCCGCAGGCCTGGGGACCGGGCGCCCGCTATGCACGGAGAGGATCCTCTTCGGGAGGTCGTGATGCTGCGTACATCCGCTGCTGCGCTGCTGGCGCTCTGCGGAGCTTGGGTCGCGCCGGGCGCCCGCGCGGACGCCCCCAAGCTCCTCGTCGCCGTCCTCGAGTTCCGCAGCCCGCTCCCGGAGGCGCAGCGCGCGCCCTTCGGCGAGCGGCTCCGCTATGCCTCGCTGGCGCGCACCCGGCTCGCCGTCCAGGCAGCCGGGGCCAAGGTGATGACGGTGGACGAGATGCAGCGCCTCGCCGCCGCCAACCCCGACGCGCTCAACCAGTGCGACGACGAGAGCTGCGTGGCGGTGGGCAAGCTGCTCGGGGCCGACGCGGTGGTCGAGGGCGTCTTCGGCAAGGACGGCAAGACGCTCAAGGCCACCCTGCGCCTCTTCGACGTGCGCAAGGGCGACGACCCGCTCGCCTCCTTCGTGGTGGAGGCGCCCACCGCCGAGAGGCTGCTCGCCGAGGTGTCGGCCGCGTCCGTGAAGCTGGCGGCACGGCTCCCGGGCGCGAGGAGATAGAGTATTACCGTTCCCGCAGCAGCGGGCCTGCGACAGCACCCGAACCAACCGCGAAGACGCGACCAGCCGCCCGAGACGGCAGCGAGCAACGCGCCTCAGGCAGCCGGGGGAGAGACGACTCTTTCGCGGGACAGCAGGCCGACTACTTGCCGCGCTTGCCCTTGCGCAGGCTCTTCTTGCGGCGCACGCGCTTGCGCTTCAGGGCCTTGACCTTCTCCTTGCTGCGGCTCTTGATGCTCTTCTTCAGACGGGCCATGTGATCCTCGCTGCGCTTCGGGCGGCGGTCTCTAGCACAGGCGGCGCGAGAGTGCGCGGAAAAATGGTGAAAAGGTTGGCCTGGCGCGTGGTCGGCGCGCCTCGGTGCCGGCCGGTCCAGGAAGCACCGATCTCGAGTCCCGATTCATCCCAAGCCAGGGGTCCCAAGCCGGGCGTCGCGACCCAGGGCCGCGGCCGAAGCGGCCCGGGGATCGACCGATGTCAGACCCATCTGCTACAGCAGATCTCACGATGCGCGTGACGGTCTTGTCGAGCGGCAGCGGCGGAAACTGCACCCTGGTCGAGGGCGCGGGCCTGCGCGTCCTGGTCGACGCAGGGCTGCCCCTGCGCGAGGTGAAGGCCCGCCTCGCCGCCGCCGGTGCGCCGCTGGAGAAGGGCCCCATCAGCGACCTGCTCATCACCCACGAGCACTCCGACCACGGGGGCTGCGCGGGCGTGCTCGGGCGCAAGCTGGGGCTGACGGTGAGGGGCACCGAGGGCACGCTGCGGGCGCTGCGCGATCCGCCACCGGAAGAGCAGTGGCGCTTCCTGCAGGCCGGGGTGCCGCTCCGCCTGGGCGTCCCGGAGCAGGAGAGGCTGGACGGGCTGCCCGGTGGCCAGGCGCCGGTAGAACCTCCGGACGCAGGCAGAGCGGCCCCGGCGGTGGCGACGTTGCGGCTGGCTCCGCTTGGAGCGCCTGCGCCGGCGGGAGGGTCCTCCGTGATGGAGGCGCTCTTCCGCGCCTCCGCGCCGGCAGCAGCGGGCGACCTGGCGGACCCGCGGGCCGCCCCGGCGCCTCCTCCCGGGAGCGCGCGCAGCAACGTGGTCCCGCTCAGGCCCGCCCCGCGTGGCCCGGAGCTGTGGGTGACGCCGATCGCGCTCCCGCACGACGCCGCAGCGCCCGTCGCCTACCGGTTCGAAGAGCGCACCGCCCACGGCTCGGCGCACGCGGCCATCGTCACCGACCTGGGGCACGTCCCGCAGGGCGTGGTGGCGGCGCTGCAGGGGCTGGATCTCCTGGTGATCGAGTTCAACCACGACGTGCAGATGCTGGTGGACGGGCCGTACCCGTGGGCGCTCAAGCAGCGCATCCGGGGCGGGCGCGGGCACCTCTCCAATGTGCAGGCGGCGGCGCTGCTCGCCAAGGTGTGCCACCCGGGGCTGCGCGAGGTGGTGCTGGCCCACCTGAGCGAGCACAACAACACGCCGAGGCTGGCGCGGGAAGCGGCGGAGACCGTGTTGGCGCGGGCGCGGAGCGGGGCGCGGCTGCAGGTCGGGTCGGTAAAGGGGGCGCTGGCGCCCATCTCGGTGGAGCCGGCGGTCGCCGTGACCACGCGCGGGCGGTGGAAGCCGGCGCAGCTGGCGCTGCTGTAGGGAGGCGGGCGCCCGCAGCGCCAGCCGTGCATGAGCACCCTGCGCGATCGACCGGCTTCTGCTCGAACTCTTGCTCGCTCATCGCGCCCCCCCCGGGTGACTCGCACGCGTGACGACCCCGAGCCGCGCGATCGTCGGCATCAAGACTACCTCCCCGGCTACCGGTAGAAATAGGGGTCGAGCACCGTCACGCTGGTGATCCGCTCCACCGGCAGACCGGTGCGCTCGGCCGCCTTGCGCACTGCCTCGGGGGTCGGCGCGTCGTAGACACAGAACGTCTTGTGCTTGTCGTCGCTGACGTAGGAGTGGACCCAGGTCACCCCCACCTCTGCGTTGCGCTCGACCACGCCGAGGCAGGCCTTGGCCCCGTCCTCCGTGACCGGGATCGACAGGCCCTCCGAAAAGCTCCTCTCCACCATGTAGCGCGGCATCGCTGGTCCTCTCCCGGGCTCGAGTGCCTGGAGAGAGAACCCTCGCAGGAAGGCGCGCTGGGGGAATGGGGAGTTCTCCCCAATTCAGCCGCGCTGCGTACCAGGCGTCACGGCCGCGAGGAGTCCATGGCTTCGCGCTGCGGCGACAGCGGCCCCGCGAGAGGGGACGCCGAGCTTCGAGAGGATCGACGAGACGTGGTGGTCGATGGTCTTCGCGGAGACGAAGAGGCGCTCGCCGATCTGCCCGTTGGAGAGGCCGAGCGCGAGCGCGCCGAGTACCTCCTGCTCTCGCGAGGTCAGATCGAAGGGGTGCCCGCGCCGCGCTGCCTGCGGGCCGCGCGGGACCCGCGCCCCGAGCGCCGCCAGCCGCCGTCGCAGGCAAGCCGCCGCCGGCCTGGCGTCCATCCGCTCGAGCGCCGCGAGCGCCGCCTTGAGCGTCTCGGGGTCGTCGCCCTCGAAGCAGGCGAGCGCGGCCTCGTAGGGACTGCCGAGGCGCGCGAACTCGGCGGAGGCTGCGCGCCACTCCCCTTTGAGCTGCAGCTCGTAGGGGCGCGCGATCGGGACGCCGCTCACGGGCGACGCGCCGCCGCGCAGCGCCCAGAGCGCGAGCTCGCCGACGTACCAGGCGCGCCCCGAGCGGAGCGCCGCCGGCAGCACCGCCTCCGCCTCCCGGCGCGTCCGCGCGAGGTCTCCCTCGAGCCAGGCGAGCTCGGCGCGGGCAGCAGCCACCGGCACCAGGCGCGGGAGCTCGCCGGCACGTCTGGCGACCTCGAGCGCCTCATCGAGCGCCTCCCACGCGCCGGCGTCGCCGCGCCGCGCTCGCAGGAGGCCGAGCGCGTTCAGGGCGACCACCTTGGTCAGGACCGAAGCGAGCGGATTGCCGGACACCTGCGCGGCGTCCTCTGCGGCCTCGCTCCACCGTCCGGTGACGACGCGCAGGTGCGCTCGCCACGACAGCCCGCAGACTCCGACGGTGCCGAGGTCCCTCTCCTCCGAGAAGGCGATCCCCTCGTCGAACCAGCGCGCAGCCTGCTCGTAGCGCCGCTCTTCGATCGAGAACTCGCCCAGGTTGGCGTAGGCGCGCCCCACTCCTTCTGCGAGCCCGCCGGCGAGTGCCACGCGCAGGCTCTCTTCGAGCTCCTCCCAGCCGCTCGGGTCGCGCTGCTGGATGCGGGCGCAGCCAACGGTGTTGAGCGCGTGCGCCAGCGCCTCGAGGTAGCCGCCCGCCCGCGCGAGCGCGAGCGCCTTCTCGCCCCACGCGATCGCCTCGGCCGACTCCTCCGCCTCCATGTGGAGCTGCGCGCGGGTCGCCCACGCCATCGCCAGCTCTGGACTCGGAGGCAGCCCTTCGAGGGCGGCCACCGCCTGCTCCCCGTAGCGCCGTGCCTCCTGGCTGCTGGCCATGTACCAGGCGATGCGCGCCAGGCGTCGCAGGCACCGCGCCTCGCGCAAGCGGTCGCCGAGGCTCCGCCAAAGCGCCAGCGCCTCGAGGCCGGCCTTGAGGCCGGCCTGCATCAGGTCGACGAGGAAGTACTGGGCGCAGAGTGAATCGAGCAGCTCCGCGCGCCCGCGCTGCTCGAGGCCTGCGGCGTGCTGCAGCGCCGCAGCGAGGTGCGCCGCGGACTCGCGGTGTGCGCCGAGCCGGTCGGCGCGCTCGGCGGCGCGCGCCCCGAGCTCGAGGACCGCGGGCCCGTCGCCCGCCCGCTGCGCGTGGTGCACCAGGCGGGCTAGCTGCGCGGGGTCGTCGGGCAGCGCGCGCAGCCAGGCGAGGACCCGCGCGTGGAGGGCGCGAGAGTGGAGCGGCGCCACCGCATCCTCGAGCGCTCGCCGCGCCAGCTCGTGCCGGAACGAGACGGCGTCGCTCGCGAGCGTCAGCACGCCTGCGCTGAGCAGCTCGTCCAGCGCGCCGAATGCAGGCCCGGCCGCAGCGGCGAGGAGCGCCAGCTCTGCGCGCGCCGGCATGACTGACGCCACCTCGAGCAGCTCGCGCGCCGCCGCCGTCAGGCGCGAGACGCGGCCGAGCACGGCGTCCCGCACCGTCGCCGGCACCCGGGGGGCGTCGTTCGCCAGCACCTCGGTCACGAAGAAGGGGTTTCCAGCGGTGGCGGCGTGCAGCCCGGCCGCAGGCCGTTGCGCGGCGGCGGCGAGCTTCTCCACCGCGGCCGGCGAGAGGCCCTGCAGCGGGAAGCGCCGCACGGCCTCACGCGGCAGATCGCCGAGCACGGAGCGCAGCGGGTGCTTGAGCGGCACCTCGTCGTCGCGCCAGCTGATGACCAGGAGCGCGCAGGTCCGCTGCGCGCGCCTGCCGAGGAACTTGAGGAGGTCCAGCGTCGCCTCGTCGGCCCAGTGCACGTCCTCGAACACCACCAGCGCCGGCGGCCTCGGGTGGCGCAGATCCTCGAGGAAGGTCTGGAAGATGGCGTCGCGCGACGCACCCTCGCGCAGCCTCTCCGCGACCGCCCCCCCATGCTCCCAGGCCACCTCCTGCAGCGGCGAGAGCGGGCGCGGGGTGAAGAGCGCTTCGCAGCCTCCCCAGAGCAGCCGCGTGGGCCCCGTCGCCTGCTCCCGCGCCAGCCGGCGCAGGAGCGCCGTCTTGCCGATCCCCGCCTCCCCGTGGACGAGCGCCACGCTCCCTTCGCCGGCGCGCGCGGCGGCGAGCAGCGCGGCGAGCTCCGCGAGCTGCTCTTCTCGCTCCAGCAGCGCAGTCGGGGTGTTCATTCATCAAGTTTACCGCCGCGCCCAGCCCGCGGCAATCGCGTCGCGCCCGCGGCCAGGGCGGAGCCGCTCACCGCCGGCGAGTCGCGCAGTTCAAATTGGGGAGAACTCCCCATCCGCCCCGCGCGCGCTCCTGCGAGGGTTCGCGGACCGGGCAACCGAGCCCGCGAGAGGAGCAAAGAATGCCGCGATACCTGGTCGAGACCCTCCTGGTGGCCGCCCTCACCGCTTGCGGGGGGCCCCAGCAGCCCTCCCCCCAGACCCTGCACGGCGCCGCCACCCCCAGCGGGCAGGACGCGGCGGCCCAGCGCGAGCGCGAGGGCGACCGCGACCGCGAGGGCAACCACTGCGTCCTCCCCTGGGGCACCGACTGGAACGAGGCCCTCGACCTCGACCAGGCGATCGTCATCTACTCCTGCCCGAAGATCCCGGCCCGCACCCCCTGGGTGCCGCTGCAGATCGCCTTCTTCAACGGCGGGACCGACCCGCTGAACCCGCTCCTCTACCCGGCGGGCTACACCCCCCAGCGCCGCCTGCCCATCGACGACTACTTCTCCAAGCTCGGCCGCGTCCGCTACCTCGTCACCAACACCGACAGCGGGAAGGTGCAGCAGCAGACGTTCGAGGCGCACCGCGTGGTCGAGCGCGCCACCATCGCGACGCTCTGGACCGGCACCGCCTTCTTCCCGCCCGAGTGGATGGGGTTCGGCGTGCTCGCGTTCAAGCCCGCGCTGCCCGGCCTGGCCGCCGGCCACTACGAGGCCACCATCGACACCGAGCTGTCTGCCCCCAACTGCGACGGCTTCACCGACTCGGTCCCCGACAGCTGCTACCCGGCCGGCTTCAGCTCCTACGGGCCGTACCTGTTCGAGGTGGTGCCGCGGTAGCCGCGGCCGAGAGCAGCCCGAAGCGGCAGAGGCCGCCGCGCAGGGCGCACCGCGCCGGCTGCGCGCGGCCATCGTCGAGGCAGATCGAAAAAAGTATTACTCCGCCGCCAGCTGCAGCCACGGCAGGGCCTTGGCGATCGCCTTGTGCTCCTCGGCCGTGAGCTGCAGCCGGTAGCGGCCCGCGCGGGCCTCCGACTGCAGCCACGGCGTCTTGTCCGAGGCCAGCACGCAGAGGTCCTCGGGCAGCGGCGCGGCGAAGCTCGAGAGCCCGCCTGCCCGCACCAGCGCGGCGGCGGCGCTGCGCTCGAGCCGGTAGAAGTGGATCCGCTCGGTGGCCGCGGCGAACGAGCCGCTCGGCGGCCCCTTCGAGGGTCCGGCCTTCTCGGGGCTGGCGGCTGCTGCGCCCGCTGGCTGGGGCGGCTGCAGCTTGCCGGTGCCCGCGGTGGTGACGAGAGACGGCTCGAGGGCCGCGAGCAGCTCCGCGCCCGCGCCCGTGGCGGGCTTCTGGCCGCGCTGCACCAGCGAGAAGAGCGGGTAGTGGCCGCGGCGCGCGACCGCGAAGTCGAGGAGCGCCTCGAAGAAGGCGCCCGTCGGGGCCTCTACGATCCGGTGCCAGCTCCGAAGCTCCACGGAAGGGATCCTACCGCGCGCTGCGTCCGGGTGCACGCCCCGCCGACCCCGCTCCCGCTCTCTTCCTCACCGGGGCCTTCGGGCACCGGTCGCCGCGCCGCAACGTCGCGGACACCTCGTTGCTCCTTTTCCGTCACGGGCACCTCTGCTACTGCTGCGCTGCCAATGGTCTATCCGACGCCGCGCCGCGCAGACCCCTCCGAGCAGCCGCGCATCCTCCGCTCCGCGCTCGCCGCCATCGGCCCCTCCCGCAGCGCCTGCGTCTTCGACCTCGACTCGACGCTCTTGACCAACCACCCGCGACAGGCCCGCATCGTCCGCGAGTTCGGCGCCGCGCAGGGCGATGCGCGGCTCTTCGCTTGCGGCGAGGAGCACATCACCTCGTGGGACCAGCGCGACACGCTGCGCGCGCTCGGCCTCCGCGCTCCCGAAGTCGAAGAGCTCGCGCCGCGCCTGCGCGCCTTCTGGCGGGCCTGCTTCTTCACCAGCGAGCAGTGCGAGATCGACCGCGCCAACCCGGGCGCGCGCGACTACCTCGAGCGCGTGCTCGCGCGCGGCGGTCGCATCATCTACCTGACCGGCCGGCCCGCGCCGATGTTCGCGGGCACCGTCGAGTCGTTCCGGCGCGCCGGCTTTCCGCTGCCGGGTCCGCAAGGGACCGAGGGCCAGGTCTCGCTCTGGTGCAAGCCCGAGACGGAGCCGAGCGACGACGCCTGGAAGGTCTCTTGCCACCTGCGCCTCGCGGGCCTCGGCGGCGTCGCCTGCGCGTTCGACAACGAGCCGCTCCACATCAACGGCTACAAGGAGGCGTTCCGCGGCGCGGTGGCGGTGCACCTCGACACCGACCACTCCGGGCGGCCGGTCGCGGTGCGGGCCGACGTCCCCTCGGTGCGCGACTTCTCGCTGGAGTCGCCGTGAAGCGCCCGAGCCAGCAGCGCCCACAGCGGAAGGGCGCGGCGCCGGAGACGCCCGCGCGCAAGTCCGCGCTGCCTGCGAGGAGGCCTGCGCCCAAGAGCGCTCCGCTCGCGAAGGCGCCTGTGCGCAAGAGCGCTCCGCTCGCGAAGGCGCCTGTGCGCAAGAGCACGTCGCCCTCGAAGAAGCCAGCGCGCAAGGCCGCACCGCTGGCCGGGCAGGCTGGCGTGCGCGCGCTCCCCGCGCGCCGCGGCGGCCGCGTGCTGGGGGTGGTCGACCTCGGCTCCAACTCGGTGCGGCTGCAGATCGCCCAGGCCTTCCCCGACGGGCAGGTCCAGGTGCTCTCCGAAGACCGGGCCGCCGTGCGCCTCGGCCAGCAGGTGTTCCGCACCGGGCGGCTCTCGGTCGATTCGATCGAGCGCACCGCGGTGGCGCTCGCCCGCTTTGCCCGGCTCGCCGAGCGGGCGGGGGCGGAGCGCGTGCGCGCGGTCGCCACCAGCGCGGTCCGCGAGGCCTCCAACCGCCAGGTCCTCATCCGCGCGGTGCGGGCCCACAGCGGCCTCTCCATCGAGGTGATCAGCGGCGCCGAGGAGGCGCGCCTCGTCACGCTCGGCGTGCTGCAGGGCGGGCCCCCGCTCGACCGCAACCTCCTGCTCGACATCGGCGGCGGCTCCACCGAGGTCGTCGCGACGGCCGGGGAGGAGCCTGAGTCGACCTTCTCGCTGGCGCTCGGCTCGGTGCGCCTCACCGAGACCTTCGTGACGACCGACCCGATCTCGCGCAAGGAGGCGCGCCTCGTCGAGGAGTCGATCGAGGACGCGCTCGGAGACCTCGACCCGCTCTTGATCGGCAAGTTCAAGCGCATCATCGGCGCCGCTGGCACCGCGGGCGCGGTCGCGGCGCTCTCGCGCAGGCTCTCCCCGCGCGGGCTCGGAGGCACCGCCCGCGCCGGCCGGGTCACCTACGACGAGGTGAAGGCGGTCCTCGACATGCTGCGCGACTCCACGCTCAAGCAGCGCCGCAAGCTGGGCGTCGAGCCGCACCGCGAAGACATCATCTACTGCGGCACCGCCATCCTCGAGGGCGTGATGCGCAAGCTGCGCGTCGAGGAGCTGGAGCTGACCACCCGCGGCCTGCGCGACGGCCTGATGGCCGACCTGGTGCGCCGCGTGCTCAAGCCACCCGAGGCCGGCCAGCACCACGAGCACGCGGTGCTCGAAGGCCTGCGCGCGTTCGGCCGGCGCTGCGGGTACCGCGAGGAGCACGCCGAGCAGGTGGCGCGGCTCTCACTGGCGCTCTTCGACCAGCTGAAGGAGGTGCACCGGCTCGGCGACGAAGAGCGCGCGCTCCTCCACGCGGCGGCGCTGCTCCACGACGTCGGCAGCTTCGTCAGCTACAACCGGCACCACAAAC
Organism: Deltaproteobacteria bacterium; assembly: GCA_043782365.1. Lineage (GTDB taxonomy): Bacteria > Myxococcota > Myxococcia > Myxococcales > 40CM-4-68-19 > CAIWCD01. The sequence continues at coordinate 12,235 of JAYWAO010000154.1, forward strand.
ATTCGTATTACCTTTTGTACCACGCCGATCTGCCGGGGTTCACCGACCGCGAGCGCGAGCTGATCGCCACCGTGGCCCGGTACCACCGGCGCTCGGTGCCGAAGGATCGCCACGAGGCGTTCGCGCTGCTCACCGCCGACGAGCGCATCGTCGTGCGCAGGCTGGCGGCGCTCTTGCGGGTGGCCGACGGGCTCGACCGCGGGCACCGGCGGCACGTGCACCACGTCACCTGCGTGCGCCGGGGCGCCGCCATCCGCGTCGAGGTCGATGCCGACGAGGGCGCCGAGCTGGAGGTCTGGTCGGCGCGGCAGAAGGCCGATCTGCTCGAGGAGGTCGCGGGCGGGCCGGTCACCTTCCGGCTGCGGAGCGCGCGCGGCGGGCGACGTTAGCTAAAGCTACGTCCGGGTAGCGCGGCCGCAGGATCGGCAAGGGTCCCGCGGAGAGCACGACAGAGAATGCGACGAGGCCAGGGGCGGCGCGGCGGGTGCTGTCTGGGCGGGCGCCCCCGCGGGCTCCGCAAACGCGGAGGCGGAGGCGAGCGCGGCCGCGAGCACGATGGCTCTCACGGCATGGGTCGGGGCGTGGCCCTGGACGCGCAAGGTGGCTCCTCCTGCTCCGCCGCGCGCCTGCCGCGCGCCGAGTGCTGCAGCGAAGACAACCCTCAATCGGCAGCCTGCGCTTGCCTCTTGAGACCCACCCGGACGACCCGTGGCGCCCTGCGGCGCTTCACTCTAGAGGAGCGGGCGCGCTTGCGGCGCCCGGTCGCGGTCGCGCGCGTGGTACTGCTCCGGCCCGCAACCTGCGCGGACCTGAGAGGGCCAAATGAACCGCCTGTACCTGGTGCGTCACGGCATCGCCGCCGAGCCGGCCGACTTCTCCGGCCCCGACACCTGGCGCCCGCTCACGCCCAAGGGCCGCCGCCGCTTCCGCCGGCTCGCCCGTGAGCTCGCCCGGCTGGAGGACCCGACGGGCCCCACGCCGCTGCCCACGCTGGTGGTCGCAAGCCCGCTGGTCCGCGCGGTGCAAACCGCCGAGCTGCTCGCGGCCGCGCTCAGGGTGGACACCATCGAGATCCACCCCGACCTCACCCCTGAGGGCGACGGCGTGCGGCTCCTGCGCTGGCTCGCCACCCGGCTCGAGGAGGGGCAGGGCGTCGCGCTGGTGGGCCACGACCCGAGCATCTCCTGGCTGCTCGCGCACCTCGCCGAGCTGTCGCCGCGCGACGCGGCCCGCGTGCGCTTCCGCAAGGGCTGCATCGTGCGCGTGGACGTGCCCGCGCTGCCCGCGGTGAAGGGTTCGCAGAGCCGCTGGTGGCTCTCGCCGAAGACGCGCGCGCTGCGCACGGGCTTGCCGCTGGAGCAGCTCCCCGAGGAGAAGCGGGCGGCGGCGGAGCGGAAGGCCGCGAAGAAGGCGGCGGCGGAGAAGGGGGCAGCGGAGAAGAAGCCGGCGCCGGAGGGCGCGGCGGCCCCGCGGGCCTCGCAGCCGCGGCTGGTGCCGGTGAAGCCGGTGGCGAAGAAGTAGACCCTACTGCCGCGCCGTCACCACCCAAGGCGCCCCGACCGGGTTCCCCACCGCGTCCCGCAGCGTGAACTGCAGCGCTCCGTCCGTCTGCTGCAGGATGGTCGCGAACCCGGGCGGCGTGCTGCCCGGCGCCCCGCCGATGCCGATGATCGGCGCGCGCCCGCCGTGGTCGGACCCGCGCGCGTACTGGTGGCTGTGCGCGGTGAGGATGAGCGAGTACTTGTGCGCCTCGATGGTGTTGAGGATCTCGACGTTGCCCGTCCGGCTTCCGGTGGTGGGGTGGTGCCGCGCGATGATGGTGTAGGCCGCCTTGGTGTCGGCCTCGGCGAGCGTCGCCTGCAGCCACGCATTCTGCGCGCCGTTCCAGGCGTCGTCGGCGATGACGACGAAGCGGGCGAGCCCCGCGTTGGTGGTCACGTCGAAAGAGTAATACGGCTTGGGCCGGCCGAGGGCGGCCAGGTAGGTGTCGTAGTTGGCGTCGGCGAACGACCCGAAGCAGCCGGAGTAGCCGCCGCTCGAGGAGAACCGGCCGCACTCGTGGTTGCCCATCGTCATGAAGAAGGTGGACGGGCCGCCGCTGATGGCGTCGGTGTAGTAGCCCATCTGGATCTGCGCCTCGCTGGTGGACCCGTTGCAGACGTACATGTGGTCGCCGAGGTCGAGCGCGAACTGCACCTTGAGCGCCTTCATCGCCTTCGCGATCTCGGTGATGGCGGCGCGCGGGTAGGCGGTGGTGTCGTCGCAGTTGCCCGGGCGCGTGTCGCCGGTGGTGGCGAACCAGAGGCGCTCGACGGTCCCGCCGTCGGTCCCCACCGTGCCCGTGGGGAGCGGGCCCGCGTCGGGGGTGTTGCCCGTGGGCAGGCCGCCGTCGGTGGTCGCGCCGCAGGGGTTCTCGATGTCCTCGCAGGCGCAGGCCCGGGTGTTACACCAGAGGCCTCCGGTGCAGCCCTTGCCAGAGACGCAGCACGAGGGCGCGTCGGGCGCGGCGTAGATGCACTGGGGCGTGGTGTTGGGCGCGTCGGGCGCGGCGGGGCAGCCGAGGCCGGCCAGGGCCGCTGCCGCCGCCCAGAGGGCCGCGACGGCGGCGAGCGGGGCGGGGCGCGGGCTGCGGGGCGGGCGTGACGGTGACTGAGACATTGTTCCAGTTTACTCCAACACCCGCACCGGGAGGATCACCATGGCCTGCCCGGTGAACTGCAGCCGGCGCTGGATCGAGTAGGCGGTCTCGTTGTGGAGCAGACTGTCAAACCACCGCTCCTTCTCGAAGATCAGCTTCCCCGCGAAGAACATCGAGCGCGGGAACTCCTTGGCGATCTCCGCGGCGAGGCGCGAGCACTCTGCCACCGCCTCGTTGCCCATGCTCATCCGCGAGGTCGCGGGCATGCCCATGTTCTTCGCCACCTCGACGTACCTCGCGAGCCCCTCCTCGGTCCGCTGGCGCACCCGGTCGACCTCTTCGACGCCCTGAAACGTCGCGCTGTCGACCACGCCCACGCTCATGAAGATCACGTTGTGGTAATAGCGTGGAAAGAGGCGGAGCACCGAGAGCAGCGAGTGGATCCCCAGCCCGCTGAACCCGCCCACCAGCAGCACCGCGGTGGCCTTGGCCGGGTCGAGCATCAGCTCCTTGCCGGTGCCCTGGGTGGGCAGCCCCAGGAGGATCTCGTCGAGCCGCTTGAGCCGGGCGACGATGCCCGTGTAGTGGCGCTTGATGAGGACGCAGAGCGTCACCAGCGCGCCCGTGACGACCACGGTGAGCCACGCGCCCTCCCAGAACTTCTCCACCACGTTGACCACCAGGATGCCGAAGCAGAGCGCGAAGGCCACCACGTGGCTGCGGATCTGCTTCGCCCAGTCGGGGTGCTTCTTGCGCGTCTCCGGCTGGGTCCAGAAGCGGATCATGCCGGCCTGGCTGAGCGAGAAGGTCACGAAGACGTTGATCGAGTACATCAGCACCAGCGCGTCCACCGAGCCGTGCGTGTAGACCAGCATCACCAGCGAGGTGCCGCCCATCAGCAGCACGCCGTTCTGCATGGTGAGCTGGTCGGAGAGCGCGCTGAAGCTGTGCGGGAGCCAGGAGTCGTGGGCCATGTTGGCCATCACGCGCGGGCCGTCGATGAAGCCCGCCTGCGCGGCGACGAACAGCAGCAGGGCCTCGCTCGCCAGCGTGACGACGACGAACCCCTTGCCCACCGGGAGGCCGAAGAGGCTCCACGAGCCCGCGAACCGGTCGGCGAGCACGGCGTTCATCGTCTGGCCCTCGATCGGCCGCACGTGCAGGAGCAGGTACGCGAGGATGATGCCGGCGGCGGTCACCGCGAGGCTGATGGCCATGTAGACCATCGTCCGCTTCGCCGTCTGCACCCGCGGCTCGCGCATGATCTGCAGGCCGTTCGAGACCGCCTCGATCCCGGTGTAGGTGCCCGCACCCATCGAATACGCCCGCATGAAGATGCGCCCCAGCCCGACGATGCCCAGGATGGCGAGGCCGGAGTGGAATCCGCCCCCGAGTTCGTGGGCCACCCGGGGGACCGCGCCGGCGTGCCCGCCGATGCCGCCGAAGATCAGGATCGCGTGCGTGACCAGGAACAGGCCGAAGATCGGGGCCAGCACGGTCACCGATTCCTTGACGCCGCGCAGGTTCAACACGACCAGCAGGGCGATGGCGGCGGCCTCGACGGCGAGCTTGGATTCCGTCGCGCCCGCCGGCAGCACGCTGAAGACCTGGTCGGCCGCGCTCGCGATCGAGACCGCGATCGTGAGCATGTAGTCCACCAGCAACGCCGTGCCCGAGACGACCCCCGCGGTCGGGCCCAG
>JAYWAO010000155.1:0-16570 GCA_043782365.1 Deltaproteobacteria bacterium
GAGGTCCACCGGCGTGCCGTCCTGGTAGGCGACGACGATCTTCCCCGAGGGCGTGAAGGCGACCGCGCTCTGCACGCCCGGGAACGACTGCGGGTGCCAGGCGGCCCCGACCGCGCCGGCGGGGGGCAGGCCGTTGTCGACCACGTGGAGGTTGCCCGCGCTGTTCGCGGTGAGCGTGTTGCTCGTGTAGAGGAGCAGGTTCTGCGCGGTGGCGTCCTGGTAGCTGATGGCGATGCGGCCCCCAGCGACGCTGGCCGCGCCGATCGCGATCGAGGGCCAGCGGCCGACGTCGCGGTGCGGCTTGTTGGGGAGCGTGCCGTCGATGACGACCGAGGTCGCCGGGAAGGCCGGCTGGGGGGGCTGGGCGCCGGCCGCGACGCTGGTGGCGATGGTCGCCTTCAGCTGCTGGTTGACCGAGTCGTACCAGGCGATCACGGCCTTGTCGTCCAGGAAGGCCAGCGTGGTCATCAGGCCGGTGCCGGGCGGCACGTCGGGGAGCGCGTCGGCCGCGAGCGACCTGAGGCAGACCGGCGGCTTGGAGGTGTCGACCTGCTGCACGCAGGTGGCCTTCCCGCTGCACGACGGCGTGCAGGTGGGGGCGGGAGAGGCGCAGCGCTGGCTCGCGCCGTCGGTGACGCAGACCTGCGAGGTGGAGCAGGTGCCGTTGCAGGGCGGCGCGGGGCGGTCGGCCTTCTCGACGTCGACGGGCGCGTACCAGTCGTCACGCGTCAGCGGCTGGGCCTTCTTGGCGAGGATGTACGAGACGGCGGTGCTGAGGCCGACCTCGGCGTCCACCGGGGCCGCCAGGTAGCTCGCCTTGCGGAAGTAGGCGATGGCCGGGACGCCCCCCGAGGTGAGCGCGATCGAGGTGTAGAGGCCGGTGTCGCCCGTCTTGCCGCCCGAGGCGGACGAGCCGTCGAGCGTGGTCGGGGTGCTCCACGCCGCCGAGGGTCCGCCGTAGCGCGAGATGAACTTCAGGTCGCCGTTGTCGACGTCGTAGTAGGCGATGTAGAGGTCGCCCGCGGCCGAGGCGGCCACCGAGGTGTACTGGCCCACGTTGGGGCCCGGGTTGGTGATGCCGTGGCGCGGGCCGTTGGGATCACCGCCGAGGGTGCCCGTGGCCGGGACGCCGTCGAGCCACTCGCTCTTGGAGGGCTTGGTGGGGTTCGACTTGTCGAAGGTGTGGAGCACGAGGTCGCCGTGCTCGCCGTCGTAGGCCGAGACGTAGAGGTTCTGGCCCGCCAGCGCCATGCCGGAGTGGCGGGCCACGTCGCGGATCACCAGCGGCGGGAGCGAGACGCACTCGCACGACTCGGTGGCGAGGTTGCAGGTGTCGAAGATGTTGTCCGGGTCGTGCAGCACCAGCATCTGGCCCGAGGGGCACGAGCGCTGGCACGAGCCGGCCGCGTCCTTGGGGGCGGGCGAGCACTTGTTGGTGGCGGTCACGCAGACGCGCGGCTGGCCGTTCGTGTCATTGGTGCAGCCGCCGTTGCAGGGGGGCGCGCCGACGCAGTAGCCGTTGAAGCAGACCGTGCTCGCGTCCGCGCAAGAGCCCGCGTTGCACTTCTCGAAGGTGCAGCCGTTGTCGCTCGGCCGCACGCCGATCTTCTTGCAGACCTGGCCCGGCACCGCGCAGGAGGCCGGGCCCGAGCACTGGTTGAAGGTGTCGGAGCAGAAGTGGCCAACCAGGTTGCAGACCTGCGAGGGGCAGCAGTCGCCCGCGCTCTCGCAATCGCGCGCCGCCTCGGTGCACTGGTGCGGGTCGACCTTCTGGTCGCAGTACCAGCGGGTGTCGCCGCCGTGCTGGGAGGCGCAGTCCGCGTCGTCCGCGCAGCCGGTGGTCTGGGTCTTGGCCCCGCAGCCGCCGCATGCCTGCAGCGAGAGCGCAAAGAAGACCGCGAGGAGGCCGCGGCGAGCGAGCGACGACTTCATGAAGAACCTCTTTAAGACACACAGGCAGCCTGGCGGGTGCATCCCACGAGGCACGGTGCGAATGAGTTCAGATTACCAGCCGCGTGCGAGGGGCAGCAACCGCTTGGATCTCGGGCACCTGACGGATGATCGGGCGAGGCCCCGGACCCCCGGGGTGCTCAACGGGCGCTCGAAGGGGTGCCCCAAAAGCGATCTCCAGGCGGCCCGCGCTGTCGCCCCGGACGATCCTTGGGTAGAGTCCACCGATGGCTCGTGGTGTCCCCTCCTCATGGCATGCAGCCCTGCTCGGCGTCCTCTGCGCGCTGCTCGCGGTCGGGCCCGCGCACTCGGCGCCCGGCGAGGCGGGCTCCGGCTCGGGCAAGAAGCCCCCGGCGCCAGGCGCGGCCGACCTGATCGACGACCTGACGATCGACGCGCCAACGCTGACGCCTCCTCCGACGGTGAAGGCCGAGCACCTCCAGGCGCTCGACCCCAAGGCCGCCGCGAAGGCGAAGGCCGACGAGGCCAGGCCCGACTCCAGGGATCCCAAGGCCGACGAGCAGTCCGCCGCCGCCGCTCCCGGCAAGGGCAAGAAGGTCCCCACCGCCGACGCGCCGTGGTTGGAGAAGTCGAAGGCGCTGCTCGAGCTGACCAGCAAGACCGGGGGCGCCACCGTCTTCTTCGACGGCAAGGAGCTGGGGAAGACGCCCCTCGAGCCGACCAAGGTGCTGCCGGGCGTGCACGAGCTGAAGCTCACCAAGGAGGGCATGGCCGACTCGACCCGCACGCTGCGGCTCAAGCCCGGCGGCAAGCTGAAGGTGAGCGTCGATCTGCGCCCGCCGGCGGTGCTCGCCGCGGGGAGCCCGCCGGCGCCGCTGCACGTCGACGTGATCGACGACGACTCCAAGCCCGAAGACGACTCGCTGCCGCCGCCGCTGATCACCGCCTCGGGTGATCTGGCGGGCCCGGGCCTCAAGGTCGCTCCGCCGCTGAAGCCCGCTCCGGCCGCGGCGCTCTCCACCGAGCCCGCGCCGCAGTCGAAGGCGCTGGTCCGGCAGTGGTGGTTCTGGGGAGCGGTGGCCGCGGGGGCGGTCGTGCTCGCCACCGGGGTGGTCTATGCGCTGCCGCCGCAGTACGCCGAGAAGCGCGACCCCGTGACGGCCTGCGGTGGGGCGGCGTGCGGCGTGGTCATCAACAAGTGATCTGCCGGGTCGGCTCCGCGCGGCCTCCTTTGCTGCGGGCGCTGGCGTTGGCGGCGCTCCTCGCCGCGGCGCCCCTGCAGGCTGCATCGCCCGGGCCCACCTCCGCGGAGGAGCTGGACCTGCTCGGCCGCTCGCTGCGCCCCGAGGGCCGGCGCGAGCTGGAGGTGCAGGCGGGTCCGCTCGGCGCGCTGCCGCTCTCCGAGGTGGAGGCCGAGGTCGATCTGGCCGCCGCGCAGGTGCGCGGCCACCTGCGGCTCGTCTACACGCACCGGCAGGAGCAGCCGCTGCGGGACCTGGTGCTGCGGCTCTACCCCTCGGCGCCCGCGCTGAAGGCGGGCACGTCGCTCTCGTGCGAGCAGCTCGCCGTCGATGGCGTGCCGGTGCAGGCGCAGGCGCACGGCTCGGTGCTGGAGCTCGCGCTGCCCGCACCCGTGCAGCGCGGCGGGCGCGTCGCCGTGACGCTCGAGTTCAAGGGCCAGCTCAGGAGGCTCGCCGAAGAGGACGACGCGCTCTCGGTCGGCGCGCTCGCCCCCCTGCTCGGCGGCGGCGCTCCGCAAGGCACCACCGGCGGGGCCTCCGGCGCGCCTCTGGGCTACGGGACGTTTGCGGTGAGCCCGTCTGGCGCGGTGCTGGTCGACTGGTATCCGCAGCTCGCCGCGCGGCTCGGCGACCGCTGGGACACCCACGAGCCCGGCGCCATTGGCGACGCCGCGCGCTCCGACCCCGGCGCGGCGCTGGTCACGCTGACCTTCCCGCGCGGGCTGCGGGCCATCGGCAGCGGCGCGGCGCTCGGCCAGCACGCGGCCGGGCCCGACACTGACGTGGCGACCTTCGCCCACGCGGGCCTGCGCGGCGTGCTCGCGCTGGCGCTCTTGCGCGACTCCGCGGAGGCCACCGCCGAGGTGCTTCTCCCGCCCGCTGGCGCGCTCCTCGGCGCCGCCGCGCGCTCGGGCCCCGCGGTGCACGTGCGGGCCACCTCGCGGCACGGCCAGGCTGGCGCCGAGGCGCTGCTCTCCTGCGCGCGCGACGCCTTGGTGGAGCTCTCGCGGCGGCTCGGTCCGTATCCCTTCAGCGACCTCGCGCTCGCAGAGGTCCCGCTCACCGGCGGCGCGGGCGGCGTGGAGCTGCCAGGGCTCGCGCTGATCGCCCGCGCGCTCGCCGAAGATGGCGGGGCCGCGCCGATGACGCAGCCGCAGGGCATGCTGGAGTTCACCTGCCACCACGAGGTGGCGCACCAGTGGTTCCCGGCGCTGGTCGGCACCGATCCGCGCGGCGCGCCCTGGGTGGACGAGGCGCTGGCGCAGCACCTCGCCGGGCTGGTGGCCGAGTCGGCGGTCGAGGGGCCCGAGGGCCGCGCGGTGGGCGACCGCGCGCGCAGCCGCTTCGTCGCGCTCAACTACCAGGGCCTGCGCATGCTCGGCCGCAAGGACGGCAAGGTGGGGCGGCCCGCCGACGCCTTCAAGGACCCGCTCACCTACGCCGGCCTCGTCTACGGCAAGGCGCCGTATTACTTCTTGCGCGTGCGCGATCTCCTCGGCGACGCGCACCACGACGCGGCCCTGCGCGGGCTGCGCGCGAAGTGGGCCTTCCGCGAGGCGCCCGAGAGCGCGGTGGGCGAGGCGTTCGCGCAGGAGGCCCCGTCTCGCAAGGGGCAGCTCGCCGCGCTCGACAGGCGGTACCTGCGCGAGGCGCACGGCGACGAGGATCTGCCCCCGCTCGACGCGGCGGATCTCCTCGGGCTCGCGGGCGGCGCGGATGGCGCTGCGGTGTCGGCGCTGCTGCGGGCGCTCGGCGGGCAGGGCGGAGTCGGTGGCCTGGCGGGCGCGGCGGGCAACCAGCCGGGCGCCGCGCCGCCGCGGGGAAAGCAGCAGGGCCAGCGGAGCTCCGCGCGGACGCGCAACCTGCCGGGCCTTCCGCCGGGTCTGCTCGACGACAAGGCGCTGCAGCAGGCGCTGCGCGAGATGGGCAAGACGTCGCCGGAGCTGAAGCAGATGCTCGAGCAGCTCTTGCGCGGCGGGCTCGGCGCCGGCGCTGGTGAGGAGGAGTAGACCGATGGAGCTCTTCGACCTGCCCCACTCCGAGGCCCGCGTGCAGCTGCAAAGCGGCGCGCCGGTATACCTGCCGGTCAATCCCGTCGAGTACCACGGACCCCACCTGCCCCTGCGCAACGACGCGCTGATCAGCGACGGGCTGATCGCCGACCTGCACGCGGCGCTGCAGCCGCAGCACCCCGAGTGGCCGCTGCTCCGCGCGAGCCACCTGGAGCTGGGCGCGGAGCCCACCGCGGGGCCCGGCTCGCGCCACATCCGGCCTGGGCTGCTCGGCGCGCAGGTGCGCGAGGCCTGCCGGGCGCTCGCGGAGCTGGGCGCGCGGCGCGTCGTGCTGGTGACGTTCCACGGCGCCCCGCTGCACGCCTGGGCGCTGGAGGAAGGTGTAACACTCCTTGGCGGGCTGGGCGTGCAGGCGTACTCGCCGCTCAACCTCGTCACCGAGAAGCTGCTCGAGCCCGGCGACCTCGGGCGCTATGCCCCGGCCTATGCGGACATCGAGGATCCCGCCGAGCGCGAGGAGATGCTGCGCACGCTCCCGCGCGACTTCCACGCGGGCTTCTTCGAGACCTCGGTGGCGCTGCACTACGCGCCCCGGAGCGTGGCGGAGTCTTACACTTCCCTGCCGCCGTGCCCGCCGGTGGAGAGCGACGCCGCGCTGCTCGGCGCCGCGAAGACCGCGCGCCGCCTCGGCCGTGAGCGGCTCGCGCTCGAGCTGGAGCTCGCGGCCCACGGGATGGGCTGGGCCCGCATCCGGCCCTGGCTCGGCTACACGGGCCGGCCGCACCGGGCCACGGCGGCGGCAGGCGCGGTGTTCGCGCGCGAGATGGTCGCGCTCTTCGCCGCGCGCGCGGAGGAGATCTTCGCGGGGCGCGCGACGTCGCCGAGGCCGATCCTCGGCTGGCTGCGCGCGGCTTCGCTTGGCGGGCGCCTCGGCAGCACGGCGGCGGTGAGGCTGGAAGAGCGGTAGCGGCGCTCGGCAGGCCGATCGCCCGGTCCGGGGCCGGGCGTTCAGTTGGCCGTGGAGCGCGCGCTCCCGCGGGCGCAGCGCTACTGCGTCAGCGCCTCCCAGATCGAGCTCTCCGGCGCCGGCTCCTCCTTTAGGGGCGACCCCGCCTGCGCCGCCTGCGGCCCGCGCAGCGCCTGCTCGAGCGCGAACCCCGAGAAGCCCTGCATCAGCTTCCCGTTCACCTCGATCACCGGCACGCCCTTCATCGGCTTGCCCGCCTTGAGGAGCTTCTCGCGGACCTCGCGCGCCGAGGCGCGATCGTGGTCGAGGTCGCGGTCGTCGAAGGCGAGGTTGCGCTCCTGCATCCACTTGCGCGCCTTCGCGCAGACCCCGCACCAGCCGGTGCCGTAGAGGATGATCTTCCCTTGCGGGACGGGCCCGCGCTCGGCCCCGGTGACAGGCGCGCGGCCGCTCCCAGCGCGGCTCTGCGGCTTTGCAGGAGCCACCGGAAGCGGCGCGGCGATCACCAGCGCCCGCGCCGGCGCGGCCTTGGCCTTCGGGTGGTCCAGCCCCGGGTGCCAGCTGGCGCGCAGCGCCTCGGCGCGCGCGAGGAAGCTGGCGGCCTCCGCGTCGCCGGGCTTGAGCGCGCTCCACCTTCGCGCGTGGGTGAGCGCGAGGTCGAACTCCTTCTCCTCGAGGGCGCGCCGCGCGAGCAGCTCCACGGGGAGCGGAGCCGCGGGGTCCTTCTTCACCGCCGCCTGCCAGAGCTGCTGGGCCAAAGTGTAGTCACTCTTCGCCGCCGCCACCCGGCCCGCGTCGGTGAGCAGGCGCGAGGCCTCGGGCACGTCGGCGGCGGGCACGGCCTCGGCCGGCAGGAGCGCGAAGAGCACGTCCTGCGCCTTGCCGGCCGCGTAGGCGGCGCGGGCCTCCTCGAGCGGCGACGCTGCCGGCGCGGCGTGGAGCGGCCCGGCAAGGAGCGTGAAGCAGAAGAGCAGGGCGGCGCAGGCGTGCAGCGCGCGGGCGGCGTTCGTCATCCCCCGACTCTACGCCGGTTACGGCCGCCGCACCGCGGGCAGCGGGCCGAGCAGCAGCGCGAGGCTCCGCTCCACATCGGCGAAGTCCTGCACCACGAAGTCCGCCCCGGCGGCGGTGAGCTCGCGCAGCGGGTCGAACTCCTGGTCCCGGCGGCCGGTGCCGACGCCGATCACCGGCAGCCCGACCGCGCGCGCGGCGAGCACGCCCTTCACCGCGTCGTCGATCACCACCGCCTCGGTCGCGCCCAGCGCCTGCGCGCGCCTCCACGCGGCGCGGACGATCTCCACGCGGTCCTCGCCGTCATCGGCATATCCGCCGAAGCGGAAGTGCTGGTGCAGGCCCACGCTCGCCAGCTTGAGCTGCGCGCCCCTCTCCAGATTTCCCGTCGCGAGGCCGAGCAGCACGCGCTCGTGGTGGCCGTGCGCGCGCAGCGGGTGCGCCTCGCCGGGCCCTGCGTCGTGGTGCCGGTCGAGCAGCGGGATCAGCTCGGCGATCCCCGGGTGTCGCCCGTAGGCGCCCTCGCCGCAGAGCCGCTCCAGCTCGACGAGGTAGCCCGCCAGCGCGGCCGCCAGCTCGTCGTCGCGCACGTCGGCGAGCCGCTCCTCGGCCGTCATGGCCGCGAGCGCGACCGCCTGCTCCTGCGTCCGTGACAGCAGCCCGACCCTCTCGCCCGCCGGGTGGTCCACCAGGAACTGCAGCTGCACCGCGAGCAGTGCGCGCAGGATCGCCGGGTCGGTCATGCCGTCGAAGCGCATCCCGGCGACGGCGCGCATCGCCTCGGGCATCTGCGCGAGCGCGGCGGCCACCGCCCTGGCGCCCGCGCCGCTGCCCTTGGTGAGCGTGCCGTCGATGTCCCAGAGGAGCGCGCGCACTACCAAGCGCTCCCTGACCCCTGGCGAGTGAGCAGCGCCGCAGGACCCTGATCGCTGGCGCGCATCAGCCGCCGCTCACGGTCAGCTCGGCGAAGCGGATGGTGGGCGCCGCGACCGAACCGCGGATTTGCAAATCGTTACCGACGCCGTCGATCGAGAGGAGCATCTCGCGCAGCGAGCCGGCCACGGTGGCCTCCTGGACGGGCCAGGCGAGCTCGCCCTCCTCGATCCAGAGCCCGTTGGCGCCGCGCGAGTAGTCGCCGGTCACCGGGTCGCCGCCCTTGCCGAGCATCGCGGTGACGTAGAGGCCGCGCTTCACCGAGCGGAGCAGCTCCTCGGGCGGGGTCGCGCCGGCCTGCACCACCCAGTTGCTGATCCCGATCGAAGGCAGCGAGCCCCAGCCGCGCGACGCGCTCCCCGTCGAGCCCTGCCGGCGGCCCGACTTGCGCGCGTAGTAGGTGTCATACAGAAATGTCCCCAGCACGCCCCGCTCGAGGATGGGGTTCTTGCGCGAGATCACGCCCTCGCCGTCGAACGGGCGGGTCGAGAGCCCGTGCAGGAGGAGCGGGTCGTCGAAGAGCGTGATGGTCTCGGGCGCGATCCGCTCGCCGAGCGACTTCGCGAGGAAGCTGCTCTGCTTCTGCACCAGGCTCCCGGTCACCGCGGCGGCGAGCCCGGCGAAGAAGCTGCCGGCCATCTGCGGGTCGAAGATGACGGGCACGCGGCAGGTCTTCGGCTTCTTCGCGCCGAGCATCCGGGCCGCGCGCCGGGCGGCGATACGGCCGATCTCCTCGGGTGCGTCGAGCGCCGAGAGCAGCCGCCGCGTGTCGCTCCAGGAGGCGGTCTGCAGCTGCCCGTTCTCCTCCGCGACCGGCGAGCAGTAGACCTGCAGGTAGCTCGCGCGCGACGAGGCCGCGGCCCCGTGGCTGGAGGCGATGGCGCTGTGGGCGAGGTAGTCGCCGGCGCCAGTGGAGTCGAACTTGCGCACCCGCGGATCGACCCCGCGCGCCGCCGCCTCCGCCGCCCGCGCTGCCTGCAGCTTCCACTCGGGCGAGAGCGACTCGATGGCCGGGTCGAAGTCGCCCGTGCCCGCGAGCGCGAAGCCAAGCTGGCCGGCCCTGGGGAGCGCGTTGTGCGGATCGCGCGCGGCCTCCTTGGCGAGCGCCACCGCCTGCGTTGCGAGGGCAGTGAGGCCCTCCTGCGAGAAGTCGGTGCCGCTGGCAAAGCCGAGCCGGCCGCCGCCGATCACCCGCAGGCCGACGCCCTTGGAGGAGGCCTGCGAGAGCTCCTCCACCTCGCCGTCGCGCACGGTGACCGAGGCGTTGCGGGTGCGCTCGGCGAAGGCCTCCGCCTCCTGCGCGCCGGCTTTCCGGGCCAGCTCGACCAGGCGCTGCGCCACCTCTAGCAGCTGCCGCTCGGTCTCGTCGGCCGGGCCCGGGATCACCGCGGGCGCCGGGGACTTCTTTGCGCCCTTGCCTGTGCTCGCCTTCGTCGATGCCACGATCACGCTCCGCTCTGCGGTAAGTGTAATACTTCGTTGCCCCTGGCGCGTCGCTAGAGCACCGAGCTGCGCTGCCCATCGCCGCCCTGGCGACGGTAGGTATGCTGTTTGGTGCTCTAACCCGTGCCGCCGACGGTCATCGCGTCGATCCGCACCGTCGGCAGGCCCACGCCCACGGGCACGCTCTGGCCGTCCTTGCCGCAGGTGCCCAGGCCCGGGTCGTGGCTCGCGTCGTTGCCCACCGCGCTGACGTTCTTCAGCGCCTCGGGCCCGACGCCGATCAGCATCGCCCCGCGCACGGGCTTCGTGATGGCGCCGTCCTCGATGAGATAGGCCTCGCTCACCTCGAAGACGAAGTTGCCGTTGGAGATGTCCACCTGCCCGCCGCCGAACTGGCGGCAGTAGAGGCCCTTGCGGACGCCGCGCAGGATCTCCTCGGGCGTGCTCTGGCCCAGGGCCAAGAATGTATTCGTCATCCGCGGCAGCGGCGCGTGGCGGAAGCTCTGGCGACGGCCGGAGCCCGTCGAGCGCGTGCCCATCAGCTGCGCGTTGTGGTGGTCGGTGAGGTACCCGCGCAGGACGCCCTTCTCGATGAGCACCTTGCGCTCGGCGGGGTTGCCCTCGTCGTCCACGTTGAGCGAGCCGCGGCCGCCGGCCACCGTGCCGTCGTCGATGACGGTGACCAGCTCGCTCGCGACCCTCTCTCCCAGCTTGCCCGCGAAGAGCGAGGTGCCCTTGCGGATGAAGTCGGCCTCCAGCCCGTGCCCGACCGCCTCGTGCAGCAGGATGCCGCTCCAGCCGGGCGAGAGCACCACCGTCTGCGGACCCGCGGGCGCGGGCACGGCGCCGAGCGTGTCGATCGCCTGCCGCGCCGCCTCGCGGCCTACCTGCTGCGGGGTGAAGTCGTCGAAGAAGTGGAAGCCCACCCGGCCGCCGCCGCCGAAGAAGCCCGTGCGCCGCTCGCCGTCCTTGCCGAAGGCGACTACACTTACGCTCAAGCGGCAGAGGTCCTGCCGGTCCTCGGCGAGGTGGCCGAGCGTGTTGGCCACCAGCACCTCGCGCGTCTGGTCCGCGTAGCCGCCCATCACCTGCTTGATCCGCTTGTCGTGCGCGCGGGCGGCGGCGTCGGCGGCCTTGACCAGCGCGACCTTGCGCTTCACCTCGATCGACGCGAGCGGCCGCTTGACGTCGTAGTGGGTGGGGAGCGGTCGCGGCGAGAGGTCTTGCGGCGAGACCTCGCGCGTGCCGTCGGCGATCAACGCGGCGGTCTCGGCGCAGCGGCGCAGCGCGGCCTCGTCGAGGTCGTCCGAGTAGGCGTAGCCCACCTGCGCGCCGCGGATGGCGCGGACACCCACGCCGGTGACCTGGCTCGACTGCGCGGAGCGGATCTGCCCGTCGTCGAGCGAGATGCCCGTGGTGGTGCTCCTCTCGACGTACACCTCGGCGAACCCGGCGCCGCGGGCGGAGGCGGCGGCGAGGAGCTTCTCCACCAGGGCGAGCGGAAGCAGGTGGCCCTTGCGTGGGGCCGCGCCGGGAGCGGGCGGGGCGGGCTTCGCGCGGCGCGCGGGGGGCTTCACGGTCTTGCGGGCGGCGGCGGCTTTCGGGCTCATCGGGCTTGCGCTCCTTGCTGCTCGGACTCGAACACGGTGGCTTCTAGAAGCGGTTCTCCGCGCCCTCCGCGTTGACTGCGTGTTTCGTAGGTCGCGTAGGGATGCCGTGCTCCGTCGCCGCGAGTTCGCTTCATCTCTCTGGAGCCGTCAGGTTAACATCCGGCGCCTGCGCGGGCTGCAAAGAGCGCATGCTGTGGCAGCAGCCGCTGCCGAGCACCCAGGGGAGACACCATGCCGATCCGGATGACCGACGACGAGCCGGGCCAGAGCGACGACGACGACTCCGGAGGGTCGGGCGGCGGCGGTGGAGGCGGTGGTGGCGGAGGGGGAGGCGGCGGCGGTCGCCGCGGGGGCGGCGGCGGCTCGATCTTCGACCTGATCGGGATCGCGATGCTGGTCTTCCGCTACCCGAAGATCGCGGCGGTGGTGGCGGTGGTCCTCGGCGGCTACTTCTACTTCTCCTCGGGCAGCTCGAGCAGCCCCAGCCCGGCGCCCTCGCAGCAGCAGAGCGCGCAGGAGGAGCAGCAGGCCACCGGCCCCAAGCGGGGCACTGGCGCGACGCTCGACCAGAAAGTGTATGACGAGACGCTGGTGCACGAGCCGCTCAAGCCCGGCGAGCTCCCCTCGAGGGTCTCGCTGCTGCAGTACGCGCCCACCCGCCGCAACCAGGGAGCGCAGGGCTCGTGCGTCGGCTGGGCCACCTCGTACGCGGCGCGCAGCATCCTCTACGCGCGCGAGAGCGGGCTCGACCCCGACAAGGCGGCCTTCAGCCCCTCATTCCTCTACAACCAGATCGCGCTCAAGGGCTGCAACGGCACGTATCTAAGCCGGGCCCTCGAGACGCTGAAAAAAGTCGGCGATGTCCCGTTCGGCGAGTTCGCCTACACCGACAAGTCGTGCAGCGCCGTCCCGTCGAGCGCGCAGAAGCAGCAGGCGGCCGAGTTCCGCATCGTCGGCTTCGACCGCCTCTCGGTGGACAGCGACGACTACCGCTCGAACGCGCTGGCGATCCGGCAGCACCTCGCGCAGGGCGCGCCGGTGGTGATCGGCATGAAGGTGGGCGGGTCGTTCGAGCACAAGATGGACGGGCAGAAGGTCTGGCACCCGACCAAGGCCGACTACGACTTCGTCGGCGACTGGGGCGGCCACGCGATGTCGATCATCGGCTACGACGACACCGTCGAGGGCGGCGCCTTCCAGTTGATGAACTCGTGGGGCCGCGCGTGGGGCAGCGACGGCATCGCCTTCGTCAAGTACAAGGACTTCGATCACTTCGTGAAGGAGGCGTACGGCCTCTACCCGATGACGGGCAAGGCGGCCAAGGACGCGCCGCAGGTGATCGAGTTCGGCCTGCTCGAGACGGGCACCCAGCGGCGCATCGCGGTCAAGCCCGTCGACGGCATCACCTTCCGCAGCGTGCAGCCGATCAGCAAGGGCACGCGCTTCAAGGTGGAGTTCTCCAACACCAGGCCTACTTACACTTATCTCTTCGGGCAGGAGACCGACGGCACCTCCTACGTGCTGTTCCCCTACACGCCGAAGCACTCGCCCTACTGCGGCACCACCGGCACGCGGATCTTCCCGCGCAAGCAGAGCCTGACCGCCGACGACAAGGGCACGCGCGATTCGTTGGCGGTCGTCATCTCGCCGCGGCCGCTCGACTTCAAGTCGCTCAACGAGAAGATCACCGCGGCGGCGGGGAGCACCTATGCGCAGAAGCTGCTCGGGGCGCTCGGGCAGTCGCAGGAGCGGTCGGCCAAGGTGGACAAGGGCGATGGCCTGGTGCACCTGGAGGCGGCCGGGGCGGAGGCCGACCGGGTGCACGCGCTGGTGCTGGAGTTCGACAAGAAGTAGGTGCCGGGCCGGTGACTGGGGTTGGCGCGGGGGCCGGTCGCGAGCATCACCAGACGACCGGCACCAGCCCCGACTCGGTGACCCGTTCGTCGGCGGTGATCAGCGCACACTCCAGCCGCAGCGCGGTCGCCGCCACCAGCCGGTCGAACGGATCCACCAGCGCCCCGAGGTCGCGGGCACGCGCCACGTCAGCGAGCAGCAGCGGCTCCACCGAGAGCCCCGGCGTCGACTCCAGCGCCGCCAGCCACTGCCGCCAGGGCAGCGCACTCTTGAGGCGCCCGCGCTCCTCGAGGAGCGCGATCTCGAACGCGGCCACCGATGGGAGCCGCAGCTCGTCGAGGCCCCGCTCGGCGCGCGCGAAGACCCGGGCCGCTGACCGGCCGAGCGCACGCTTGCCCGTCGCCCACCAGACGAAGGCGTGCGCGTCGACGAGGTAGGTCATCGGCCGGAGCGCTTCCTCTTGACCTGCCGCTTGCCCGGAGTTGGAGGGCTGCCGAGCGCGGCCGCGCGCTCGCGGCGCATGGCGAGGAGCTCCGCCTCCACCTCGCGGATGGTGCCGGTCGGCCGCAGCCTCAAGCGGGCCCAGGGGCTCTCTCCGGCCGGGACTCTCCCCGCCCGGGCCTTGATCAACTGGTACTCCTCCACCGACACCAGCACCGCCGATGCCCGCCCGCGGACGCCGATCGAGACCGCGCCGTTCTTGACCGCGTCGCGGACCAGTCCCGGAAGGAGGCGGCGGGCGTCGCTGACGTTGAGGACCTTGGCTGCCATGGAAGCTCCTGTACAGAAAAGATGTACAGGTCGAGGCAGCGTGTCAAGCCCAGGCCCCATCGGCACCGCGGCTCCCGCGAAGAGGAGAAAGGTGTTACTCCAGCTTCCAGATCTCCGCGCTCGCCAGCACCGCGGTGTTGCGGCCGCCGGCGATCAGCACGCCCCCTCCCGGCAGCAGCGTGGCCGTGCACGCCTCGCGGCCGACCGACAGCCCCGACGCCTCGCCGAACCCGCCCACCCCGCCGTCGATCGCAGGGTCGTAGAGCTCCGCGGAGGCGAGCGGACCGCCGGTGGGGTCGAGCCCGCCCAAGAGCAGCGCGCGGCCGTTTGGGAGCAGCGCGCCGGCCGCGTGGTCGCGCGCCGACGCCAGCCCGCCGGTGGGCACGAACGCCCCGCGGCCGTTGTCCGCAGCGGGGTCGAACAGCTCCGCCGAGGCGAGCGCCTTCGCCCCGAGCCCGCCCGCGACCAGCACCTTGCCGCCCGGCAGCAGCAGGAGGACGCCCGCGGTGCGCGCGGTCGCCATCGCGCCAGTGGGCGCAAACGAATTGGTGCGCGGGTCGTACAGCTCGGCGGTGGCGAGGACGGCGCTGCCCTCGCCAGGCGCGCGCGCTTCCTTGCCGGGCTGCTCTCCGAGCCCGCCCGCGATCAGCACCCGGCCGTCGGCGAGCAGCGCGGCCATCGGGGCGCCGCGGGCCGTCGCCATCGGGCCTGCTGCCGTCAGCGCGGGCGCGCCCCCGGGGTGCTCCGGCGAGGCGCGGCGCGGGTCGAACAGCTCGGCGGAGCGGAGCAGCGCCGCCTCTCCGAGGCCGCCCGCGATCAGCACCCGGCCGTCGGCGAGGCGCACCGCGGCCGCGAACGCGCGCGGGGTGGTGAGCGGGGGCAGGGGAGTCGCGCGGATCTGTCCGGCCCCCTCCTCGAGCAGCTCGGCGGAGGCGAGGGCGCGGCCGCCGTCGTCGAACCCGCCAGCCACCAGGGCGAGGCCGCCCCCGAGCCCGGCGCAGAGCGGCTCTTCGCGCGCCTCGCCGAGGTTGCCCGCAGCCGAGAACGCACCGGACCCACGCGCGGCCCGCGCGTCGAAGAGCTCGATGGAGGCGAGCGCAGACGCGCCACGCCCGCCGATCACTGCCACCTTGCCGTCGCCGAGCGCCACCGCGCAGGCTGCCGAGCGCGGCGCGTGCAAGTCTCCGGTGCGCACCGCCCGGCCCTTGAGGCTGGTCCCGCGCGGCGTGTAGAGCTCCGCCGAGCTGAGCGCGCGGCGCGGGCCCCAGTCGCCGCCAGCGATCAGCGCGCGTCCGCTCGCGAGCAGCGCCGCCGCCGCTCCGGCGCGCGGGGTCGAGAGGTTCCCCAGGGGACGTGAGAGGCCCGGAGGCGTCGCGCCAGGCCCTGCTCCCGCGACCCTCGACGCGCTGCCCGCGCCCCGCTTCGGCGCCGCGACGGGTGGCCCGTTGGCGCCGGGCTGGGGCGACGCGAAAGGGTCATACACTTCTGCCGAGGCGAGGCGGCTGTCGCTGTCTCCCTTGCCGCCCGCCAGCAACACCTCGCCGAGGGGGAGCAGCAGCGCGGCGGTCGAGTGGCGTGCGGTCGAGAGCGGGCCCTGCTGGTGGAACTGGCCGCGGTGGGAGGCGGGGCTGCCGGGCTTGACTGGCGCGACCAGGTCGAACCGCTCCACCGAGGCGAGCGCGGTGGCGCCGCTGGCGCCGCCCGCGACCAGCACGCTGCCGTCGGCCAGGGTCAAGGCCACGGCGTGGGACCGGGCCCGCAGCAGCTTCGCCGCTGGCACGAACGCGCCGCCGCCCGCACCGCGCGGTGGGGGCAGGAACAGCTCCGCCGAGTCGAGCGGCTCCGGCCCGAGCCCGCCCGCCACCAGCACGGCCACGCCCTCGGGGAGCGGCACCGCCGCCGCCGCCGCGTGCGAGCGGGGCAAGGAGAGGCTGCCGGCCTCGAGGAAGGCGCCCCGCGGGCCGGCCTGAGGCTCGAACAGCTCCGCCGAGGAGAGCGGAACACCCTCGCGCTCGCCGCCCGCCACCAGCGCGCGGCCATCGCCGAGCGGCACCAGCGAGAACGCGGTGCGCGCGGTCTCGAGCGGCGGCCCCGCCGAAAAGGTCCGACTCGCCGGATCGAACAGCTCGGTCGAGTCGAGCGCGCCCGCGCGGCCCTCGCCGGCCACCACCAGGACGCGGCCGTCGGAGAGCCGGAGCGCCTGCGCGCCCTCCCGCGCCACCCCCAGCGCGCCCACCGCGCGGAAGGCGCCAGCGCCATTCCCGGCGGCGGGATCGAACACCTCGGCGGAGGAGAGCGGACCGTTCTCGTCGGCCCCTCCCGCGAGCAGCACCAGCCCGTCCCCGAGCACCGCCACCGCGGCGCCCACGCGCGGTGACGAGAGCGGGGCTGTGAGCTGCAGCGAATCGGGCGCCGGCGGCGGCGCGGGCGGCTGCGGCGGCGTGGGCGCGACGGGCGAGGGTGGATTCCCCTTCTTTGGGTGGGTGATGACGTACTGGAGGGCCACAGCCCCCATCAAGATGGCCGCCAGGGCGAGGAACCGCAGCGGGCCGCGCGGCGGCAGCTGCTTGAGGACCGGCGTGGAGGCCGCCTCGAGGAGCGGCGTGCGAGGGGCTGAGTCGGCCCCGGCGCGCTGCAGCAGGGCCAGCTCGTCGAGGAGCGCGCGGGCCGAGGGCGGCCGCTGCCTGGGGTCGAGCGCGCAGCAGCGGGAGATCAGCGCCTGCAGCGCGGGCCGCGCCGAGGCGGGCGGCGTGACGGGCTCGAGCGGGGGGCCTTGCGGGCCCGAGCCCGGTTGCTGGGGCCGCTCGCGCTTGACCG
>JAYWAO010000156.1:0-6040 GCA_043782365.1 Deltaproteobacteria bacterium
GCGCAACGCTTCGCCGCGTTCAGGCTCAGATGCTGAGAGTCGTCCACCGTCCAAACGAAAGGCAGGACCCCGTGAAGAACTTCGCCCTGGTCGTCTGCATGCTCGGCCTGTTTGCCGCCTCCTCGTTCGCCGAAGAGAAGGCGGCACCCAAGGGTCACACGATGACCAAGGAGCAGCGGGAGAAGATGGCGGTCGTCCACGAGAAGATGGCTGGGTGCCTGCGCTCCGACCGCGCGCTCGACGAGTGCCACGGCGAGATGATGAAGACCTGCGAGGAGAGCCACGGCGACGGCGCCTGCCCGATGATGGGCGGCATGATGCACGGCAAGGGCAAGGGCCACATGGGTGGCCACGGCTCGATGCACCACGAAGACAAGCAGTAGCCGTCAGGGCTGCGGCCAGGACGGGACGCGGCACTCCGGCGCCAGGCTGGCGCGCCGCTCCCGGAAGTGTGCGTAGAGGTCGCGCCCCCGCGCGGAGTCTGGCTGGTGGCAGCCCAGGCAGGCGCCCACCGCGAGGATGCGCTGCTGCTCGGCGAGGGTGAACGACCGCGCCGTCGGGCGGGTGCTCGCGCCGCGCAGGTCGCTCAAGAAGCCGATCCAGGCATCGGCGGGCAGGCCGTCCTGCTGGACCGGTTGATAGGCGCTGTCCAAGCGCCAGCGCCACTCTCCTCCCTCCTCCACCAGCGAGAGCTTGCCGCGGCCGTAGCCGAGCGCCTCCGGGTCGAGGTGGCAGCCGGCGCAGGCGCGGGCCTTCGCCTGGGTGGTGTGCGGCACCGCGGGCGCGAACGCGCGCAGGAAGCGGGTCTTCGGGTTGATGAGCGCCGCGGCCTCGCCAGGCAACGCTCCTGCCGGTGCCTCGCCGGGGCCGTTGAGCGTGAGGATCATCCCCGGAGTGAACGGCACCACCTCCTCGCGCCCCTCGCGCGCGACCACGCCCAGCGCGGGCGGGCCGATGCGGGGCGCGACGTCGTACTCGACCCACGCGCCCTTCAGCTCGCCACCCGTGGGCAGTTCGCGGCGCGTGCCCGCCGGGTCCCACTGCGTGTGACAGCCCACGCACTGGGTCGCCCAGGTTTCGTGGCAGGCGCGGCAGGAGACCCGCTCGTGGCCCTGCTGGCCGCTGCACGCAGCCGAAGGCGGCCGAGCGGTGAAGCGCGCCCCGGAGAGCTTCCCGGTGAGCGCCACCGCGCCGCCATCCAGGGGCGACGCGTTCACCAGCGCCTCGCCGGTGCGGTCCTCGAGCAGCAGCCTCGCAAACGGCGCAGCGCCCGCGCGGAGCCTCACCAGCGCCGCCGCCTCTGCCGCCAGCTCGCTCCTGGCCGCGCTGCGTGCGGGCTGCGTGCGGTGGCAGGTCTGGCAGCGCACCTGCGTCGCCTCTTCTTCGTGCAAGTGGAGCGCGCCGTCGCCCATCACCTCCTGCGCGGTGTGGCAGTCGATGCAGGCCATTCCCCGGGCGTGGTGGACGTCTTCGGCGGCCCGGCGGAGCACGCGTCCGTCGGCGAGGGTGCGCGTCTCTCCTTCGGGCAAGGCCGCTGCCTGCCCGGCGGACAATCCCGACTCCCAATACCCCGCATATCCGAGCGAGATGCGGCCCGAGCGCGAGTGGCAGCCGAAGCAGCTCTCGTCGCGCACCTGCGCGGAGACGGCCGGGTGCACGAACCGCGCGCTCGAGCCCTTCGTGTAGCGGCCCTGCGACGGATAGCTCGCGTGGCAGGCCGCGCAGCCCCCGCCGCGCGAGAGCTCCCCGGGCGGCCCTGGCGCGAGCTTCACCGTGCCGAGGTGACAGCCGACGCAGAGCTGTCTGAGGTGCGTATCGGCCGGAGTATTGCCCAGGGTATCGACGTGGTGCGCCTCGGCGGCGCGCGCCGGCTCGCCAAAGACCTCGCGGTCGACCGAGATCATCCCGCGCAGCGTGTTCATCAGCGAGCCCTGCACCCGCGAGACCTGCGCGGCGTGGCAGACGCCACAAGTGCGCGCCGCGGAGTCGAGGTTGCCCGGCACCCGGATCATCCCGGCGTGCGCCTGCTCCGCGTCGACCGCGGCCGGCACACCGCCGTGGCAGGAGGCGCAGCCGATCGCGCCCGCGTCGTGACCCTGCCCGAGGCCGGTGACGAAAGCGTGGCAGGCGAGGCAGCTCTCGCGGTGGCCCAGCACCAGCGGGAGCGCCCGCGCGTCGAGCGGCTCCTTGAAGAAGCCGTGTCCGAGCGCGGCGGCGAAGCGCTCGGCCCCGAGGAGGCAGAGCGCCGCCAGCACGAGTGCGCCGAGCGGCGCGCGCTGTCCGGTGGCGAAGTTCACGGGCCGCTCCAGCCCGCGCAGGCGGGGACCCGAGGTTCTAGCAGCCCTCGCTGGGCCCTGCCGCCTTGTGCTCGCTGCTCCGCTTGATCGGCGCCACCGGCAGCTTCGCCTCGGTGGCCTGCGAGGGCCGCTCGCCGGTGAGGAAGGCGCGGACCGCGTCGTGCCTGCGCGCTGCCTCGAGCGCGGCCTCGCTCGTCAGCTCGCCCTGGGCGCGCTTGGTGAGCACGTCCCTCTGCCAGGCCTGCCACCCGCCCTGGAGGCGGTAGAGGTTCGGGTTGTCGTGCAGCACCTTCGGCAGCGTGATCGTCTCGAGATCGCTGTCGGTGTAGAGGACCAGCTTCTTCGACAGGTCGACGAAGCTCTCGCCCTGCTGCGCCTTCTGCCCCTCGTCCCGAGAAGAGTGGCAGCTCCCGCAGTTGACCGCGCCGCGGACATGGCCCTTCTGGAACTCGCCGTGGTCGCGCAGGTCGACCACCGCGAAGTCGCGCCGGCCCTCGACGATCCAGGTGGCGAGCGCGGCGGGGGTCACCTTGAGGCTGCGCTGGTCTTCCACGTCGTAGCGCAGCTTGCGACGGGGCTCGCCGCGGAGCGAAGCGGCGGCGAGCGCGCCGCCGAGCAGGAGCAGCGCGGCGGCTGCGGCCAGCAGGGGCTTGCGGTCAAGCATGGCGTCCTCCATCGGGCCCATTGCCCAGCTTCTTGTCCAGCCAGTGCGTGAACGCGAACGCGCCCACCGCCACCACCGCCACCAGCAGCGCCACCACGCCGAGCGGCAGCCCGAGCATGTCCGAGAGCAGCGCGCGGCCCATGAACGACGACTCATAGAACGTATTGAAGAGCGGCTGCGCGAAGGCGAAGGCCACCGCGCCCGCGAGGAAGCCGCCGAGGTAGCCGATGGCGTCCCAATTGCCCGTGGCGCACGCCACCGCTGCGGTGCCCGGGCAGTGCTGGCCCACCACGAAGCCGAAGCCGAAGATGAGGCCGCCGACCAGCTGCGGCCAGAGGTAGGTGGGGTTCACATAGACGAGCTCGAAGTCGAGTATCCCCAGATAGTGCAGCCCGACGAGGCCCAGCATGGCGACGACGATGGCGGTGAACAGCACGCGCAGCACCGCGAAGTTGTAGCCGTACCACTGGCCCGCGAGCACCTTGGGGTTGGCGAGGCCGCCCTGCTCGAGGACGAATCCGAACCCCGAGCCGAGCAGCACCGCGAGCAGCACCTCGATGGCCGGCGAGAAGCCGTAGACCTTTGCGAGCGGCAGGATCGGGTCCATGGCTACGTCCACTCCTTCCGGAAGAAGTACGCGAGGGCATATCCGCCCGCGAAGACCGCGAGCATGAAGACCCAGCTCCCCAGGGCGAGGGTGGCGCCGCCGGTCAAGGCCATGCCCGAGGTGCAGCCGCGGGCGAGGCGTGCGCCGAACGCCGAGAGGATGCCCCCCGTGATGGCCAGGATGATCCGGCGACGGTCGGTGGTGCGCGGGCCGCGGACGACCTTCGGGCCGAACCGGTGGCTGACGAGGCCACCGACGAAGCCGCCGACCATCGCGCCGAAGAGCAGGTAGACGAGGAAGTCGTCGAAGGGGTCGCCCCCCTTGAAGAACTGGTTCATGTAGGCGTTGCGCTTGGCGAGCGTGGTCGGCTCGGCGGCGGTGCCGCCGTGGAGCACCGCGTCGGTGCGGTCGACGGCGAACGACGCCATCCGGGTGAGCGCTCCGGAGGCCCCGAGGCCGCGGCCCATCAGGGTGAACGTCAGCAGGAGGACGAGGCCGAGCGCGGCGCCGGCCTGGTAGGAGTTCCAATAGGGCGCGGGCACGATGACGGGCGTCACGGCCGGTGCGGGTGCGGTGGCCGGGACCGCGGCTGGCGTGGCGGGGACGGGCTCCATCTCAGGCCTCCCTTTCGAAGCGCAGCGCGCGGGCGAGCATGACGAAGAGGACGATCACGCCGGCGACGGCGCCGAGTGAGATCAGCACCTCGACGAGCGAGGGCGTGTACGGCAGGAAGCCCGCGACGTTCCCCTTGAAGGGCGGCGCATAGGTGATCGACTCGCCTAGATGGCCAGTGGTCGGCTTGAGCGAGAGCATCTGCCCGGCCTGCACGAAGTTGTAGCGGACGAAGTACATCGCGATCACCGGCAGCGAGGCCGCCAGCGCGAGCAGCTTCGGGGCGCGCCGCCACGGGCCGAGCAGGATCACCGCGGGCGCCACCATCCCGACCAGCACCTCGAAGAACCAGAAGCTGAAGAAGAGCGGCCCGGTCAGCTGCGCCTGCACCACCTCGGCGAGGCCCTGCTGGTCGCCGGCCACGCCCGCGATCATCCGCCAGGCGGTGGCGAGCGCCTGCAGCGCGAGGAAGAGCACCAGCAGCTTGCCGAGGCCTTCCATCGCGAGCCGGCTCTCGGGCTTCAATTGACCGTGGTTGGTGAAGAGGTCGCCGAAGTAGACCATCAAGGAGAGCAGCGCGGCGCCGCAGACCAGCGCGGTCAGGACCAGATAGACGGGCACGAAGGGCCCATGCCAATAGGGGCGCGCGTGGGAGAGCGCGAAGACCGCGCCCAGGTTGGAGCTCGCCGCCACGCCGAAGAGCAGCTTGGGGATGGCCACGCGCTCCGCCCGGTGGTGGTCGTCCTTCCAGAGCAGCCAGAGCTGCGCCGAGAGCAGGGTGAAGTAGAAGCCGTAGAGCGTGCCCATCCACCAGATCGGCGAGCGGGGATTGGGCGAGAGCAGCACCAGCTTGGCGAGCAGCAGCGGCCGCTCCAGCTCGCTGGCGATCACGCCGAAGCCGAGCGCGAGCAGCACCCAGGCGAGCAGGGTGGCCCGCTTGTCGAGCCTCGCGAACCGCTCGAACCCCTCCACGTGGCCGAGCGCGCTCACCAGCGAGACGCCCGTGCTGGAGACGGCGAGGAAGACATAGGTGGCGATCAGCAGGCCCCAGGACATCTCCGAGGTGGTGCCCATCACGTGGTGCCCGCGCACGGCGGCGACGAGGCCCGCGCCGACGCCGAGCAGGAAGAGCAGGGCCAAGGCTGCGAAGGCGCGCTTTCCAAGGCGGACGGGGTCTGGAGTGGAGGTCATGGTGCGCTCGCTTGGCTAGGTGAGGAAGAACAGCTTGGGCCGCGTGTCCTCGGACTCCTTGAGGACCTTGAACTGCCGCGTCTGCAGCAGTTGGTGGACGCGGCTCTCGGGATCGTCGAGGTCGCCGAAGGCCAGCGCGTCGGTGGGGCAGACCACCACGCAGGCGGGCTGCAGGCCCTTGGTCACGCGGTGCAGGCAGAAGTTGCACTTGTCGACGTAGCCGTCGGGGTGCACGTAGCGCACCTCATAAGGGCAGGCGGTGATGCACGCCTTGCAGCCGATGCACTTGTCCTTGTCGACGTCGACGATGCCGCCCGCTTCATAGTGGCTCGCCTGCGTCGGGCAGGCGGTCACGCAGGGCGCGTTCTCGCAGTGGTTGCAGCGCTCGCTGCGGGTCTCCAGCGAGAGGTTGGGAAACACTCCCCACTCCACCTGCGCGGTCCAGCAGCGGGCGGCCCCCTCGGGCACGCGGTTCTCGTTCTTGCAGGCCAGCACGCAAGCGTTGCAGGTGACGCAGAGGCGCTGATCGACGGTCATTCCGTAGCGCACGTCAGGCCTCCTTTCCTGCCGCGCCGAGGCTCTCGCGGTAGACGGTGACGAAGTTTCCGTTCATCCCCGTGCCGCCCATCACCGGGTCGCGCTTGACCCGGGTGATCAGCCGCGAGTCGG
>JAYWAO010000157.1:0-16519 GCA_043782365.1 Deltaproteobacteria bacterium
CAGGTTACCGGACAAAAGCCCGGGTGGTGAGGGGCAAGCAGATCTAGGAGCGACGACGAGTCAACCCGTTGCGGTTTCCGAGGAGGAGCGACGACGAGATGCGCTGCCCATCGCCGCCCTGGCGACGGGAGGTAACCTGTTCGGTGCTCTGGTCACGCGGGGTCGTCCTCGGTGGCGTCGCCGTCGTTTCTGCGCTTTCAGCACGTCGTAGGAGGTTGTGATGCACAAGGTGAGCAACTCTGCAGCCCTGCTAGCAGGCGCCTTCCTGCTCGTGGCGGCAGCGCCCGAGAAGACGCAGCGCCTCAAGGAGTCCGGTGGGGCGACCATCGGCATGCAGGCGCCGCCGTTCGGCGCCTTCGACCTCGCTGGCCGCAACGTCCTGGCGCTGGCAGCCCTCCTCAAGACGCCCGCCCCTGCGCCGCTGCTGGTGACCTTCGGCGCCTCGTGGTGCGTGCCCTGCAACGAAGGCCTGCCGCGCCTTGTGGAGCTGGAGAAGAAGCACAAGGGCGCCTTCCGGCTCGTGCTGGTGGATGTCGAGCCCGACGCCCAGGCGGCCCAGGGCTTCGCCGCCAAGTGCGGCATGACCGGGCCCGCGCTGCTCGACAAGTTCGAGGTGATCGCCAAGTCTTACGGGCTGCACGACAACAACAAGCTCGCCCTGCCCCGCACGTTCCTGCTCACAGCCAAGGGCCGGGTGGCGGGGATCTACCGCGAAGAGGGCAAGGACCTCGAGGAGGTCATCGAGGCCGACTTGAAGCAGTTGCTGGCCGCCGCCGACGCGCCGCCCCCCCAGCCCCAGGCCGCGCCCGCGCAGCCGCCCGCAGCGCCCGCCGCCAAATAGCAGGCCGGGACAAGTGTAATACATCGCACCGGGGCCCTGCAGCGGCCGGGTCCGCGCACGCTTCAGGGCAGGGCCTTGATCCGCTCACCCACCCGCTCGCCGTCCTGGTCGACCACCAGCCCGAGGTACAGGTGCTGGTCGGCGAGCCCGGTCGCCGCCGACCACTGCAGGCTCGCCTGCAGCAGCACCGACGGCCCCTTCGGGCGCGCCTGGAGCACGGTGAAGCCCTCCGCCGCGGCGAGCCTGCGCAGCGTGGACCGCAGCCCAACGACAAGGGCCGCCCAGCGCCGCGTCGGCGCTTGGACGGCCCTGCCGGACCACGGACTCCAGACGAAGACTACTGCGCCTGGATCTGCACCTTCGTCCCGTTGGGCGGGATCTTCGCGCAGGACCCGAACGGGCGCACCTTGCTGAGGTTCTGGAAGACCGAGTCGACCACGCCCGAGTCGATCGGCGCGCCGCCCGCGCCGACGATGGTGGCGGCGACGCCCGCGCGCACGCCCTGGGTGGTGCCCGCCGAGACGGTCAGCATGCAGGGGTTGTTGGAGCGCTCGACCACGTCGCCGAGGATGAAGTTGTCGGGCTGGAAGATGGTCGCCAGGGCGTACTTGCCGAAGTCGCCGATCTCGGGCGCGATCACGCGGATGAAGTATTCGCCCGGTTCGATCACCTTGGTGGTCGAGCCCGAGCCGGTGATCTTCTCACCGTCCTCGTCGACCTTCTTCATGAAGTAGCAGGCCACCTTCGACCCGCGCGGAGGCGTGAGCACCTTGAAGGAGAGGTTGATCTTGCCCTTCTCCTTGGTGGTCAGCTTGTAATAGTGGAACTGCTTGCCCTTGGTGAAGTCGACGTCGGCCTGCTTGTTGTCGGTGGGCAACTTCAGCTCTTCGGCGCCGTCAGGGAAGCAGAACGCGCCGCCGTTCTTGCAGGTGTCGCCGCCCTTCCAGGAGGTGGCGAGCGTGTACTTGCCGGCCTCACCAGCGTCATCGGCGGTGACCTTCACGTAGTAGTCGCCCGGGGGCAGGTCCTTCTTGTTGAGGCCCACGACAGGGTCGATCTTCTCGGGCGCGCCCGCCTCGGGTACCCACTCCGCGGAGAGCTTGCCCGCCTGCTCGTCCTTGTTGAACTTGAGGGCGAAGTCGCCCTCGCCCTGGGTGGTGATCTTCCACCAGTTGGTGCGGCGCATGGCCGAGTAGTCGACGATGTCGCCGAGGTTGCCCTTGTCGGCCGAGAGCTCGCGCGCGCCCGCCTTGCTCTTGTAGACGCCGTTGGCGCCGTCCGGATCGGCCGGCTTGAAGAGGGCCATCAGCTTGAACTTCGAGCGCACGGCCTCCTTCCAGCTCTCCTTGACGACGATGAAGAGGTCACCGGGCTGCACGTCCTGCACGGTGAGCTTCTTGTCGGTGTTGTTGGAGGTGGTGGCGATCGGCACCTGGCCGTCCGTAAAGACGTCGATGTCGATCTGCACGGCTGCGTTGCTCGGCTTGGCGTTGATCAAGAGCGTGCCCGGCGCCGGGATGACGTACTTGAGGCCGTACGCGTACTGGTCGTCCTCCTCGGTGAGCGTGCCCTCGGCCATCTTGCCGAGGGTCGCGTCGGCCGACTTGACGCGGAAGTGGTACGCAGGCGCCGACCCGAGCGGGTTCCAGCGCGCGTGGCAGCCCGTCAGGGCGGAGAAGGATGCGAGCGCGATGAGGATCGCGCGGAGAGACTTGGAGGCCATGATGGGAGCGTTTCCTTTCGGTGCCTGGTCGAATTGGACTACGGGTCCAGGCCGTACTTCTGAGGGTTGTTGCCGATGATGGCGGCAGCGAGGATCTGCGGGACGTACTCGAGCGTCTCGTCCGGCAGCTTCTTCAGACGGTAGAGGTGCCAGAAGTCGCGCTCCTGCTTCCGGAAGCCGACGTCGTGGAGGATCTTGCGCATGCCGCCCTCGCCCTTGTTGTAAGAGGCGATGGCGAGCATGAACGAGTCGGAGCCGAACTCCGACAGCAGGTTGTAGAGGTACTTCGCCGCCGCCGGCGTGAGCTTGGCGGGGTCGATGCGGTCGTCGTGGCCGCCGGCCTTCCAGTTGTCGTCGACGCGCAGGCCGTAGTCGCGCGCGGTCTTGGGCATGAACTGCCACATGCCGCGGGCGCCGACCTGGCTCTCGGCCATCGGGTCGAAGTACGACTCGACCCAGGCCACGTAGGCCATCTCCTCCGGCATGCCCTTGGCCGAGAACTCCTTCATGATCATCGGCCAGTACATCTTCTTCTTCTTCCACGTCTCCTTGAGACCGCCGCGCTTGGTGATCTTCTCGATGTGGAACTTCAGCCGCTCCTTGAAGAGCGGCGGCACCGCGTAGGTGTCGGCGTCGAACTTCTTCAGGATGCGCCGGATCTCGCGGTCGAGCTCGTCGCCGGTGTTGGCGAGCTCGGCGGCCTTGTTCTTGTCCTTCGACTCCATCTCGCCGATGGCCTGCTGTGCCTTGCCGGTGAGGAGCGTCAGCTGCTCTTCGAGGGTCGCCAGCGTCGCGGGGTCGCTCTCGAGCTGCATCTGCAGCTGGATCTTCTGGATCTGCTTGTCGGCGTTCTCCTTCTTGTGGGCGATCTCCTCGAGCTGGGCGTTCTGCGTGTAGATGACGAAGGCCATCGCCCCGCCGGCGCAGAGCGCGACTGCCACCACGCCGAGGATGATCTTGCCGTACTTCTTCGACGACTTCTGCTTGGTCGCCTCCTGCACCTTCTGCAGGGTGTCGGCCATGATGAACATGGTCTGGCCCGACGACTGGCCGCCGCTCATCGCGCGGGCGAGGCTGATCTTCTGCTGCGCCTCCTTGGCGAGCGCGTCGGCGTCCTTGTGCAGCTCCTTGGGCTTGCCAGCGGCCATCGGAGGAGCGCCGTAGGGCGAAGGGGGCGGACCACCGAACGGAGAGGGCGGCGGGCCACCGAACCCGTTGCCCATCGGCGGGGCGTCCTCGGCGAGGCCGAACTCGGCCTCCGGGCCACCGGCGCCGAAGACGAGCTTGTCGCCCTTGCGGAGCTTCTGCCGCTGGACGCGCTTGCCGTTGACCAGCGTACCGTTGGACGAGCCGGTGTCGATGACGAAATAGTTGCCGCCCTCGAAGCGGACCTCGGCGTGGTGCGTGGACACCTTGGTGTCCATCTGCGCGTTGTAGCGCACGTCGCAGTCGGCGCCGCGGCCGATGCGGATCACGGCCTTGGGCGACGTCGAGGACGTCCCCTGCAGGCTGCCAGAGAGGTGGGTCAGTCGAACCATTGAGGTCTTCTACCCGATCTTGGAGCTGACCGTCTCTTCGACCGTCGCCTCTTGGTAGAACTCCGCGGTCCGCTCCTTGGCCTTGACGTGGCCGAGCGACTCTTCGAGCGCCTTCGAGACGCTCTCGCAAGAGGGCCCGGGCACGCAGAGCACCTTGATCGACACCTCTCCGTTGGGGAGGATGGTGATCTCCATCTTCTGCTTGTCAGCCACGCTGCGTCTCCTGGAAGTTTGCCACCACGGCGGACGACCCTACCCTGCTCTCCGCCGCTACCACTTGGACACGCCGATCTTGATGGTGCCATCGGCTTCGACGATCTCGTCGTCGACGGTGAAGCCCTGCTTGATCACCTCGGCCTTCACCTTGTGCTTGGCGTAGCAGACGGTCACCTTCTGCATGATCGCCTCCTGCGTCTCGTTGGTCTCCTCCTCGATGCCCCACCAGTCGGCGACCAGCTTGTAGTTGCCCTCCTCGGTGAGCTGGAGGCCGATGTCGTAGGTCTTGGAGGCCTTGATCTTGGCCTCGGCGGTGAGCGTCGAGCCCTTCCAGCCGCGCACCTTGACCAGCTCGGTCTCGGTGGACTGCTCGAACTCGAGGCCCAGCTCGACCAGCGCGGCCTGGAGGCAGACGAGGTCGTTGATCTTGGTCTCGACCTGCGTGAAGTGGCTCAAGGCTTGGCTCCGGTCTCGGGGTCGAGGTCGAGCGTCCGGCCGCCCGCAACCAGGGCCTTGGGCTCCGCTTCATACGGGGCGGAGGCGCTGCGCGCGCGGGTGCGGCACCAGGTGCGCAGCGTGGCGATCTTCTCCTTCATCGTGCGGGAGAGCGGCACTGTCTCCTGCAGCGACCTGACCAGGCCCTCGGTGGTGAGCACGCCCTGCGAACCGGCCTTCTCGTAGGCGTCGAAGAGGCCGCTGACCACCGCCTGCTCGATCTCGGCGCCGGTCATGCCCTCGCTCTTGTCGGCGAGGACGTCGAGGTCGAAGGTCTTCGGATCGCGTCCGCGCCGCTTGATGTGGATCTCGCAGATCTCCTTGCGCTCGGGGAGCGTGGGGAGGTCGACGAAGAAGATCTCGTCGAACCGGCCCTTGCGCATCATCTCGGGCGGCAGCTCGTCCACGTTGTTGGCGGTGGCGATGACGAAGACCGGCGAGGTCTTCTCCTGCAGCCAGGTGATGAACGAGCCGAAGACGCGCGCCGCCGTGCCGCCGTCGGAGTTGTTCGACGAGCCCGTGCCGGAGAAGCCCTTCTCCAGCTCGTCCACCCAGAGGATCGACGGCGCCACCGCCTCGGCCATCTGGATGGCGCGGCGCATGTTCTCCTCGGACGAGCCGACGATGCCGGCGAACACCTTGCCGACGTCGAGCCGGAGGAGCGGCAGGCGCCACGCCGCGCCGACGGCCTTGGCGGTGAGCGACTTGCCGCCGCCCGGGATGCCGATCATCATGATGCCCTTGGGCGAGGGCAGGCCGAACGCGCGCGCCTCCTGCGAGAACGCCTTCTGGCGCTTGTTGAGCCAGGACTTGAGGTTCTCCAGGCCGCCGATGTTGTCCATCTGCTCGTGGGTGCGGAAGAACTCGAGCACGCCGGACTTGCGGACGATCCGCTCCTTCTCGGAGAGGATGACGTCGATGTCGAAGGTGCCCGTCTGCACCATCGACTTGGCGAAGACGTTCTCGGCTTCGTCAGCCGTCAGGCCGAGCGCGGCCTCGACGATGTGGGTCCGCTCGTCGCCGACGGGCGCCGGCTTGCCCGAGATGTTCGCCGAGCGGTCGACGATGGTGGCGATCTCCGCCAGCTCCGGCAGCGGGTAGTCGACGACCGCGATCTCCTTGTCCATCTCTGGCGGGATCACCAGCATCGGCGAGATCATGAAGACGGTCTTGAGCGTCTCCTTCAGGTTGCGCGCGAGGTCCCGCAGGCGGCGGACCACCTCGGGGTTCTTCTGGTAGGGGTGCAGGTCGCGCAGCACGAAGACGGCGCGCTCGTCCTTCTTGGCGTCGAGGATGTACTTGAGCGCCTTGATGGGGTCGTTCGAGTCGCCTTGCGGGTCCGTGCCGAGCCGCAGCCCCTCGGTGACCGACCAGGTGTAGAACTTGGTGCGCAGCGGCGGGCGGCCCTTCTCCTTGGCGATCCGCTCGCGCTCGGAGAGCACCCGCATGATCGACTCCTCGACCCGCTTCTCCTCTGACGAGAGGATGTAGATGATCGGGTAGCGAGCGCGCATCAGGTGCTCGATGTCCTTGTCCACGCGGCGCAGCTGCGCCTGGCGCTGGACCTCCTCGGCCACCTCTCTGGGCTGCCCGATCGGCTGCACGGCGGGTTGCACGGCCGCGCCGAGCGGCGTGGGGATTGCGAAGCCTGCTGCAGCGGCCGCGGAAGCTGCCGAGCCGGAAGCCGGCTGGACGGGTCTCCTGCCACCACCACCGAAAGGATCTGCCTCGGATGGAGCCATAGGTGGCGCTGACGGTAGCACGCGTTTCGACGGGCGGGCAACGAAAGCCGCAAGGGCAAGTCGATCCGCTCCTTGCCCGGGGCGACCGAGGGCGCTAGCGTATGGCGACGATGGAATTCGGAATGCACCAAGATCAGATGGCCCAGCAGCGACTGCAGGACGAGGGCGGCTACAACGGCGACCGCATCGCTGAGTGCCGGCTCGCCACGCTGGTGGCCCAGGGCACCGACTGGCTCAAGGCGGTGGTCGAGAAGTCGGACCTCGCCGGGGCCAACCTCTCGGGCGCCCGGGTGCGCGAGACGCTCTTCACGCACACCGCGCTGCGCAGGGCCCGCTTCGTCGAGACGCGCCTCGAGCGGGTCGAATTCTACTTCGACGACTTGAACGAGTTCGACGGCACCGGCCTCTCGGCCAGGCGCTGCAAGTGGCACGGC
Source organism: Deltaproteobacteria bacterium (assembly GCA_043782365.1). Lineage (GTDB taxonomy): Bacteria > Myxococcota > Myxococcia > Myxococcales > 40CM-4-68-19 > CAIWCD01. Next base: position 6,990 of record JAYWAO010000157.1, read on the forward strand.
TGCGAGGCGATGAACGCCAGCTTCAAGGGCGCGCAGATCTCGGTCAGCCGCTTCGAGGACAGCAAGCTCTACCGGGCCAACTTCCAGGGCTCCATCCTGATGCGGACGGCCTTCCTCGACGGTCGCGCGGGCGGCGCCTCGCTCGAGAAGTCCGACTTCTCGGGCGCGCGCCTGATCGACGTGCAGCTGCGCTCGGCGAATCTCATGGGCGCCAGCTTCCGCAACGCCACCCTGATCGGCGTGGACCTCACCGACGCCGGCCTCGCCGGCTGCGACTTCACGGGCGCCTCGCTGATCGCCTGCCTGCTCCCCGCCGGTTTCTCTCTTCCCTGAGCCAGGCACCCCAATGGCCGACACCCCCAAGCGCAACGACACCGACCCCGCCGCCATCGTGGCGCGCGACCTGCGCGCCCGCCTCGGCGGCATGCAGCAGCCCGAGCTGGTGGAGCTCTGCGCGCAGCTGCTCGGCACCTACGTCATCGAGGCGGTGCAGCCGCTCTCCAAGGCCGGCGACGCGGGCGAGCTGCCCGTGGACACCGGCGGCGACGAGACCTTCGCGCAGATGCTCAAGCGGCTGAAGGCCTCCAAGCGCGACCCGGTGCTGGAGCGGTTCTTCATCGACGGCGAGAACATCTCGGTGCGGATCGACGGCCAGGGCGTCATGCCGATCACGCAGTACCGCCGGCCGGTCGTGGCCCCGTCCGCGCCGCCAGCCGCTGGTGAGCCGCCGCCCCCGCCGCCGCGCCGCGAGAGCAACGTGCCGGGCGCGTCCACCAGCATCTACAACCGCGGCCTCTACGAGCAGCCGGCGACGCCCTCGGGCAAGCCTGCGCCCGGGCCGAGCCGCAACCCGCCCGCAGCGTCTGCAACTCCGGGCAAGGCCGCCCCTGCGGCGCCTGCGGCAGCGCCCGGACAGCCTGGAAAGAAGGAGGAGCCGAAGGACCGGTTCTCCCTCATCGAACTCGACTAGCGCTGCTGCAGCCATGGGGCGCCGAACGGCTTGACTGCCGCTTGCGCAGCGCCCCCCCCCCGGGCACACCCCGGCGCTACTTCTCGGGCAGCAACATCTGGCCTGCGGTGCTCGAGGACCCCTTCTTCGCGTCAGCGAGCGGGGCCCCGCCCTTGCGGTGGATGATGATCGTCCGCTGCGTCTGCAGCTCGTCGTCCTCGCGGGCGATGAGGAACACCGTGCTGTTGCCCGGCTTGAGCGGCAGGTCGGCCGTGAAGTCGAGCGTCGCCGGGCCCTGCGAAGACTGCAGCTCACCGGCCTTGCGGGCGGTCCGGAAGAAGACCTTCCGGTACTCGGTGTCGTGCTGCACGAAGATCTGCAGGTCCCGCAGGCCGCTCAGGTCGGTGGCGACGCCCGAGAGGCTCAGGTGGTCGGAGTCCACCTCGATGCCGCCCTTGGCGGTGTCCACCGAGGTCAGCTTGATCACGGGCGGCTCGCGCTGCAGCAGCACCGCCGCCTTGGCAGTCGGCCTGGCAGAGCCCGCGTCCTTGGCGGCCTCCACCGGGAGGAACGCGGTGCGGCCCTTGCTGAACTCGACCTTGTAGAACGCGCCCACCTTGCCCTTGGCGGCGAGCACGACGCCCTTCTTCACCGAGGCGAGCTTGGTCCCCGACTCGCGCGCCGAGGAGAGCAGCGCGGTGTCGACGTTGACCTTCACCGCCGCTGGCGACGCAGAGGTCTCGATCGGCGCGCCCACCGGCAGGAAGATCTTCGCACGCTGCGCCTCCCACAGCTCGCGGTCGCCGAGCTCCAGCCGCAGCGGGATCGGCTGCTCGCCGTCGAGGACCTTCTTCGCCTCGAGCACGAAGATGGCAGTCTTGCTCTCGCCGGGCTTGAGCGGCCCCAGCTTGGTGCGGCCCTTCTTCACGTTCAGCTTGTCCTCGGCGAGGTTCTTCAGGCCCGCGTACGCGTCGTAGGCCTGGCCCGGGCCGACGTTCTTCACGTCGACCACCAGCTCCACGGTCTCGCCCTTCTCGCCCTTGTGGAAGAGCCCGTCGGGGCTCCCGCCCTGCAAGTGGTAGCTCCACGAGAGCGTCGGCCGGGGCAGCTCGGCGAGGTCGCTCTCGCCCTTCAGCTCGTCGAGAGAGGTCCCGGCCTCGTCCTCCCAGCGCACGGTGATGGTGTCGCGCCGCGACGGCGTGTACTTCGGGACCTTCACGGGCACCGTCCAGGTGCGCTTCTCGCCGGGCTCGAGCTTGCCGAAGACGAACTCGCGGCGGTCGAGGAGCGGGTGGTCGCACTTGGTGACGGCGCGCAGCCGATAGAGCGGCGCGGCGCCGTGGTTGACGGCGGTGACCGTGAGATCGAGCGTGCCGCCCGCGGTGGTGCGCGGGGCCTTCATCTCGCCCGAGAGCTTGCCCTTCAGGCCCTTCGCGGCGGCCAGCTGCTCGGCCGCGGGCGCGCCCCACGAGAGGCCCATCGCCTCCAGCGACTTCTTCACCTTCTCCTGCTCGGCGGCCCGCTTCTCGGCGACGAACGGCTTCATCTGCTGCAGCTGCTCGAGCCGGTTGGTGCTGGTGGCGCGCAGGAGCAGGTCGCGGCAGAAGTCGATCTGGTAGTCCACGGTGACGCCGTCGTCGTCGATGCCGTCCTCCTCGGCGAGGTCGTCCTCGGGGGTCTGCCCGGCCTCGGCCGCCTCGCGGGCCTTCTTCTCCTTCGACGACTCCTCGCGCAGGTAGCGCAGCGACTCGGCGGGCTTGCTGGTGGCGCGCAGGCGGGCCTCCTTCGCCTGCTCTTCGTCATGCGCGAAGGCGTTGAAGAAGTGCTTCTCGTAGTCGGCCTCGCGGAAGGTCTTGGGAGCCGAGAAGAGGTCGATGCGGTCCTTGAGGATACGCGCCGGCACCAGCTCGATATCCGGAGTAATGCCCACCTCCTGGATGGAGATATCGCCCGGGGTCAGATACTGCGCGATAGTGAGCTTGAGCGCGCTGTCGCCCACGTCGCGGTCGGCGAACGGGTAGAGCAGCTGCACCGAGCCCTTGCCGAAGCTCTGGCGGCCGACGATCACCGCGCGGTTCAGGTTCTTCAAGGCGCCCGCGACGATCTCGCTCGCCGAGGCGCTGTCGGAGCTGATCAGCACCGCCATCGGGAACTCGCGCTCGCCGCCGTCGTTGCGGGCGAGCTTGGGCTCGCGGAGCTGCCCGTTCATGCCCACCGTGGTCACGATGGTCCCCTCCTCGACGAAGGTGTCGCTCACCTGGATCGCCTGCTCGAGCAGGCCGCCCGGGTTGCCGCGCATGTCGAGCACGAGGCCCTTCAGGTTGCCGCCGGTGGTCGTCTTCACCATCGCCTTCATCGCGCGGATGGCCGCCTGCATGTCGCGGGTGGTGGTCCCCGAGAACGACGCGAGCTTGACGTAGCCGACGCCGTTGTCGAGCAGCTTGCTGGTGACGGTCTCAAAGGTGATCAGGTCGCGGACCAGATCGAGCTTCTTCATCTCGCTGCCCTTGTGCTGCACGTAGATCGACACCTTGGTGCCCGGCTTGCCGCGCATCCGGTCCACCGCCTCTTGCAGCTCCATCGAGACGGTGGAGTCATTGTCGATCTGGGTGATGACGTCGCCGCGCTTGACGCCCGCGCGGAAGGCCGGCGTGTTCTTCAGCACGCGGTTGACGGTGAGCCGGTCCTCGCGCATCGAGATGACGAACCCCAGGCCGCCGAACTCGCCGCGGGTCTGCACGTTCATCTCCTTGTACTGCTCGGGCTTGAGCAGCCAGGAGTGCGGATCGAGCGTGGAGAGCATGCCGTTGATCGCCGCATACTCGATCTCGCGCTGGTCGTTTTGCGAGACGAGGTTCTCCTTCAGGAAGGCGAAGACGTCGCGCATCTTCAGCGGGATCTGCCAGACGTTGGTGACGTCGCTGTAGTCGAACTCGCGGGTGGCTGAGCCGACGGTGACGCGGACCTTGCCCTCGGCGACCCGGCCCGGCGCGCCGCTCGGGGAGCAGTGGCCGACCTGCGCGGTGGTGCCGGGCTCCTTGCCCTTGGCGTCCTCGCAGGCGGGGGCGCCCGGCTCCACCATCACCTCGGCGACCTGCTTCTCGACCGACTCGAGGGCGGCGACGAACATCTCCTTCGGGTTGATCCGGCTCGGGTCGACGTAGTTGTCCTTCACCGCCACCACCGACTTGCGGAGCACTTCGAGCGAGGTGAGGTCGTAGTTCTTGTCTTTCGAGGGGTCGACGGCGGCGTGGGCCTCACCGAGCAGCGCGCGCAGGGCGGTGGTGCGGTCGCCGGCCAGCGGCAGCAGCAGAAGGGCGAGCAGGGCAGGGAAAAATGCGCGCAAACGCTTGGTCATGAGCGATGGCTTTCGACGAGCGGGCAACGAGCGGGCTGCGAAGTCCCGCGAACGGCGGCGGGCAGAGAGCGGTAGAACATAGCGGGCGCACGCTCCGGTCACAAGGAGCCGTGCAGGAGCATCGCTCCTGTTCCGACCAACGGTCGCCCGGGGCGGAGGCATTCCCGGAACAAGCAGGCGATGGAGGCAGGTGCAGGCCCAGCGACCACCCTGCGAGGGGTGCGCCACACCCGCCACCACAGCGCCACATCAGCAGGATTTCCGGGTAGGACCCGATTCGCGTGGTGGGGGGCTGTGTGTTTCGCCTGGATCCGCTCTGGAAGCGGCCTTCCCAACCTTGACCCGAGGGAGACACTAAGTCACTCTGCACGTCAGCTGGAGAAGTCTACCCCGGGCGGATGAGGCTCAAGGCCTCGCGCCCGATGGTCGAAGGTCCGCTACAGGAGTCTTCATGCCCCGCTCGCAGTTGATCCGCTGCTCTCTCCTCGCTGCTCTCGCCACCGCGCAAGCCGCGGCCGCGGCCACGGTCGTTCCGGGCTCGCCAGTCGGGGTCACCGCGAGCGCCGGAATGCGGGGCGAGATCGACCTCTCGTGGGGCGCGCCGACGCCGGACCAGACGGTGGCCTCGGTCGCTGCCAGGTACATCGTGCAGCGTGGGTTCAGCCCCAACGGCGGGTTCGCCAACCTCTTCACCACCGCAGATGCGACGCAGACGACCTACCGCGACCTCGCCGTCCCCGGGAACGTGAACTATTACTACCAGCTCGTGGCGGTGAACTCGACTGGCGGTCAGAGCCGCCCGTCCACCCCGGTGAAGGGCACCACGGCGATCGCCAGCATCAACGACCTCGGCGCCTCGCCTGGCGCCACCACCACCTCGGTGCCGATGGCTTGGTCGTTCGTCACGGCGGCCAACGCCTACCAAGTCTACAAGGGCGTGCAGGGTGGACCGTACACGCTGGTCGCCAACGTCCCAGGTCTCGTCCACACCTACGTCGCCCTCTCGCTGGCCCCGGGCACCCCTTACGCGTTCGTGGTCAAGTCGCGCAGCGGCACCGTCTGGAGCAACTACTCGAACGAGCTGGTCTACGCGACGCTGCCCGACATGCCGACGGGCCTCACCGCCACCGCCGGCGCCTCGGGCGTGGTCCTCACCTGGGCAGCGGCCCCTGCGCAGACCGCCATCCTCACCTACCGCATCTACCGGTCCCCCACGGCCGGGGGCCCCTACACACGGATCGGCACCGTGCCGGGCAACGTCAACACCTTCCCGGACAACCCGGGCGCGGGGCAGCGGTACTACTACGTGATCGACGCGACTGCGGTCAGCGGCGCCTCGGCGAAGTCGGCGGAGGCCACCTCGGTGACCAGCGCCGCCTCCATCACCGACCTCTCTGCCACCTCGGCTGGCGGGCAGGTGCAGCTCTCGTGGAGCCTGGTCTCAGGCGCCTCCAGCTACAACGTCTATCGCAACGACGGCGCTGGCTACGTCCTGGTCGGCAGCAGCGTCGCGGGCGGCTACCTCGACACGCAGGCCCCCGCTGGCGGCAGCGTCAAGTACGTGGTGCGGCCGGTGAACTCGGCCAGCATGGAGGGCTCGAACTCGAATGAGGTCTCGGCCACCATCGCCACCGCGGCGCCGACCGGTCTCACCGCCGCGTACTCCGGCGGCGCGATCAACCTCACCTGGAACCCGACGGCGGGCGCCACCAGCTACACGATCCTGCGCGCCACCAAGGCTGGCGGGCCCTACACCGAGCTCGGCTCGTCCAGCACCGCCTCGTTCTCGGACGCCGGCGTCTCGAGCGGCGGGGCCTACTTCTACGTGGTCGTCGGCAAGAACGCGGGGGGCAGCAGCCCCCCCTCGGCCGAGAAGGGCGTCACGCTCGCGCCGGCAGCGCCCGCCAGTGTCACTGCGACCGCCACCGACAAGGCCATCTCGCTGTCGTGGACGCCCTCGCTCGGGGCGACGGGCTACCTCATCTCGCGCAGCACCACGCCGGGCGGTCCCTACACGCCGCTCGCCGGCGGTTCGACCACGCTGACCTCTTTCACCGACAGCAACGTGCTGCCCGGCACCCCCTACTTCTACGTGGTCACGGCCACCAACAACGGGGGCGCCACCTCGAGCTCGCCCTCGGCAGAGGTCTCGGTGGTCACGGCGATCCCGGCCCCGGTCCTGACCGCCACGCAGAGCGGCACCGGCAAGCTGAACATCAGCTGGACCGCCATCGCGCAGGCCACCTCGTACAAGCTGCAGCGCGCGGTCGGCGGCGGGGCCTTCACCGACCTGTTCAACACCTCGGGCACCACCTTCACCGACGCCGGCCTCACCAATGGTACGTCTTACACTTACCGGGTGATGGCGATGAACAGCATCGTCTCCTCGGCCCCGTCGGCCCCGGTGACGGCGACCACGCTCCTGCCTGCGCCGAGCGGCGTCGCGGTCTCGCAGAACGGCATCGGCAGCCTCTCGGTCACCTGGTCTCCGCCGAGCGGCGCCGCGTCGTTCCTCGTCCAGCGGTCGCTCGACGGCGTGAACTTCACCGACCTCGCCACCACCCAGTTGGCCTCCTACGCCGACAACACGGTGGCCGGCGGCACCGCGTACACCTACCGGGTCGTGGCGGTGAGCGGCACCGCCTCCAGCGTCCCCTCCGCGTCGGCCTCCGCCACCTCGCTCTTGGCCGCCCCCGCAGGCCTCTCGCTCGCGGTCGGCGCGCCGGGCAACCTGACGCTCTCCTGGCTGGGCGCTCCCAACGCGCTCGCCTACAACGTCTTCCGCTCCACCGACGGCGGCAGCACCTGGACGGGCGCGGGCACCACGCTCGACCCGACCTGGAGCTTCACCGACGCGGGCCTCGCCAAGGGCAAGGCCTTCACCTACGCGGTGCAGGCGGTCCGCGGCGCGGTGACCAGCGCGCTCTCGGCCACCGTCTCGGGCGCCACCTCGCTGGACGCGCCGGGCAACCTGCAGGCGACGGTCTCCACCTTCGACATCAGCCTGACCTGGACGGCCTCGGCGGGCGCGACCACCTACGACGTCCTCCGCTCGACCTCGGCCAACGCCGGGTTCGTCGTCATCGCCACCAACCTGGTCGCCACCAGCTACTGCAACTGCGGCTCGAGCGGCGCGGCCAGGGCGCCCAACACCACCTACTACTACCGGGTGGTCGCGCGCACCGCGGTCGCCACCAGCGCGCCTGCCAGCACCAGCGCCACCACCGTCTTCGGGGCGCCCACGGGGCTCGCGGTGGTCGGCAGCGGGCGCACCTCGCTGGTCGCCACCTGGGACGCGGTCGTCGGCGCCACCAAGTACAGCGTGCAGCGCGCTGGCGCGGCGGCGGGCCCCTTCATCGAGATCGGGCAGCCGGCCTCCAACACGTACACCGACGCGAACCTGGCCTTCTCGACGACGTACTTCTACCAGGTGCTGGCGGTGAGCGGCTCTGGCGCTGGCCCGGCCTCCGCGCCGGTCAGCGGGTCCACGCAGGGCTCGCCCTGGACACCGGCGGCGGGACTCAACGGCGGCGAGATCACCAGCCTCGCCTTCGATGCCTCTGGCAGCAGCATCGTCTACGCCTCGGCGCGCGGCGGCGCCGGCGTCTTCAAGTCGACCGACGGTGGCAGCACCTGGGCCGGCGCGGGCAAGGGCCTGGGCACCGCATCGGTGTCCGCCCTGGGCTCGGGCACGGGCGCGGTCTATGCGGGCACCTACGGCGCCGGGCTCTACCTGAGCGCCGACGGCGCGGCCACCTGGACCCTCGAGCCGGGCGTCCCCGCCAGCGAGTCGATCCTCTCGATCGCGGTCCACGGCGACGGCATGGTCTACGCGGCCTCGGCGCGGGCGCTCTACGCCAGGATCAACGGCCTCTGGCGCGCGACCGCCTACACGGGCAGCGCGCCCGTCACGGGCCTCGCGGTGGACCCCACCACGGCCTCGGTCGCCAGCAGCTCGAAGTCGAACGTGGTGTACCTCTCCACCGATGGCGCCGGCGTGCTGAAGTCGGCCGACTTCGGCGCCACCTGGGCCCCCTCCGGCCTCGCGGGCGCCAGCCTTCAGGCCGGCCTCGCCATCGACACGCTCAACACGCAGCGCCTCTGGACAGGCGGGGCGGGCGGCGTGCAGGTCTCCACCGACGGCGGCGCCACCTGGGCGGCCGCGGGCTCGCTCAGCATGGTCCGCAGCCTCGCCTTCAGCGGCGGCTATATCCACGCCGGCACCAACGGCTCGGGCGTCTACCGCTCGGAGAACGGCGGCACCTCGTGGAGCTCGATCGGCGGCGCTGCCGGCGTGGTCGGCGGCATCGTCTCGATGGCGGCTTCGGGCAGCAAGCTGCTGGCGGCCGGGTACAACGGCGCCGGCATCTACTCCTCGACGGCGGCGGCGAACTTCACCGTCTCCAACGCCGGCGTCTCCGCGGCCGACCTGACCGCGGTGGCCCAGAGCAAGTCGAACCCCGCGGTGCTCTACGCCGTGGCGGGCTACCAGTTCGCGAAGTCGGTGGACAAGGGCGCCACCTGGACCCCCAACGCGGCCCTCGGCTACCCCGTGGTCGCCACCTCCCTGGTGGTCGACCCTAGCGACGCGGACATCGCCTACGTCGGCGCTGGCGGCGTCAAGCGCACCACCAACGGCGGCACCAGCTTCACCTCGACGGGCGCGAACTTCGTCCCCTCGGGCCTCGCCATCTCGGCCGCGCTCCCGACCACGCTGTACGCCTCGGTCTACAACGGCGGCGTCTACGCGTGGAGCTCCCTCACCAGCACCTGGACCAGGGGCACCACGGGCCTTGGCGACCTGCGGCTCCACACCGTCGCGGTCGACCAGACCAACGCGCAGAAGGTCTACGCGGGCGCCGAGGGCGGCTTCTTCCGCAGCGCCGATGGCGGCGTCACCTGGGCGCCCTCGACCACCTCGCTCTCCTTCGTCCGGTCGATCACGGTGGTGAGCAGCACGGTGGTCTTCGCGGTGGTCGGCTCGGGCTCCTCGAGCATGCTGCAGAAGTCGACCGACGGCGGCGCGACGTTCACCGCGGTCGGGTTCGGCAGCGCCTCCGTGCAGAACCTGGTCTCGCTGGTGGCGGACTCCACGGCGACCACGCTCTACGCGGCTGGCTCCTCGAGCAACGGCTCGGCGGGCGGCCTTTACAAGAGCGCGGACGGCGGCGCCACCTGGGCTTCGGTCAGCGCGGGCGTGACCTCGGCGCGGCTGCGGAAGGT
>JAYWAO010000158.1:0-2146 GCA_043782365.1 Deltaproteobacteria bacterium
GCCCGCTTGAAGTGCGGCAGGTACACCTCGCGCAAGGTCCGCTCGTCGAGCACCGCGTTCACGTAGATGCGGGTGTCCTCGATGTTGTTGGCCGCCAGGTGCTTCACGCACGACTGCACGCGGTAGGTGTCCTGCACCACGTCGTCGGGGTCGGCGAGGTCGTGCACGGTCGGGTCGTATTGGATGCCCGTCACCAGCGCGGCGCCCATCTCGCCGAGCAGGTAGGAGTCCTCGCCGTAGCTCTCCTGGGCGCGGCCCCAGCGCGGGTGGCTCACCTGGTTGATGGTGGGCGCGAGCAGCGTGTAGTGGCCCAGATAGCGAAGCTCCTTCGCCATCCCCTTGCCGATCAGCCGCTCCAGCTCCGGGTCCCACGACGCGCCGCGCAGCTCGGCCACGGGGAAGACGGTGGTGCCGTAGTCGGTGTTCATCCAGCGCACGCCGCGCGGGCCGTCGAGGTACTTGTTGCCCGGGATGTCGAGGCGGACGAAGTCTTCCTGGTCGAAGAAGTTGTTCGGGTTGTAGGGCGGCCCGCTCATCTGCTGGATCTTCTCGGCCAGCGTCATGCCCTGGACGATGCCCAGCGCCTGCGTGACGTCGGGGTCGCTCCCGTCGCAGGCGAGGTTTGCGGCTGCCAGCAGCGCGTTGGTGCAGATGGGGCCGGCGTCGGCGGTCCCGCCATCCGGGTTCGTGGCCACCGCATGGAGTGGCCGGGGACCGTCGGCGTTGCAGCTGGAGCCGAGCGCGGCTGCGGCGCCGAGCATGACGAGCGCCACGAATGGCAGGGAGCGGTTGCGTGCGGCGGAGGTCATGGCGGCGCTCGATTGCATCGGAGGCGGGTCTTTCGGCTGCGGCTAGAAGGCGCTGGTCTGGAAACCGGCGCCCTTGACGAAGGTGGCGTGCTGGCCATCTCCGGCGACGTCGGACTGCTGGCTCTGGGCCGCTGCGTCCGAGAGCGGCAGGCCCACCGGCAGCTTGCCCCTGCCGTTGACGATGCCGAAGACCACGTCGAGGAAGACCTTGTCGCTCACGCCCCACTCCAGATAGAGGCCGTTCACACCCAGCGCGACGAGCTCGCTGACCACCGAGGCGCGGCCCGCGTCGACGCCGACGATGATCTGCGTCTTCGAGCCCGCGCGAGCGCTGATGGCATTGCGCGCGTCCCGCACCGGCTGGAGCAGCGCCGAGTTGACGGCGGCGTTCTCGGCGCTGGTGTATTCGAGCGACGACTTGCAGTAGTTGAGCGGCCCGCTGTCGGGGTCGGGGGTGTAGGGCGCGCTGATGCGGATGAGGACGTAGTCGGAGACCGCCATCCTGTCGGCGTTGGTGGTCACCTGCGTGCAGGCAGGAGCGGGGGGCGGGGGCCCGATGCAGTTCTCGGCGTTGGTCAGCTCGCCATAGCCGGCGCTCACCGAGTCGACGTAGCTGTAGTCGATGTTCCCCCCGCCGATGTAATACGCGCAGCCCGCGGCGACATAAGGCTCGCCAGGAGGCGCGGGCAACACGAGGCCCGAGCCGTTGCCGGCGTTGCCCTTGTCACCGGTCTGCGAGCCGTTGCCCTTGGCGGGGTCGCCGGTGAGCCAGTTTGCAGGCTTTGCATTGTTGACCAGCAGCACCATGCTCCGGTCGAGCGCGTCGAGGCCCGCGCGGAAGGACGCGTCGGTGTTGCAGATGACCGGCGCCTGCGCGGGGTCGACATACGGGTTCTCCAAGAGCCCCAGCTGGACGATCAGCTTGAGCGCCCGCTTCGCCGAGGCGTCGATCTGCGCGTCGGTGATCAGCGCGCCGCTCTTGGCCGCCGCCAGCGAGGTGGTGTCGTTCAGGCCGCCGAACTGGTCGACGCCCGCGCCTACCGCCTTGCCGATGCGCTGCGCCTTGGTGGACGACTCGACGCCCCACGGCGCTCCCAGCGGGCTCACGCCCTTGTCCTCGAGCGCGCCAATCGGGGCCAATACGAGGCCGGTATATGAGTAATGGGTCCGCAGCGCGTCGGTGAGGAGCGCCTTGTTGAACGGCGCGCCGACCTGCTCGATGGTCGTGCCGTTGAGCAAACCGCCGAGCGCGGTCCAGCTGCCCGTCTTGGGGATGCCATAGCCCGGCATCACGCCGGCGACGCCGTTGTCGAACGCCTTCTGGAACGCGGCCAGGT
>JAYWAO010000159.1:0-2145 GCA_043782365.1 Deltaproteobacteria bacterium
CTGAAGCGGCTGATCGTCGGCGGGCTCGAGCGCGTCTACGAGATCGGCCGCATCTTCCGCAACGAGGGCATCGACCGGCGGCACAACCCGGAGTTCACCACCGTCGAGTTCTACCAGGCATATGCGACGTATGCCGATCTGATGGCGCTGACCGAGCAGCTCGTCGCCGGGCTGGCGGTGGGCGTGGCCGGGAAGACGGTATTGCCCTATCAGGGCGTCGATATCGACTATGCCGCGCCGTGGCCTCGGGTCTCGATGCTGGGCGAGGTCGTCAAGGTCATCGCGCCCGCGCTCGCGCAGCAGACCGCCTCCGCGCAGCTCGACGGGCTCGGCGCGCTGCCGCAGTCGGCGTGGGAGGCTGCCGCTGGCGACGACAAGGAGGCCCGCCACAAGCTGCTCAAGGTCTCCTCGCTCGGTGGCAGGGTGGCCTGGGCCTTCGAGGCGCTCTGCGAGGCGCACCTGCCCAAGGACAAGCCCTGCTTCGTGGTCGACTTCCCCCTCGAGGTCTCGCCCCTCGCCCGCAAGCGCGACTCCGAGCCGCGGCTGGTCGACCGCTTCGAGGCCTACGCGGGCGGCATGGAGATCGCCAACGCCTTCTCCGAATTGAACGACCCGCGTGACCAGGAGTCGCGCTTCCGCGCGCAAGTGGAGGCGGCGCGCGCCGGCGACGCCGAGGCGATGCCGTACGACCGCGACTTCGTCCGCGCCCTCGAGCACGGCATGCCTCCCACCGCCGGCGAGGGCATCGGCATCGACCGCCTCGCGATGCTCTTCTGCGACGCCGCCTCGATCCGCGACGTGGTGCTCTTCCCGCTGCTCAAGCCGCAGGCCGAGGAGTGGGACGCGCCGGCCGGGGCCACCGTCCCGGAGCCGAAGGCGGGCGCGTGAAGAAGTTCTCCCCGCTCGCGCTCGGCGTCGCGCTCCTGCTCTTCGGCGGCGCGTTCGGCGCGCAGCTCGCGCTGCGCACCTGGCTGGGCGCGCGCACGCTCTTCTCCTCCGACGCCGTGCTCGCCCTCTCGTTCGGGGCCGAGGCGCTGCTCTTCCTGGTGAGCGGGTTCGCCATCTCCTTCGTCGGCCGCGGGGCCGCCGTCCGCGAGCAGCTCGGCGCGTCGCTCCTGCTCGGCGTGGGCGCGTTCTTCACCCTGCGCAAGATCAAGCCGCCGTCCTTCAGCTACGACCACTTCTTCGCCACCGATCCCGAGCTGGTCATCCTGGCGGCGGTGACCTGCCTCGCGGCCTTCCTGCTCGGGCTCTGGGGCGCGTCGTGCGGCCTCCTGGTCGGCGCGGGACGGCACACCGACCTCTCCTTCTCCTACGAGGCCGGCATCGCCCGCACCCACCTGCGGCTCACCCGCGGCACGCTCGCGCGAATCGTCTGGATCGGCCTCTCGGTGGCCGGCGGCTTCTACGGCGCGGGCGTGGTGGGCAGCTGGCTGCAGGGCGCGCGCGACATCTTCTTGTGGCAGTGGGCCCTCGGCCTCGGCGGGCTCTGCTCGCTCTTGGCGCTGATCGTCGACCGCGTGCTGCAGCGCCTGCGCGACGGGAAGCTGCTCCCGGGCCAGAAGAAGCGCCGCCCGGCCACCGTGGTGATGACCTTCATCTCCATCGCGGGCGTGGCGGTGGGCGTGACCGCCCTCACCGTGGTGCTGGCGGTGATGAGCGGCTTCGAGGCCGATCTGAAGAAGAAGATCCTCGGCACCAACGCCCACGCGATGCTGCTCAAGTACACCAACGACTTCTCCGAGTGGCAAAAAGTGTTACCCCAGGTCACCGCGGTGCCGGGGGTGACGGGCGCCTCGCCGTTCATCCTCAACGAGGTGATGATCGCGCACAAAGAGGCGCTGACGGGCTCGGAGCTGAAGGGCATCGACCCCGCCACGGTTGGCTCGGTCAGCGAGCTGCCCCGGCAGACCATCGCCGGCGAGCTCGCCTGGATCGCCGATCCCGCGAAGATCCCGGTGGGCAAGGCGGTCAGCCCGCGCGCCGGCATCAACAGCGAGCTGGCCGGCCCCGACGTCGACCAGTACCTGGAGGACACCTTCGAGCGCCGCAAGAACCACCCCGAGGAGGGCGCGGGCCACGCGCTCGACCCGGACGCGCTGGCGAAGATGCCGGGCATCTGCATCGGCAAGGAGATGAGCCACC
>JAYWAO010000160.1:0-2144 GCA_043782365.1 Deltaproteobacteria bacterium
ACCGAAGAGTGCGCCGACCTGATCGTCGAGGGCCTGCGCAAGCTCGAATACCGCGGCTATGACTCGGCGGGCATCGCCGTCCAGGGCGACGGCGGCCTCAAAGTCGTCCGGGCCAAGGGCAAGCTGAAGAACCTCGCGCAGAAGCTGCTCGCCGAGCAGTTGCACGGGACCTGCGGCATCGGCCACACGCGCTGGGCCACCCACGGCCGGCCCTCGGACGAGAACGCGCACCCGCACGAGTACGGCGGCGTCGCCGTCGTCCACAACGGGATCATCGAGAACCACCTCGAGCTGCGCGAGGAGCTGCAGCAGGCCGGGCACGTCTTCACCTCGGAGACCGACACCGAGATCTTCGCCCACCTGATCGCCGACGCGCAGACCCAGCACGGCTACGCGCTCCCCGAGGCAGTGCGCCACGCGCTCGGCCGCGTCCGCGGCACCTACGCGCTCGGCGTCATCTCTGCGAGCGCGCCCGGGATGCTGGTGGTGGCGAAGAACTCGTCGCCGCTGGTGATCGGGCTCGGGCACGGCTTCAACTGGGTCGCCTCCGACGTGCCGGCCATCCTGGCGCACACCCGCGAGGTGATCTTCCTCGAAGAGGGGGACTTCGCCGTCCTCACCAAGGACAAGGTCCTCCTCACCGACCTCGCGGGCAAGCCGGTAGAGCGCCCCGTGCGCCACATCGACTGGTCGCCGGTGATGGCCGAGAAGGGCGGCCACAAGCACTTCATGCACAAGGAGATCCACGAGCAGGCGCGGGCGCTCACCGATACGATTCGCGGCCGCGTCTCGGTGGAGGAGGGCGACGTCTGGCTCGACGACTGCAAGATCGACGCGGTCTCGGCGCAGTCGCTCAGCCGCATCGCCATCGTCGCCTGCGGCACCTCCTGGCACGCCTCGCTGGCGGGCAAGCTGATGATCGAGACGCTCGCGCGCGTCCACGTCGAGGTCGACTACGCCAGCGAGTTCCGCTACCGCGACCCGATCATCGACAGGCAGACGCTCTGCATCGCCGTCTCGCAATCCGGAGAAACTGCCGACACGCTGGGCTCGTTCCGCGAAGCGAAGGCCCGCGGCGCGCGCGGTCTCGCCATCTGCAACGTGCTCGGCTCGGCGATCGCCCGCGAGGCCGACGACGTGCTCTACACGCACGCCGGGCCGGAGATCGGCGTCGCCTCGACCAAGGCGTTCACCACCCAGCTGGCCGCGTTCTTCCTGCTGGCGGTGCGGCTCGGGCGCCTGCGCGGCACCCTCTCCCAGGTGGACGCGCGCGCGCTGCTCATCCAGCTGCGCGAGCTGCCCGGCCTGCTCGAGCGGACGCTCCTCCAGGAGCCCGCCATCGAGGCGGCCGCCAAGAAGTGGAGCCACGCGCGCGACTGCCTCTTCCTCGGCCGCGGGGCGCAGTTCCCGGTGGCGCTCGAGGGCGCGCTCAAGCTGAAGGAGATCTCCTATATCCACGCTGAGGGCTATGCCGCCGGCGAGATGAAGCACGGCCCGATCGCGCTGATCGACGAGAACATGCCCGTGCTGCTGCTCGCGCCCCGCGATCCGGGTCCGCACCCGGGCGCGCAGTACGAGAAGATCCTCGGCAACCTGCAGGAGGTGAAGGCCCGCGGCGGGCAGGTGATCGCCATCTGCTCCGAGGGCGACGAGCGGGTGCCCAAGCTGGCGGAGGCGAGCATCGCCATCCCGCAGACGCACCCGCTGCTGCTGCCGATCCTGAGCGTGGTGCCGACGCAGCTGTTCGCCTACCACGTGGCCGACCACCGGGGGACCGATGTCGACCAGCCGCGGAACCTGGCGAAGAGCGTGACGGTGGAGTAGCGGCGGCGCACGACGTTCCTTGGTCGCAGTTGTAGTTGGCGGCTCTTGTCGGACCCAGGGGAGGGGCTGGGCGGAGCGGGCGCCGCGCTCGCGCCGCTCGAGTGGGACGTGAAGCTGTATCTCGCGCTCGACGGCGCGCTCCACGACGCCGCGGTCGCGGCCTGGGAGCTCAAGCGCGCCTACACCACCGCGATCAAGCGAGGGCCGGCAGGCCCAGCCCCCAATTCAGGAGCACAACCGATTTGGCTGTCTCGGCCACGATGACACTCCCCGCCCGGCGAAGAGCCCCCGTAGAGCGGGTCCCTCCTCTTCAATGACGG
>JAYWAO010000161.1:0-6005 GCA_043782365.1 Deltaproteobacteria bacterium
GCGCGGCGAAGGGCGGCAAGGCCGGAGCGCTGGGCTCAAGAGGGGCGCGAGCGCGAGGCGGGGCCCGGCGAGCCGGCGCACCGGGCGGCGGGGGGGAGACCGCGGGAAGCTCAAGATGGGGTGCGGGCACGCTAAAGGTGACAGTAGCAGATGAGGCGGGGGCGCTAGCGTGGCCAGGCTCATCGACGCTGTGGTGGACCCGACCCGCGTGGCCGGGCAGGCGGCCGAGGTCCAGTCTCTGGGGGCCGGGCCTGCGGCCCTAGACCTGATCGGCACACCGCGTCTACCGGACCACCAGCCACACGATCACGCCCAGCACGAACACCACGCCCACCCCGATCGCGATCGCCTGCGGCAGCAGGCTCTCCTCCTGCGCCGCCTTCGCCCGGGCCGCCAGCACCGCCGCCTGCACGGCCTTCCCAGCGGGAACCGCCTGTACTGGCCGGGCCGGACTGCTCAGCGGCTTTGCGAGCCCCGGCACGCTCGCGGGCTTCCCTGGCGCGCTCGCCGTCTTCACCGACGCAGGCACGCCCGCACGCGTCCCCGGCGCGCTCGCCTTTCCCACCGGCGCCGCCACGCCCGCAGGCTCCTCCGAGGCCCAGCGCGCGCTGTCCACCGCCTCCGACTCCATCGTCTCGGCGGCGAGCGGCAGCACCTCTATCTGCTGCTCTTCCGGCGGCGGCGGAGCGGGCGCAGCGGGCACGTCTCCCAGCGGAGCCCGCGCCTTCTTGCCATATCCGGGCTTGCGCGGAGCCGCCGGCGCTGCGGGCGGATCTTCCGGCGGAGGCGGCGGCGCGACCAGGTCGAGCGCCTCCAGCGCCGCTGCGCTGGCCTTCGCGCGCTTCACGGGCGCGTCGTGCCCGGGCTTCAATTCCGCGAGCCGGAAGTGGCCGGTGTTGAACTCGGCCGCGCCCTTGCCGAAGCCATCCTCCGCGGCGGCGGCCTTCTGCGCGGCCAGGTCCGCCAGCTTGAAGTGGGCGGTGTTGAACTCGCCCCCCCCTTCGCCAAAGCCCTTCTTCACGTTCGCGGCTTCCTTTTGCGCGTCGAGGTCGGCCAGCCGGAAGTGGCCCGTGTTGAACTCGCCCACCCCCTCGCCGAAGCCCTCTTTCGGCTGCGCCATCTCGGGCGCCGCAGCAGCCGAGGCGCGCTGCGCGTCGCGGTCGCTCGTGCGCGAGGTCGCGCTGGCCACGGGCTTGAGCGCGGTCTTGGGCTTGGCTTCCGGCCTGGCTGCGGGCTTCGACGCAGGCCTCGCCGCGGGCACTCCCGGCGACGACTTCGGCTTCACCGCAGCCGCCGAGGGAGCCTTCCCCCCGGGCGAAGACGGCGGCCGCGGCTTCTTCACCTCGAAGAGCGCCGCCAGCTCGGGCACCTCGCCGCTGGTGAGCCAGCCCTCCAGGCCTTCGCGCCATACCTGGCTTTGCGCCGTCAGCGCGCCGGTGGCCTGCCTCAGGCCAAGCTCCGCCCGCGTGAGCGGGCCATCCTGCTCGCCCCCCACCAGGACAAACCAGACTGCAGCCTCTCTCGCCACGGGAAGGATGCTACCCGACCCATCCGCCGACCGGAAGAGGGACCATCAGCTACTTCGCCAGCACCTGCCGCCGCCACGCGAGGAGCGCCTGCGCGCGCCGCTCACCCGTGCTCTTGGAGAGCCCCGTGGCCGCGCAGATCCGCTCGCCGAGCAGCACGCGGGTGGGGGCGGGCTCCCCGAGCAGGTCGGGCGCGATCTCCTTCAGCGCCGGGCTGGTCTCGACCCCCTTCTTCAGCTCGGCCCGCTCCTCGGGAGTGCCCTTGGCCTGCGCGAGCAGCGCCTGGCCCGCGGGGGTCACCTCGAGCTGCTCCTCCCCCTCGACCACCCAGCCGAGCACGATGGCCGCGTTGATGCCGTAGCCCACGTGCCGGCGCGAGACGCCGCTCTTGTCGGCCAGGTCCTGCGTGTTCCACAGGCCCGCGGCGATCCCCTCGAGCACGAGGCGGACCTTGGCGAGGTCGTCTTCCTGGGGCACGTCGGCGCTGGTCAGCTCGATCGTCATGGGCACGTCCTGGCAAGGCTGCGAAGGCCGGCTGCGAAGGCCGGCTGCGGAGTGGAGCGGGACCGCGGCGCGCTCCTATAGCGCCATCCGGGCAGTTACGGAAGCAGGCGCTGCGACCTATCCGCGCGACCGGCATCTGATGCCGGTCAGCTCTTGTCTCACTCACGGACCAAGGCGCGAGTTCAATGAAAACCGGCACCAAGCTGTGGATCTTCGTCGTGGTCGGCCTCCTCGTGGTGCTGGGCGCCCTGGTCGGCGTCAAAGGCGGCCAGATCGGCGCCATGATCGCCGCCGGCAAGGGCATGGTCCCGCCGCCCGACGCCGTCACCACCGCCAAGGTGGAGGCTACCCAGTGGCAGGCGTCGCGGCCCGTGGTCGGGACGCTGGTGGCCGTCCGCAGCGTGGTGCTCGGGAGCGAGCTGCCCGGGCTGGTGCGCGAGATCCGCTTCGACTCCGGCACCGCCGTCCGCGCCGGCCAGGAGCTGGTGAAGCTGGACACCTCCACCGAAGAGGCGCAGCTCGCAGCCTCCCAGGCCGACGCGCAGCTCGCCCACCAGTCGCTCGACCGCGCCAGGAAGCTGCGGGCCGACAACACCAACACCGCCGCCGACCTCGACGCCGCCGACGCCCGCGCCAAGGGGGCCGAGGCCAACGTCGCCCAGCTCAAGGCGGTGATCGCCAAGAAGACCATCCGCGCGCCCTTCGATGGCCGCGTCGGCATCCGCCAGGTGGAGCTGGGCCAGATCCTCGGCAACGGCGCGCCGATCACCACGCTGCAGTCGGTGAGCCCGATCTACGCCGAGTTCTTCCTGCCTCAAGAGACCCTCTCGGAGCTGACGCTCGGGCTCGCCGCGCGCGTCACCACCGACATCTTCCCCAAGGACACCTGGGACGGCCGCATCACCGTGATCAACTCCGAGGTGGACGTCGCCACCCGCAACGTCAAGGTGCGCGCGACCGTGCCCAACACGGACGGGCGGCTGCGCGCGGGCATGTTCGTCAACGTGGAGGTGCTCTCCACCGACAAGCGGCCGGTGCTGGTGATCCCGGCCACCGCGGTCATCTATGCGCCCTATGGCGACTCGGTCTTCACCGTCGAGGAGAAGAAGCCCGAGAAGCCCAAGGACCCCTCCGAGAAGGACTCGGGCGACACCGACGGCAAGGCGAAGAAGGAGGCCGCGGCCCCGGCGCCGTTCGTGCCCGGGCTGGTGGCGCGGCAGAAGTTCGTCCGCCTCGGTGAGCGGCGCGGCGACCTCGTCGCGGTGGTCTCGGGCGTGGCGGCGGGCGAGCAGGTGGTGTCGCTCGGCGCCTTCAAGCTGCGCAACAACTCCTCGGTGATCGTCCGCAACGACCTCGCGCCCAAGACCGAGCTCGCGCCGCACCCCTTGGACAAGTAGCAAGTGAGGAGCCCGCGATGAAATTCACCGACCTCTTCATCAAGCGACCCGTCATCGCCATCGTCGTCAACGTGCTGATCGTCATCGCCGGTCTCCAGGCGGTGCGGTCGCTCAACGTGCGGCAGTACCCGCGCTCCGACAACGCGGCCATCACCGTCACCACCGTCTATGTCGGCGCCAACGCGGCGCTGGTGCGCGGCTACATCACCACCCCGCTCGAGCGGGTGATCGCCGCTGCCGACGGCATCGAATATCTCGAGTCCACCAGCAGCCAGAACGTCTCGATCATCCGCGCCCGGCTCCGCCTCAACCAGGACGCCACCAAGGCGCTCGCCGAGATCAGCTCCAAGGTCGATCAGGTGCGCGGCGACCTGCCCCCCGAGGCGCAGGTGCCGGTGCTCAACATCGAGTCGCAGGACAGCCAGTTCGCCTCGGCGTACCTGAGCTTCTCCTCCGACTTCTTGAAGCAGAACGAGATCACCGACTACCTCGTGCGCGTGGTGCAGCCGCGCTTGTCGGCGATCGAGGGCGTGCAGCGGGCCGACATCCTCGGCGCCCGGACCTTCGCCATGCGCCTCTGGCTCAAGCCCGACAAGATGGCCGCGCTCGGCATCAGCCCCGCGCAGGTGCGGCAGGCGCTCGCCGCCAACAACTACCTCGCCGCCGTCGGCCAGACGAAGGGCGCGCTGGTGCAGGTGAACCTGACGGCGAACACCGACCTGCACACCGTCACCGAGTTCCAGGAGATGGTGATCCGGCAGTCGGGCGGCGCGGTGGTGCGGATGAAGGACATCGCCGACGTGGTGCTCGGCGCCGAGGACTACGACACGCTGGTGAACTTCTCCGGGCAGACCGCGGTCTTCATCGGCATCTGGTCGCTGCCCAACGCCAACTCGCTCGACGTGATCAAGAAGGTGCGCTCGGAGATGACGCTCCTCCAGAAGGAGCTGCCCGAGCAGATCCACGGGACCATCGCCTACGACGGCACCAAGTACATCCAGAGCGCGCTCGACGAGGTCCAGCAGACCCTGCTCGAGACGCTGCTGATCGTGGTGCTGGTGATCTTCCTCTTCCTCGGCTCGCTGCGCTCGGCCTTGGTGCCCGTGATCGCCATCCCGGTGTCGCTGATCGGCGCCGTCTTCATCGTGCAGGTGCTCGGCTTCACCGTCAACCTGCTCACCCTGCTCGCCGTCGTGCTCTCGGTGGGCCTGGTGGTGGACGACGCGATCGTGGTGGTGGAGAACGTCGAGCGCCACTTGAGAGAGGGCAAGACCCCGCTCAACGCCGCGCTGGAGGCGGCCCGCGAGCTGGTCGGCCCGATCATCTCGATGACCATCACCCTCGCCGCGGTCTACGCCCCGATCGCCTTCCAGGGCGGGCTCACCGGCTCGCTCTTCCGCGAGTTCGCCCTGACGCTGGCGGGCGCGGTCACCATCTCGGGCGTGGTCGCGCTGACGCTCTCGCCGGTGATGTCGTCGAAGCTCCTCCACAGCGGCGACGCCGACCACGGCTTCTCGGGCGTGATCAACCGCGGCTTCGAGAAGGTCAAGGCCACCTACTCGCGCCACCTCGACGCCTCGTTCAAGGCGCGCGGGGCCATCTACACCGCCTGGGTGGTGGTCTCGCTGCTGGCGTTCGTGATGTTCTCGATGTCGCCAAAGGAGCTGGCGCCGGCCGAGGACCCGGGCGTCATCTTCGGCATCGTCAACACCCCGGCCAACTCGACGATCGAGCAGGTCGCGCGGTCCACCAAGATCGTCAACGAGGGCCTGCAGAAGATCCCCGAGACGCGCTTCACCTTCCAGATCACCACGCCCACCTTCGGCTTCTGGGGCGACGGCCTCGTCCCGTGGAACGAGCGCAAGCGCACCGCCGCGCAGATCCTGCCTGAGGTGCAGAAGATGCTCGGCGCCATCCCGGGCATCCAGACCTTCGCGATCATCCCGCCGGCGCTCCCGGGCGGCGGACAGTTCCCCGTCGAGTTCATCCTCTCGTCCACCGCCGACACCAGCGAGATCCTCGGGTTCGCCAAGGAGCTCGCCGACCGCGCCGGCAAGAGCGGCATCTTCTTCTTCCCGCCGCTGATCGACACCAAGATCGACCAGCCCGAGACCGAGCTCGTCATCGACCGCGAGAAGGTGGCGCTGCTCGGCCTCTCGCTGCAGACGGTCGCGCAGGACCTCGCCTCGGCGGTGGGCGGCAACTTCGTCAACCGGTTCAGCGTCGGCGGGCGCAGCTACAAGGTGATCCCGCAGCTGCTCCGCTCGGAGCGGCTCAACCCCGAGCAGCTGGAGAATATCTATGTCACCGGCCCGCAGGGGCAGCTGGTGTCTCTCTCGACCTTCGCGCACCTGGAGAACCACGTGGTGCCGCGCTCGCTCAACCGCTTCCAGCAGCTCAACTCGGTGAAGATCAGCGGGGTGGCGCGCTCGATCGACGAGGGGCTCAAGTACCTCGAGACCGAGGCCAAGACGGTCTTGCCGCAGGGATATGCGCTCGATTACACGGGCGAGTCGCGGCAGCTGCGCATCGAGGGCGACAAGTTCCTCCCCGCCTTCCTCCTCGCGGTGGTGCTGAT
>JAYWAO010000162.1:0-2143 GCA_043782365.1 Deltaproteobacteria bacterium
CATCGCGGCGGTGGTCTCGGTGGCGGGCGGCGTGCTCCTCGGCGCGATGCGCGGCGGCGTCGACGGCTCGCTCGCCTTCTTCGGGCTCAAGGTGGTGCAGGTGGTGTTCCTCGGCGGGCTCGACAGCGTCGCGGGCGCGATCGTCGGCGGCGTCGCCATCGGCGTGCTGGAGAACCTCGCCGGCGGCTACCTCGACCCGCTCTTCGGCGGCGGCGTCAAGGAGGTGGCCCCCTTCATCGCGCTGGTGCTGATCCTGATGGTCAAGCCGCACGGCCTCTTCGGAAAGGTCCACATTGACCGGGTCTGATCGCAACGAGAGGGAGGTCTAGGCAGCGTGCGCGCCGGCGGCTTCCACACGAGCTATCGCTCGGACATGGCGCTCTTCGACTCCCCGCTCGCGCGGCGCGGCGTCTGGCTGCTCTTCGCCGCGCTCGCCAGCGCCCCGCTCTTCGCCACCAGCTACTGGCTCGACGTCTTGAACCGCATCTGCATCGCCGTCATCGCCGCGATGGGCCTCAACATCCTCACCGGCTACACCGGCCAGATCTCGCTCGGCAACGCGGCCTTCCTCGCCGTCGGCGGCTACGCGACGGCGGCGATGACCAACCGCTTCGAGTGGCCGTTCCCGGTGGTGATCCCGCTCTCCGGGCTGGTCGCGGCGCTGGTGGGGATGCTCTTCGGGATCCCCTCGCTGCGGCTCAAGGGGCTCTACCTCGCGATGGCCACGCTCGCCGCCCACTTCATCGTCGCCTTCGCCTCGACGCACTGGGAGTCGGTCACCGGCGGGGTCAACGGCATCGCCGTGCCCTCGGCCCACCTCTTCGGCGTGGAGCTCGGCGACGACCGCCGCCTCTTCTGGCTCTTCCTCCCGCTCACCGCGCTCCTCCTGCTCTTCGCCCGCAACCTCTTCCGCACCCGGGTGGGGAAGGCGTTCGTCGCCATCCGCGACCAGGACCTCTCGGCCGGCGTGATGGGCGTGGACGTCTTCCGCATGAAGCTCCTGTCGTTCGCGGTCAGCTCGTTCTTCGTCGGGGTGGCCGGCTCGCTGCTCGCGTACCAGGCGCGGCTGATCAGCCCCGAGTACTACCCGATCTCGCTGGCGATCGACTCGCTGGGGATGATCATCGTCGGCGGCCTCGGCAGCGTGCTCGGCTCGGTGCTCGGCGCCATCTTCGTCACCCTCCTGCCCGAGCTGCTGCGCCTGGGCACTTCGGCACTGAGCGGCTCCTTCCCCGGCATGACCGAGCTGTTCGCCTCGATCAAGATGGGCACCTTCGGCCTCGTGCTCATCCTCTTCCTCATCTACGAGCCCCAGGGCCTCGCCGCCTCGTGGCGGCGGCTGCACGCCTGGTGGCGCCTCTACCCATTCTCCTCCTGAACCGCAGTCGCTGGCCCCTGGGCTTTACCCCGCACCACGCTGCACCTCACCAACGAGGTCCCCACATGGACAACGAAACGAAGCGCTTCGTACCGGCGGTACTCCTCCTCCTCTGCACGCTCGGCTTCGCCGCGCAGGCGGCCGACGAGATCAAGGTGGGCGGCATCTTCGATCTCACCGGCGTCACCTCCGACGTGGGCAAGTCGTACGCCTCCGGCGTGCGCGACGGCGTCGCCTGGACCAACGGAAGCGGCGGGATCAACGGCAAGCAGATCAAGCTCATCGAGGTGGACTACGGCTACAAGATCCCGGAGGCGGTGGCCGCCTACAAGCGCATGGTCGGCGACGACAAGGTGGTGCTGATCAACGGCTGGGGCACCGGCGACACCGAGGGGCTCAAGGAGTTCGTCAACAAGGACAAGGTGCCGTACATCTCCGCCTCGTTCTCGGGCCACCTGACCAACCCGGCGAAGACGCCGTACAACTTCTTCGTCGCGCCCAGCTACTCCGACCAGCTCCGCGCCTGGCTCTCCTGGGTGAAGGCCGACGCGAAGGGCAAGCCCGGCAACCCCAAGGTCGCCTTCATGTACGGCGACAACGCCTATGGCAAGAGCCCGATGGAGGCAGGACGCCAGTTCTGCAAGGAGAACGGCCTCGACCTCGTCGACGAGGCGGTCCTCCCCAGCCCGTTCCCCGACGCCACCAGCCAGCTCTTGAACCTCAAGGCGAAGGGGGCCGAGTACGCCTACATCAACGTCACCACCA
>JAYWAO010000163.1:0-16430 GCA_043782365.1 Deltaproteobacteria bacterium
TACAGCGGGCCGGACAGCTTCTCCGCCGCTTTCGCCGCGCTCCGCGAGGTCTGCTCGAGGTTGCGGTTGAGCCAGAGTGCCCGGCGGAAGGCGGCGGCGGACCTCCCTGCGAGCGCCCGCCGCTCCTCGGGCCGCTCCGCGCGCCGGGCCTGGAGGAGCAGCAGGTCGGCGTGGAGCAGCAGGGCGGCGGCCCAGGACGGACGCGTCGCCAGGACACCCTCCGCGAGCGCGAGCCCGCGGGAGAGCGCAGGAGAGAGCGCCCCCTTCCCCGCCGCCCGATCCGCCGCGGCCCACGCGCGGCAGAAGCGGCCGAACGAGATCCTGCGATCGAGGATCTCGGGCTCGAGCGTGAGCGCCTTCTCGTAGGCGGCGGCCACCTCCTCGTACACACCGGCCTGGGCGCTCTCGCGCCGCTCGAAGAGGGCCTTCGTCCCGAGCGTCTCGGCGAGGGAGAAGCGGGCGTCCGGGTCGTCGGGGCTGCGCTGCAGCGCCGCCCCGACCGCCTCAGCGGCCCGCTGCAGGGAAGGCCGCGGATCCCTCCCGCGCGCGAGCTCGTGGCTGGCCTGGCCCGAGAAGACCATCGCCAGGTCGGCGAGGATCGACGGGTTCTCGGGGTTGTGCTCGAGCGCCTTGCCCACCGCGGCGGCGGCGGCGGCGAGATCGGCGCGCGGGTCCTCGCCCCGCGCCTCTCGGAAGGTGGCCCGCTGCGCGAGCGCCTCGCCGGTGAGGCAGTAGGCGATCCCGTGCTGGGGAGCTACCGCGATCGCTTGGGAGAACGCAGACAGCGCCTGCTCGAGAAGGGGCCCGGGAGCCTCGCCGCGGTCCCAGGCGTCCCTCGTCTGCGCCAGGAGCGCGCGGCCGAACCCGTTGTGGAGGACGGGGACCCGGGGATTGATCGCGAGCCCCTCCTGGTAGGCGGCGAGCGCCAAGGCCAGCTCCGGACCCGGGTCGCCGCCGCGGGCGCGCCGGCGCTGCGCCAGCCTGGCGTGGATCTCCCCTCGGTAGAAGCAGGCCACCCACTGCTTCGGGTTGAGCGCGAGCACCTTGCCGAGCGCGGCCAGGGCCTCGGCGAGGTCGCGCTCCATGTCGGCGGCACGCGGCTGCGAGCCCCGGGCGAGGTAGTTGTTCGCCAGGTTGATCCAGGTGTCCCAGCGCTGGTCGTTGAGCTGGAGCGAGCGCGTATAGGCGTCGAGCGCCTTGCTGCGGCTCTGCGCGGAGTCCTGGCCTGCTTCGTCCTGGTAGTCAGCCCAGATCTTGAAGACGAGCCCCAGGTTGGAGTAATACACATCGCCGCGGCTCTCGGGGGGGATCTCCTCGGAGACGGCGACCGCCCGCCGGAGCTGCTCGCCCGGATCCTGGCTCTTGAGCTTGCGCGACTCGCCCCACTGCCGGTAGATGCGCGCCAGCTCCTCCCGCACCGCCGCGCCGTTGGACGGGATCTCCACCGCCCGCTCCGCGTCCGCCACCGCGCGGGAGAGCAGATCGTCCGCCTGGGCGCCCTGGTTGCTCTTGTGCTCCGCCATCCGGCGGTAGAGGCGCGCCTCCAGCAGGAGCGAGGGCTGGTGGTCGGGCTGGACGGCGAGGGCGTTCTTGGTGGCGGCGAGCCCGCGCTCGAAGGGGGCCTCGACCAGGCCCGAGTCGTACAGCTGGGCCACCATCGCCGTGTACTCCAGCTCGGCGAGGCCCTGGTGGACCGACGGGACGCTCGGGGCGGCGGCGATGGCGACGGCAAAGGCCCGCCGGCCGGCCTCCAGATCGGTCCGCGCCGCCTCCAGGCCGCCGCGGTCCCGCTCCCGCAGCGCCCGCGCCACCAGCACCTCTCCGCGCAGCGCCGGCGCCTCGTAGAACCAGGGCAGGCCGGCGCCGACCGCGTCGAGCTGCACCAGCGCGTCGTCGAAGCGCCCCTCGTAGAACGCGACCAGCGCGGCCACGTACTGCTTCGACGGGACCTCCGCTCCCTCGCTCTGCTTGAGGAACGCCAGCGCGGGGTCGCGGAAGCGCTGCTCGACCTCGCGGCGCTGCTTCTCGCGCTGGTCCTTCTGCAGCACGCGCTCCACCTCGTGGAGCCGCTCTGCGTAGAGGTGCCCCATCACCAGCGCCAGCGCGTAGGCCACCCGCGGCTCTCGGTACCCGCTGGCCCAGGCCGCCTCCAGCGCCGCGCGCGCCTTCTCGTCCTCGCCGAGCGCCAGGTAGCCGCGCCCCAGCGCGTAGCTCCCGGGGCCCACCGCCGCGCTCCCGGCCGAGCGGATCTCCTTCTCCAGCTCGGCCATCCGGCTCCGGAGACCGGCCCGGTCGGCGCGGATGTCGTGCTGCCGCGAGAGCGCCGAATAGCGGGCCTGCGATTCGATCCGCTCCACCGACTCGGTGAACCGCTGCGCCAGCCGCGCGCGCTCGGCCGCCGCCCCGCGCACCGAGAGGCCCCAGCCCAGCGCCGAGAGGAGCAGCGCCACCGCCACCGCCGCCGCCGCCGCCAGCCGCCGGTGCTTGAGGAGCCGCTTGCGCAGGCGGTACCAGACCCCGGTGGGGCGCGCCTCGACCGGGTCGCCGCGGAGGAACCGGTCGAGGTCCTCGGCCAGCGCGCGCGCCGAGCTGTAGCGCGCGGAGCGGTCCTTCTCCAGGCAGCGGAGGGTGATCGCCTCGAGCTCGACGGGGATGTCCTTGTCGAGGGCACGCAGCGGGCGCGGCTCGGTGTTGGCGATGCTGTAGAGCACCTCCATCGCGTTCTTCCCCGGCATCGCTGGCGCGCCGGTGAGGATGGAGTAGAGCGTCGCGCCCAGGCTGTAGACGTCGGCGCGCCGGTCGAGCCGCTGCACCTCGCCCCGGGCCTGCTCGGGCGACATGTAGTGGGGCGTGCCCATCACCGAGCCGGTCTTCTCGTGCTCCCCCTCGGCGAACGAGCGCGCCAGTCCGAAGTCGGCCACGTAGGCCTTGAGCTGCCCGTCGGCGGCGCGCTCCACCAGGATGTTCCCGGGCTTGAGGTCGCGGTGGATGATCCCGGCGTGATGGGCCTCGTGGACCCCCAGGGCCGCGTCGCGCACCAGCATCGCCTTCTGCTCGACGGTGAGGTCCTTGGCGAGCGCGCCCAGCGTCCCCCCTGCGATGTACTGCATGGCGATGTAGACCTCGCCCTGCTCCTCGCCCACCTCGTAGACCTTGCAGACCCGCTCGTGCTCGACGCGCGCCTGCGCCCGGGCCTCGGAGATCAGCCGCTCCGAGTAGACCTGGTCGTCGCTGTGCACGAGCTTGATGGCCACCTCGCGGTGCAGCTGCGCGTCGCGCGCGAGGAACACCTTGCCCATGCCGCCCTGGCCGAGCAGCCGGATCGGCTGGTAGCGCTCCCAGCCGACGGGAAAGCCGGAGAGGCCCGCACGGCCCGGCGGAGGGCCGGCCCGCGAAGGAGTCCGCTGCACGGAGGCCGCGGGTGGGGCCGCACCCGCGCCGTCTCCGAGCAGGTCGAGCGGGTCCAGCGGAGTGGATTCCGTCGGCGCGCCCGCGGCCGTATCGGAGAGCGCCATCGCGGGGAGAGGCGCGGGCACGGGCCGGGCAGGCTCGCTGGTCGCCGCCGAGCGCTTCAGCGACACGAGCGTGTGCTCCGAGATGCGCCCGCGCTCCCTCAGCAGCTCGAGCGGGCTCTTGCCCGCTGCCACCGCATCGGCCTGCAGCGCCTCCGCTTCGCCGACGGCGACGACGCCCTCGGCGCTGGCGGCGCGGAGCTCCTCTTCACTCTGGTTTCCCACGAATCTGAGGATATCACGTCACTTCGATCGGTCGCGGGGAGCAGACCGTCCGGAGGGGAGCCCGAGGGCCGCGCCTTCCGGCCAGGCCGCGACCGCCGCGCCCACCGCCTCGAGCCCGAGAAAGAGCTGCACGAAGCGATTGGGCGCGCCGTCCGCAACCCAGCTGACGGCGCGGCCCAGCACGAGGCCGGCGGTGAAGGCGAAGACCAGCGCTAGCGCGGGCCGCGCGAGCTCCTCGCCGCCACCGTCCTGCCCATGCGCCCGCCCCTACTTCACCTTCGACAGATCCTGCAGGTGCGCCGCGGGCAGCGACAGCTTCTTCCCGGCCTCCTGCGCCGCTGCGCGATAGCTCTCCTCGGACCCGAACGCCTTTCGCAGCCCTTCGAAGTGGGCCTTCATCCTTGCCTCGCGGCCCACGTCGTGGACCACGTTGACCTCGTGCGGGCCGACCTCGGCTTCCTCGGGCGGCGGGGCCGCGAGCCGCTCCACCACCATCTGCGCCGAGCGGTGGGGGCGCACGGGCTCGGCCAGGCTCGGGAGGGCCCGGCGCTGGGCGGGCGTCAACTTCGCGAGGAGCTGCTCATGGACGGTGTCGGCTTCGAGGCGCTTGGGCGCCGGCGCCTGCGGAGGAGGCTGCGGCGCGGGTGGCGGCGCCTTGTGCCCTTTCTCCATCGTCCAATGCACGGTCACCTCGGCCTCGGCCACGCCGTGATCGGACGGCTTCGGCAGGAAGATCTGGATGACCACCCCCTTGGTCGGGTCGCCATGAACGGTGGCGCCCGCGACCTTGGCGGCCGCATCACTGTCGGCGTGGAGGATGCCGCTGATCTCGGTGGTGAAGCTCTTGGCGCCCTTCCTCCACGGGAGCTGGAACTTGTAGAAGGCGCGGCCCTGCTTGTCCTTCTTGAACCTCCACTCGAAGTTCGTCGAGGAGCAGTAGCCGCCGTTGCCGAAGTTGCGCGCGAACAGACCCCAGTGCTCGGACTTCTCCTCGACGACGTCGCGCACGGCGAGCGCGAAGAGCGGGTGCAGCTCGACGTGGCACTCGTGGGCGCAGTCGAGGCCGACCATGCCGGTCGCGATGGCGAGGTGGCCGTCGATCACCTTGGCTGAACCGGAGTGCGCATCGACCTCCTTCCGGTACTTCTTCCAGAAGGGCAGCTCGAAGAGGGAGACCGACTCGCTGTCCCAGGTCTCGAGGTGCAGCCCGCGCGGCCGCAGCTTCTTGCACGCTGGCTTGCCCAAGTCGTCGCACGCACCGATCGTCTTGGTGAAGAGGTTGGTGGTCAGGTTTCCATCTTGATCGATGGGGGCGAAGTCGAAGGAGAAGTCATTGTCCATCCCGCCGCCCCACATCGGGATGCCTTCCTGGAAGACCCTGCCGTCGAAGGTCACCGCCGTCAGCCAGTCGGCGTGGCCGGGGAAGACGCCCCAGCAGATCGGCCCCGAGGCCACCCAGCGCACGATGTCCAGGTAGACCTTGTCGTCGGTGCAGTTCTTGAGCTGCGCGGGATCGTCGCTGACCGCGTAGGCCGACCAGGCGTGGATCTTGTCCATCTTGCAGAGCTTGACCGGATCGGGAAACTGCCCCTGCCCGAGCTGCGATTGGATCGCCCAGGACGGATTCTTCGGGAAGCCGTTGGCGTCGGTCTTGGTCCAATGCAGGTCCATCGACTTGCCGTTGGCTGAGGCAGGTCGACCGGCTCCAGCCAGAGACAGGGCGACCGCAGCGCAGACCAGCCGACGAGTGGTGAAACGAACCATTGGAGCCCCCATTCAAGACGGCGCGGCCGCGCGCGTCCGATGGGGAACGGCGCTGGCCGTGGATCTTCCCGGCACCGGCGTTGGGGCGTGGGCGCTTGGCACGCTCGGCTCGTCGGGTATCGGAAGAGATGGCAGCGCGCGCCTCACCGCCGCCTCGCGCCCCTCGGTGGCCGACAAGACATCCTCCGCGCGCCACCCCGGCACGTCCTCCGCGAGCTCCCGCAAGAGCGCAGCGAAGGTCTCGGCCTGCGCGGGCAGCGCGGTCTCGCGCCAGGCGCTCGAGAGGGCGAGCCGGCTGCGCAGCGCCGCCGAGAAGAGGTCGAGCCAGCTCGGCGCGGTGAAGGTGAAGTTGAGCGAGAGCGCGTCCGAAGAGGCCTCGGTCGCGTGCCAGGTCCCGCGCGGCACGAACAGGCACGAGCCGCGCTCGAGCACGACCGCCTGCTTCTTCCTCGGCATCGAAGCGGGAAACGGCAGCCGCGCATACGTCTGGAGCTCGGGGTCGGCCCCGAGGCCCATGGTGTGGCGGGTGAGCGGATTGTCGACGTGCGTATTCTCGGCGAGCCACCACGTCTTCCTCCCGTGGAGCTGCAGCACGAAGTTCACGTTCTGGTCGAAGTGCGGCGCCGTGCCTCCGCCCGCGGGAGTCGCGTAGACGAGGCTGCGGCTCTGCGTCAGCGCCGACAAGCCGAGCTCGCGGCGGAGCTGCTCGAGCCACCCGGCCACCACCGGCGACAGCGTCTGCGCGTCGTCGAAGAGCAGCCCCATCCCGCTCGCGAAGAGCTTGCGCGCGTCCTCGGGCGAGGCGTCGATCGAGCTCGCCTCGTCGGCCACGTCGGGCAGGTGCGCCTTCACCACCCTGGGCCACGAGCCGAGCAGCGCCTCGACCGACTGCAAGAAGGGAAGCTGCGTGAGCGCGCGGATCGACCTGCCCAGCCCGTGCGCCACGAACGGCCGGCCCGCCGCGAAGCACTCCGCGAACTCCGCGAGCGGCTGGGGGTGGAAGAGCTTGCCGAGGGCGCTCTTGCGAACGGCGGCGCGTGCGGTGCGCGGGTGGGCGGTGGGTGTCATGGTGCAAGGAGTAGTCGCGATCGAGCCGGAGGAGAAGCAGTCCGGCGCCTGGCGCGGCTACAGGTCGAGCAGGGCCGCGTTGGCGATGCTGCCACCTTCACGGCCGCGGTGGCGGTAGCGGTGCCCGCGGCATTGCTCGCCGTCAGCGTGAAGGTCGTGTCCGCGCGCGCTCGCGTTGGAGGCGGTCCAGGCGAGGACCACCTGGCCACCGCCGAAGGGCAAGAGAGCGGGCGTGGCCGTGAAGCTCGCGAGGGCTGGCGGAGGAGTGGGATCGCTCTGTCCGCAAGCGGCGAGCAGGGAGGCGAGCAGAGCGGGCACGAGCGAAGCAGCGACGTGGCGGTGCGAGTGCATGGTCCCCCCAGCAGAGTCGTGCGAAGTGCCAACGGAGAACACGAACAGCGCGGGCGGCTCAAGCAGGTGGGCGGCGACGCCATCACCGGCTGCATCACCTCCGGCTCCTACGACAGCGCCTCGGACGCGGGCCCCAGCAACGCCGAGATCTACTGGATCACGGGCCGCCGCCGGTAGGCTCGTGTAACACTCTACAGGGCCCCGGAAAAGAGAGAGCGCCCGGTGGCCGTGGCCGCCCGAGCGCTCCCGCCAGCTGCATGCCGCTGACCGACTAGAAGTGCTTGATGATCGCGTCCCCGAACTCGGAGCACTTCAGCTCGGTGATCCCGCTGACGCCCTCGTTCGCCATCTGGCGCGCGAAGTCGTAGGTGACCGTCTTGGCGGCGATGGCGCCGTCCATCCCCTTGAGGATGAGGTCGGCCGCCTCGTTCCAGCCGAGGTGCCGGAACATCATCTCGCCGGAGAGGATCACCGACCCCGGGTTGACCTTGTCGAGGTCGGCGTACTTCGGCGCGGTGCCGTGCGTCGCCTCGAAGATGGCGTGGCCGGTGACGTAGTTGATGTTGCCGCCCGGCGCGATGCCGATGCCGCCGACCTGCGCGGCGAGCGCGTCGCTCAGGTAGTCGCCGTTGAGGTTCAGCGTGGCGATGACGTCGAACTCCTCGGCCCGGGTGAGCGTCTGCTGCAGCGTGATGTCGGCGATGGCGTCCTTGATGAGCAGCTTGCCGTCCTTGAGGGCCGCCTTCTGCTCGGCGTTGGCCGCCTCCTCACCCTTGGCCGCCTTGGTCCGCTCCCACTGGTCCCAGGTGTACGTCTTGCCGGCGAACTCGGTCTCCGCGAGCTGGTAGCCCCAGTTGCGGAAGGCGCCCTCGGTGTACTTCATGATGTTGCCCTTGTGCACGATGGTCACGCTCTTGCGCTTGAGGCGCAGGGCGTACTCGATCGCCGAGCGGACGAGGCGCTGCGTGCCCTCCTTCGAGACCGGCTTGATGCCGATGCCGCACTCGGACGGGAAGCGGATCTTCTTCGCGTCCTTGGGGAACTCCTTCTGCAGGAAGGCGATGATCTTGTTCGCCGCCTCGGAGCCCGCCTCGTAGTCGATGCCGCAGTAGATGTCCTCGGTGTTCTCGCGGAAGATCACCATGTCGACCTTGTCCGGCCGCTTCACCGGCGAGGGCACGCCCTTGAACCAGCGGACGGGCCGCAGACAGACGTAGAGGTCGAGGATCTGCCGGAGCGCCACGTTGAGCGAGCGGATGCCGCCGCCGATCGGCGTGGTCAGCGGGCCCTTGATGCCGACCAGGTACTTGCGGAAGGCGTCGGTGGTCTCGTCGGGCAGCCAGTTGTCGAACAGCTGCTTGGACTTCTCGCCGGCGTAGACCTCGGCCCAGGCGATCTTCTTCTTGCCGCCGTAGGCCTTGGCGACCGCGGCGTCGAGCACGCGCACGCTGGAGCGCCAGATGTCGCGGCCCGTGCCATCGCCCTCGATGAAGGGGATGATCGGGTGATCGGGCACGCTCAGCACACCACCGCTCAGGGTGATGGGCTGGCCTTCGGCAGGGATCTGCGGGACGGGGCTGGCCATGTTCGAGGGCTCCTCTTGCTGTCGATCGGCGAGTGGAATCGTGCTGTCTGAAAGACCTGGGAAACGGGCGCGGAAGATAGCGCCTCCGCGCGCAGCCCGCTACCAGGGTGTGAGGGGGTTGCGGCCGGATATCGCAGGCTGCCGGGTTTCCCAGTGCCTGGCCCCGGAGGCAGAGCCTACTGGCTCACCGCGGCGGCGAGGTCCACCGTCACCGCGAAGACGTCGGCCGAGAGCCCGAGCGACTGCGCCTGCACCTCGGTGGGCTCGACCTGTGGCAGGTGCGGGTCGAGCGGCGAGGTGGCGAAGTACATGAGCCTGGCCTTGCCGCCCTCGAGCGGGAGCCAGCCCGGCGCGCCCGTCTCGCCCTGGCTGCCCGGGAGGTCTGCCACCAGCCGCGCGTCGCGGTCGCCCTCCATCACCTGCCAGATGGCCGTGCGCCGCTTGCCGCCACCCACGTCGTGGCGGCCCGCGAGCAGCAAGACGCCCTGGTGTTCGATCAGCGCGGGCGCCTCGACGAGCAGGCCGCCCACCGACCAGCAGCTCCACTTGGGCGCGGCGGCGAGCGCGGCGCTGCAGAACGAGGTCTGGTCGCCCGTACCCGTCACCGCGCGCTCGGGCACCGCGGCCCAGAGCTGCCCGGTCGCCCGCAAGAGCAGCTCCGCCTGCCGCGCGCCGCCGCCGAGCGGGAGCGGCGTGGTCTGGGCGACGAACGCGGCGCCCCCTACGCCGCGGCCGAACAGGCTGAGCGGGCCGCCCGAGGTGGAAGGGAACACCTCATCGGCCTTCCAGCCCGAGAGCCAGAGCTGCCCCAGCAGCAGGCGCGGGCGCCACGCGGCGCTGCCATCGGGGAGGCCCAGCGTGGTGAGGTCGGTGAAGTTGACGCCGTCGGCCGCCGAGGCACCCACCACCACGGTGTGGTGGGCCTCGGGCGACCTCGGGTCCCAGGCGGTGGCGATCACCTCGAGCCTGTCCTCGAAGACGGCCAGCTTCGGCTGGCGCAGGTCGCGGTCTTTGAGCGCCAGCGCAGCCGTCTGCGTCCAGGTGGCGCCGTGGTCGAGCGAGCGCAGGACGACGAGCTTCGCGCTCGCCACCACCGACCACGCGGGCGCGCTGCGGAAGACCACCCAGGCGGCGCCCTGGAAGTACAGCGCGTCGGTGCCCGAGTTGTGGCTGCCGTCGTGGAGGACCGTCACGGGCGCAGAGAGCAGGTGCGAGAGGTCGATGGTGCCGCCGTCGAGGCTGCTGCCGCAGGACGCGCCGTCGGTGGGGCAGTTGTCGTAGCGGTGCCCGAGCGGCGCGCACGCCTGGGTCGAGAGGGCGGAGCCGAGCGCACCCGCCGCCAGCGCGGCTGCGAGCGCCGCGGCGAGGGTCGAACGCAGTTCGCGGACAGGGGGACGC
This sequence comes from Deltaproteobacteria bacterium, assembly GCA_043782365.1. Taxonomy (GTDB): domain Bacteria; phylum Myxococcota; class Myxococcia; order Myxococcales; family 40CM-4-68-19; genus CAIWCD01. Next base: position 9,904 of record JAYWAO010000163.1, read on the forward strand.
ACGGTAGATTGCTTTGCCCCGGAGACCGCAGCGCGTCAATCGGAGAAAAGGGGAGATTGCCGGGCGGCCCGTCCCGGCTATGCTGCACCTCGCAACTGGCCGAACCCACCGCTGGCGCTCCCGCCGGACCACCGCCGGTATCAACAAAGGAACCGATCGATGCAGCTCGAGCTCCAGTGTCAGAAGTGCGACGAGTCGTTCGACGTCGACCCGGTCGACCTCGCCGCCGACCCCATGCTCAAGTGCCCGGGCTGCGGCGCGAAGGCCACGTTGGAACAGGCCGAGGCGCTCTCGGGCGCGCTCGAAGACCTGTTCGCAGCGGTGGCGGCCCTCCGGCGCAAGTTCACCATCACCGGGGAGCTCGACAGCGAGGACCTGCCCTCGCCCCACGACGGCAGCACGCCGGTGCTCCGCAAGAAGCCCGCCTCCGCCGACGAGGACGAGGAGAGCGAGGACGACGCCGAGGACGAGGACGAGTAGCCGGGACGCTGGCTAGAGTCCCAGCGCCCGCGTGATCTCCGCGCGGGCCTTGAGGTACGCCTTCTGATCGGCCTCGACCTGCGCCGCGTAGGCGTCGGCGAAGAGGACGGCCTCCTGCGCGGCCTTCGCCGGGTCGAACCCCGCGTCGTCGAGCAGCAGCGGCGCGTTCTCGCGGCAGTGCAGGCGCGCCGTCACCTCGCCGCACTGCCGCGCGTACGAGAGCAGGCTGGCGTGGTCGTCGTCGCCCTGCCCCGCGGCGAAGCGCTCGGAGCCGAGCTTCTCCTCTTCGGCCTGCACCTCGCGGCAGAGCGCCGACACCTTGCCCAGGTGGGTCCCGGCCACCCGCGGCCACGGGCTGCCCTGCAGCCTGCGGATCGAGGCGGTCTGCACGCGCGCGCGGTTCGGCGTGTCGGGACGGCCCTTCTCCTGGTCGAGGCAGCTGGGCCGGGCTTCCTTGATCTCCAGGATACGCCGCTCCTCGCCGCGCCCGAGCAGCGCCTGGAACCGCATCCGCCCGAGCGATCCGGTGCCCTTGAAGCGGTAGGCGACGTCGAGGAGCTCCCAGACGTGCGAGACGTCTACCTTGAGCTGCTCGAGCGACTCCCGGTACTCGGCGAGCGCCTTCTCCACCGTGTGCACCCAGGCGCTGCCGACGTGGGCGAACTTGCGCGGCTTCGAATCGCTGGTGAGCTTCTTGTGGCCCTTGTCCGGAGCGTTCTTCTGCACCAGCGCGTCGCGGGTGTGCTTGCCGTGCCCGGCGAGCAGGCCCGCCACGGGCGGCGCGGCCTTGTCCTCGTCGAACGGCGCGATCGGGAAGCGGCCACCGACGCGCTGGAGCGCCTCCGCCCACGCCCGCGCGACCTCCCTGGCGGCTGCCAGCCGCGGCGCGCGCCCCAGCCCGGGCAGGAGGAGCGCGCTGGTGCAGAGGCGCTTCAGGTCGAGGTCGACGGGGCCGAACCCGACGTCGTCGAAGTCGTTGATGTCGAAGCAGAGCGCGCCGGCCGCGCCACGGTAGACGCCGAAGTTCTCCAGGTGGAGGTCGCCGACGATCAGCCCGTCAGGCGCTGAAGGCGCGGCCCTGGGCACGCGCGCCTGGTGGAGGTCGCGCGCCATCAAGTGGAAGGTGCCACGGAAGAACGAGAACGGGCTCACCGCCAGCGCGTCGAGCTTGCGCTGCACGGCCTCGCGGGTGAGGTCGTGGCCCTCGAGGTCGAGCACCGCGCGGCCGGGCGCGAGGAGGGGGAGGTTGTAGCCGACGATCTCGGCCGCTGCGTCTCGCGCCATCAGTGCTCCCGGGCCATTGCCGAATCGATAACGAAAGCGCTACGAGAGGCTGGCGAGCCCCTGGTGGATCCGCTCGACGCCCTTGTCGATCTCGGCCTCGCTGGTGGCGTAGGAGAGCCGCAGGTAGCCCTCGGCGCCGAAGGCCGCGCCCGGGACCGCCGCCACGCCGAACTCCTCGAGGAGGATCTCGGAGAGCTTCCAGGTGCTCTCGACCTTCAGGCCGGCCTTCTGCTTGCCGAGCCACGGACTCACGTCGGCGAAGACGTAGAACGCGCCGTCGGGCTTCACCGCGAAGACCCCGCCCTTGGCGAGGGCGGCGAGCATGCGGTCGCGCCGGGTGTGAAACGCCGCGATCATCTTCGCGACGGGCTCCTGCGAACCGGTCAGCGCCGCGATGGCGCCGAACTGCGCCACCGAGTTGGGGTTGGAGGTCGAGGCGTCCTGCACCTTGTTCATCGCCGCGATCACGGCCTGCGGGCCGAGCGCCCAGCCGATGCGCAGGCCGGTCATCGCGTAGGTCTTCGAGCAGCCGTCGATCACCAGCACGCGATCGGTCAGATCCGGCGCAACTTGCAGCAGCGACACCGCGCGGCCGCCCGGGAAGTGGATGCGCCCGTAGATGTCGTCGCAGAGCGCGACCACGCGCGGGTGCTTGCGCATCACCGCGCCGATGCCGGCGAGCGTCTCCTTGCTCCAGACCGCGCCCGTGGGATTCGAGGGCGAGCCGAGGATGATCAGCTTGGTCTTCGGCGTGATGGCCGCCTCGAGCTTCGCGACGTCGGGCTGCCAGCCGCCGGCGGCCGTCATCACCAGATCTACCGGCACGCCGCCCGAGAGCTTGACCATGTCCGGGTACGAGACCCAGTACGGGTTGGGGATGACCACTTCATCGCCCGGGTCGAGCAGCACCATGCAGGCGTTGTAGAGGGCCTGCTTGGCGCCCGCGCAGACCAGCGCCTGGTTGGCCTTGTAGGAGAGGCCCGTCTCCTCGAGCGTGCGCTTGCAGATCGCCTCGCGCAGCTCGGGCGTGCCGCTGGAGGCGGTGTAGCGGGTCATGCCCTTCTTGATCGCTTCGATCATCGCGTCGGCGACGTGGGCCGGCACGGGGAAGTCGGGCTCGCCCACCGAGAGGCCGGCGATGTCGCGGCCCTCGCGGCGCAGGGCGGTGGCCCGCGCGGACATGGCGATGGTTGGGGAAGGCCTGACCTGCTCGGTGCGCGCTCCGATGATGCCGCTCATCACTTTGCCTCGGGGTCCGGTGGTGCCTTGAGGGGGAACTTCTCGAGCAGCGCCCGCTGGACCGCGGGCGGGACCAGGCCCTTGACGTCGCCGCCGAGGCGGGCGACATCGCGGACGAAGCGGCTGGAGATGTAGAAGTAGTCCTGCCCGGTCATCATGAAGAGCGTGTCGATCTCGGGATCGAGCTTGCGGTTCATGTTGGCCATCTGGAACTCGTACTCGAAGTCGCTGACCGCGCGCAGGCCGCGCAGCACGGTGGCGACGCCCTCCTGCTGGGCGAACTTCACCAGCAGGCCGGAGAAGGTCTTGATGGTGACGCGCGGGTCGTCGCCGATCACTTCCTCGAGGAGCGCGACCCGCTCCGGGACGGTGAAGAGCGCGTCCTTCGCCGGGTTCACCAGGACGGCCACGGTGAGCCCGTCGAAGGTCCGCAGACCGCGCTGGATGATGGAGACGTGACCCATGGTGGGCGGGTCGAAGGAGCCGGGGTAGAGGGCGATGCGCACGGGGCGGCATGCTGGACGAGGCGGGGCCGGGCGTCAATCAAACCCGAAGGGCCGTGTCGCCTCGTCCACCTATCCCGAAGCGCGTGTCAGCACTGTCACCGAGGTCTCGCCGTAGCGGCGCTCGTCGTGTTCCCAGCCTTCGGGCGCGCGCGGCGAGGGCTCCTGCTTGCCGTGCTCGATCACCAGTCGCCCACCGGAAGTCAGCAGGCCGAGGCGCGCGATCTCGTCGGCGGTCGCCTGCGCGACCGTCCTTGCGTAGGGTGGGTCGGAGAAGATCAGGTCGAACTCCTCGCCCCGGGCCGCGAGCGCACCGAGGGCCCGGGAGACGTCGTCGCGCAGGAGGCGGGCGCGGTCCTGGTAGCGCAGCCTCGTCAGGTTTTCGGTGATCACCTCCGCGGCGGCCTTGGCGCTCTCGACCAGCACGGCGCTCGCCGCGCCGCGGGAGAGCGCCTCCAGCGAGAGCGCGCCGGTGCCGGCGTAGAGGTCGAGCACCTTGAGGTCGTCGCAGCGCTGGCCGAGCAGGTCGAACAGGCTCTGGCGCACGCGGTCTGCGGTGGGCCGGGTGGCGTCGCCCGGGACCGATTCGATGGTGCGGCCGCGGTCTGCCCCGCCGACGATGCGCACCTACTCTTCCCTGCCGATGAAGCTGCCGACGCGGGCCGCCAGCCGCGCGCCCGTGCGGGAGGCGCCTACTCTGCGCAAGAGCTCAGCCGCCTCGAAGTGGCAGAGCGCCTCGAGCTTGTCCTGCTGCTCCGGCGTCAGCTCGCGCAGCAGGCGCTGGTGGCGGCTCGCGGCCTGCTCGAGCGTGGCGCCCTGCTCGTCGCTGAAGGCCTGCAGCCTGCTCCAGAGCCCGGCGGGCGCGGCGCGGCGCAGGGCGCGGAGGAACGGACCGGCGGCGATCAGCTGCTGCACGCCGCGGGCACGCAGGGTGTCCGCGGAGGCTTCATCGGCCGACGAGACCGCGATGCCGGCCAGCGCTTCTGCGAGCGCTTCGACCTCGTCCTCGTGGCCCGTGAGCCGGATCGCGGAGGGCGGCGCGCCGCGCGCGCGCAGGAGCTGCGCGACCTCGGCGCCGAGGAGCAGCGAGCCACCGATCGGGATCACCTCGAGGCCCAGCTCGAGCTGGCAGGCCTCTGCCGCTGAGAGCGCGGCGTCGCGGCCTGAGGCCGAATCGTCCACGCGCGCGGAGACGGCGATCCCCGTGAAGCCGGCCTGCACCTCGCGGAAGACCCGCTCCCGCGCAGGCACTGCGCAGCCCGCGCGGGGCGGCTCCTTGAGCAGCGCCATCGGGCCGCGGAAGCGGAGGCCGTCGGCGGCCTGCAGCGCCATCTCGACGAACCAGTCGTCGTCGCGCGACTCCTGCGGGCCGGCCTCTTCTGCGGAGCCGCTCGGGCGCAGGAGGAGGAGCGGCGCGTCGCAGTCGCGGGCGGCCCGGGCGATGCCGGCCATCGCAGGTGCCGCGGGGGCGGCGAAGGCCACCAGGACCACCTTCTCCTCCTGCGCGGCCCGCAGCAGGTCGCGAGAGGAGAGCAGCAAGAGCGGCCGGCCCCCCAGGCGCGCCACGGCGGTGGTCGGCCGGCGCGTCCAGACGGCGAGCGGGTTGATCTGTGGGGCGGACATCGAGGGGGCAGGCTTTAGCCCCGATCGCCTGGACCCTCAAGGAGCCAGATGTCCGACCCCCTCAGTCGCTACCCTCCGGGGAACTGCAGTCCCTGGCCGCGACCAGGAGACGCGAGCCGTTTCCGCCGCGCCCATCGAGCGGGTCTCCCTCTTCTGGCGGACGAGACAACCTGACGCGCGCCAACCTTGCGCCGGTCGCGTGAGCTGCCTCGCTCTCTCGCGCTCCGAGGGTTCGGTAGTCGGAATTATCGACTCCCGGAGCTGCGCGCAAATGAGGCGGCGCTGGGTCCCTCGAAGGGTCCTCTGCGCACGAACTGCACCACGGGCGGAGGAGCTGCAGCCTCGGGTTGCGCGGCGGCGGAGGGCGCCTCCGCCGCGCGAGGACCGCTGTGGGCAGCCGGCCGCAGGCACACCAACCATGGATATTGACGCCAGTTCGCAGACTGTCCGCCGTCGTCCCGCCGCGGAGGCACCAGAGGGGCCCGCGCTGTCCGACGCCCTGGGGTTCTTCGGGTGCGGTTGTTGCACCGCGCGTCAACCGCTGCACTCGGCTTCTGCTCTTCCTCGAGGAGGATTGATATGACAAGGAATCACCCGCTGCTCGCATTGGCATCCCTCTGCTGTACGGCATCGTTCGCAGGCACCCTGGCCTGCTCGCAAGGCGGCACAGGCGCCGCAGGTGCGAACGGCGCCGCCGGCACCAACGGTGCGAATGGCACCGCCGGCACCAACGGTGCGAATGGCACCGACGGCACCAACGGCACCAACGGTGCGAATGGCGCCAACGGCACCAACGGCACCAACGGCACCAACGGCACCAACGGCACCAACGGCACCAACGGGACGAGCGGCGTCCCCGGCAAGCTGGCGCTCTCGATCGACAGCGTCTTGACCACGGGCAGTGGCACCAGCACCGTCGCCACCCTGAGCTTTACCATCCGTCCGGCAGCCGACTTCTGCCCGAGCTCGGTCTGCGACGACACGCTGGCCACCGCCGGCACCAAGACGTTCTACGCGACCTACTTCGACACTGCGACGGGCACCTTCACCACCGCCAAGACCTTCAGCTTCAGCGGGATCCACTTCAAGGGCTTCAGCGCCGACGGCAACGGGGCGCAGTACACCGCCACCAAGGCCGCCCCGCCCTTCACCGTCGAGACCTCGACGAGCGCGATGGTCTACGCCTACGTGACCACCGCCTCCGCGGTGCCCGCGCCGACCACCGGCCACTATCTGCTCCCCGGCAACGTGGCGAGCGCGGCCAAGGTCTATGGCGCGGTCCCCTACACCTCCGCCGCCAACGTATCGGGCTGCGAGGACTGCCACGGCGCCCCGTACTCCAAGCACGGCTATCGCCAGGCGAAGGTCGCCGGCCTCAACGATCTGGTCTCCTGCAAG
>JAYWAO010000164.1:0-2135 GCA_043782365.1 Deltaproteobacteria bacterium
CACCCGTAGTCCGCGCCGGGGGTGGTACGGGGGCGGAGCCCCTGTACTAGCAGGGCCGCAGGCCCGCGTCCCAGATGACTGGTCGACTGGTCGGTGCCAGGTCCGAATGTGCACCTTGATCACCGCCACCCAACTCGTGGGATCTGCACCCGCCCGCCGCGGCCCCCTTTGATCCGGAGCCCCGCTCTCTGCTAAGAGCCGCGCCCCATGGCCACCGCCCTCAGCAAGAACCCCACGCTCTACCTGCTCTCGCTCGGCTGCCCGAAGAACCGCGTCGACAGCGAGGTGATGCTGGGGACGCTGCTCGACCGCGGCTACACGCTCGTCGACGAGCCCGAGAAGGCCGAGGTGATCGTCATCAATTCCTGCGCCTTCATCGGCGAGGCCAAGCAGGAGTCGGTCGACGCCATCCTCGAGCACGCGCAGTACAAGGAGACCGGCGAGTGCAAGGCGCTGGTGGTCTCGGGCTGCCTCACCCAGCGCTACTCCGAGGTGCTGCAGGCGGAGATGCCCGAGGTGGACTACTTCGTCGGCACCTCGGCGTACCCGCGCATCGCCGAGATCATCCGCGGCGAGCGCGACCGGGCGTTCATCCCCGACCCCGACTACATCGCCGACTCGAAGACCCCGCGCCGCAACTCGATGCCGGCGTGGACGGCCTACGTGAAGATCTCCGAGGGCTGCGACAACAAGTGCACCTTCTGCATCATCCCCACGCTGCGCGGGCTGCAGCGCAGCCGGCCGATCAAGGACATCCTCATCGAGGCGCACAGGCTGGCGGCGGCCGGCGCGGTGGAGCTAAATTTGGTGGCGCAGGACCTGACGGCCTATGGCCACGACCTCCCGGGCCGCCCGAAGCTGCACGAGCTCTTGCAGGCGCTGGCCGAGGTGCCCGTGCGCTGGATCCGCCTGCACTACGCCTACCCGCGCGACTTCCCCGACGCGCTGATCGAGGCGCTCGCGAAGCAGCCGAACATGGCGCGGTATCTGGACATGCCGCTGCAGCACATCGCCGACCCCGTGCTGCGCCGGATGAAGCGCGGCCGCGACGCGGCGTGGGTCCGCAAGCTGGTCGGCAAGATCCGCGAGCGCGTGCCGGACCTGACTTTCAGGACCAGCTTCATCGTCGGCTTCCCGGGCGAGACCGAGGAGGACTTCGACCAGCTCTGCGACTTCGTCAGCGAGCTGAAGTTCGACAAGGTGGGCGTGTTCCAGTTCTCGCGCGAGGAGGGGACGCCGTCCTTCGACCTCGATGGCCAGCTCACGCAGCGGATCAAGGCGAGCCGGCAGAAGAAGCTGCTCGGGATCCAGCGGAAGATCTCCAAGGCGCACCAGAAGGCGCTGGTGGGCAGGACGCTCGACGTCTTGATCGAGGGAGTCTCCGACGAGACCGATCTGCTGCTCGAGGGCCGCTGGCAGGGGCAGGCCCCCGAGATCGACGGCAAGGTCTACGTCAACCGCGGCCAGGCGCGCGCGGGCCAGATCGTGCCGGTGGTGATCGAGCAGGCGGGCGACTACGACCTGGTCGGCGGCATCGTCGGGGCCGACGGACCCGCGGTGCAGATCGGCTCGCGGCTGGAGGGCTCGGCCGCGCTGCTGCCGGGGCTGGAGGCGAAGGCGCCGATGGAGAGCGTGGCGGCGAAGCTGCCCAGGCCCCGGTTTCCCATCTTGTCGCACTAGCGTAGGGTAGTCACATCATGACTACCGCCAAGCGCAAGCCAGCCACCCGAAGCGCCGCTCGCAAGACGGCGATCTCGGTGCCGCCGCTGCTGCTCGGGTTGGTGGACGCCGCCGCCCGGCAGCGCGGTGAGTCGCGCAGCCGGTTCATCCAGCGCCTCCTGGTGGAAGCAGTCCGCAGCCGCCGGGACGCCGATGTGCGGCGCAGGATCGATGCGCTCTTCGCCGATGAGGGCGCCGCACGGACGCAGCAGCGGGACGCGGCGCTCTTCGCGCAGGTCAACGCGTGGGACCGCGAGGCTTGGTGATCTCCTGCGGTGACGTCTTCTGGCTCACCCTCCGCGGGCAAGGGTCAGAGCCCGATGGCCGCAGGCCGGTGGTGGTGGTCCAGCAGGACCGCTTCAACCGCACCGCGCTCGCCACCGCGGTGGTCGCCGCCGTCACGACGAACCTCAGGC
>JAYWAO010000165.1:0-16306 GCA_043782365.1 Deltaproteobacteria bacterium
TCCCACGACAGCGGCCCGGGCTGCGCTCGTGCTACGATCGAGGCGATGACGAAGGAGCGGCCACCGGACGAGCTCGAGCAGCCGCAGCGGCCGATCGCCGCCGAGCCGCTCGGCGACGACGCGGGCTTCGATCGAGCGCTGCGGCCGAGGAACTTCGCGGAGGTGGTCGGGCAGGCGGACCTGATCGACAACCTGCGCGTCTTCGTGCAGGCGGCCCGGCAGCGCGGCGAGCCGCTCGATCACGTGCTGTTCTGCGGCCCGCCCGGGCTGGGCAAGACCTCGCTCGCCCATGTCATCGCCACCGAGTTGGGCAGCCTGATCCACGTCACCAGCGGCCCGGCGCTCGAGCGCAAAGGCGACCTCGCCGGCATCCTGACGACGCTCGCCGATCGCGACGTGCTCTTCATCGACGAGATCCACCGGATGAACCCGGCCATCGAGGAGAACCTCTACCCGGCGATGGAGGACTTCACCTTCGACATCATCATCGGCGAGGGGGCCGGCGCGCGCGGCATCAAGCTGCCGCTGAAGAAGTTCACGCTGATCGGCGCGACCACCCGCACGGGCCTGCTCACGGGCCCGCTGCGCGACCGGTTCGGCATCGTCAACCGGCTCGACTTCTACCCGCCCGAGGAGCTGCAGGAGATCGTCCGCCGCTCCGCTGCCAAGCTGGGGCTCTCGCTCGCGGAGGGCGGCGCCGCCGAGATCGCGCGCCGCTCGCGGGGGACGCCGCGCATCGCGAACCGGCTGCTGCGCCGCGTGCGCGACTTCGCAGAGGTGGAGGGCGACGGGACCATCACCAAGTCGATCGCCGACAAGGCGCTGGTGCGGCTGCAGGTCGATTCAGCCGGGCTCGACCCGATGGACCGCAAGATCTTGAGCGCGCTGATCGACAAGTTCGGCGGCGGTCCGGTGGGCTTGGAGACCATTGCCACCACGGTAGGCGAGCAATCGGATACAGTCGAGGACGTGTATGAGCCCTTCCTATTGATGGAGGGATATCTCTATCGGACGCCGCGCGGCCGCGTGGCCACCCCGAAGGGCTACGCGCACCTCGGCCGCAAGGTGCCGGCCGGGCTGCAGGGAGCGCTGCTGTAGTCAGCGGGACGGCGACCGCCTTGGGCCTTCGCGGATCCGCCAACGGCGCCTGGCTGCCCGCCTGACTGGGCGTCGCTCCGTCTACGCCAGCCCCTTCGCCCGCCACTTCCCGCTCGCGTCCCGCTCGATGTCGATGTTGCTCGCCGCCGGCCTCGCCGCCAGGCCCGGCATGGTGAGAATGGGCCCGCACAGCACCACGACGAACCCCGCGCCAGCAGCGGCCCGCAGGCCCGTCACCCGCAGCACGAACGGCGCAGGACGGCCTCGAATCGCGGCGTCGTCCGAGATTGACAGGTGCGTCTTCGCGAGGCAGAGCGGCAGCTCATCGAGCCCCGCCTTCTCCAGCATCGCGAGGTCTGCCTGCGCCTTGGGCGAGAGGTCGATCCCGCTGGCGCCGAGGAGCGTCTTGGCGAGCGCCTCGATCTTCTGCGGCAGCGGCGAGGCAACGTCATAGGCCGGCCGGTAGTGGGGGCTGTCGTGCGGGTTGCGCTCGAGGTTGGCGAGCACCGCGTCGGCGAGCGCTTCGGCGCCCTGGCCTCCGTCGGTGAAGTGCGACGCCTCGACCGCCGTCGCCCCCGCCTCCTCGGCGCAGCGCTTCACCAGGGCCAGCTCTTCGGCCGAGTCGTTGGGGAACCGGTTGATGGCGACGATCGGCGCCGGCAGCCCGAGGCGCTTCATCGCCTCGAGGTGCGCGGTGAGGTTCTCGAGCCCCCGCGCCACGGCCTCGGCGTCGGGCCTCGCGAACTCGGCGCAGCCGCCCTGGTAGCGGAGCGCGCGCACGGTGGCCACCAGCACGATGGCCGCCGGCAGGAACCCGCCCGCGCGGCACTGCAGGTCGATGAACTTGAAGCCGCCGAGGTCGAAGGCGAACCCTCCCTCGGTGACGACGACGTCGGCGATCTGCCGCGCCAGCTGCGTCTGGATCAGCGAGCTGGTCCCGGGCGCGACGTTGCCGAACGGCCCGGCGTGCACCAGCGCGGGGCTGCCCTCCAGGGTCTTGACCAGGTTGGGGCGCGCGGCGTCGAGCAGCAGCGCCGCCATCGCGCCGGCCGCGTTGATGCGCTCGGCCGTCACCGGGCTGCCGTCCTCGAGCGTGCCCACCACGATGCGGCCCAGCCGCGCGCGCAGGTCGGGCACGTCCTTCGCCATGCAGAGCACCGCCATCACCTCGGAGGCGGCGGTGATGTCGGTGCGCTCCTTGCGGCGCGGCCCGCCCTTGGCGAGGCCCACCTCGATCGACCGCAGCGCGCGGTCGTTCATGTCGAGCGCGCGGCCCCAGGTGATGCGCTCAGCGGACAGCTTGGGCTCGCTCTGGTGGTGCACGTGGTTGTCCAGCAGCGCCGAGAGCAGCGCGTGGGCCGAGGTGACCGCGTGGATGTCGCCGGTGAAGTGGAGGTTGATGCCCTCCTGCGGCGTCAGCATCGCCTTGCCGCCGCCCACCGCGCCGCCCTTGGCGCCGAACACCGGACCGAGCGAGGGCTGCCGCAGCGCCGCCACCGCGAGCGCGCCGCGCCTGCGCAGACCGTCGACGAGCCCGACGCTGGTGGTGGTCTTTCCCTCGCCAGCAGGCGTGGGCGTGATGGCGGTCACCAGCACGATCCGGCCGCGGCGCTTGCCGGTGATCAGCTCGGGGTCCAGCTTGAGGGCGTGCCACCCGCGGGGCTCGCGCGCGGCGGCGGGGATGTCGAGCAGATCGGCCTGATCGTCGATGGGGTGCCTGGACATGCGGCGATGGTAATCGATTGTCATCGAATGGACGAGGCGTTCCGCGCGGCCGAATGCCTCGCTGATCCGCTGCGCGCTTCGGATAGACGCCGCTCTTTCCGCTCAGGCGGCCCGGTCGGGCGCCTCCGCCCCTGCGACGAGCCGGGGTCGGCGCCCCTCCCTCAGCACCAGCACCGCGGGCAGCACCAGCAGCGCCGCCGAGAGGCAGGTCACCTCGCCGAGCGAGGCCAGCACGCCGAACCCCGCCAAGGCCTGGTTATCGGCCACCCATAGGCTGCCATATCCGATGATGGTGGTGGCCGAGCAGAGCGCCACCGCGCTGCCGGTCTCGCGCAGCACGCGCACCATCGACCCGGGCCCCTCTTGCCGATGGCGCTGCACGATGTTGATCGCATAGTCGACGCCGATCCCGAAGGTGATCGGCAGCACCACGAAGTTGAGGAAGTTCACCCGCACCTGCGCTGCCGCCGCCAGCCCGACGAGGCCTGCGAGGCCGAGGAGCAGCGACCCCAGCACCTGCGCGCTCGGGGCGGCGCGGCGCAGCACGAAGGTCACCAGCAGGCAGACCGCGAGGAGCGCGACCAGCGTGGCGCGCGGGCCGTCGCGCCAGATCGCCTCGTCGATGTCGGAGAGGAGGAAGAGCGGATTCACCGCCTGCGCGCCGCTGCCTGCGTCAGCGATGGCCGCGCGCACCAGCTGCTTGAGCGCGCCCGCCGCGCGGAGGTCGAGGATGCCGGTCTCGCGCGGGTAGAGCAGCGCCAGGGTGCCCACCGCGCCGTCCCGCTCGGTCAGCGCGAGGCGCAGCGGCGCCGGCAGGTCGGCGAAGGCCAGCGGCCGCAGGTCAGCGGCGGGCCGGAGCTCCAGCGCCTGCTCGCGCTGCTCTTCGGGCAGCCGGGCGAGGAGCTGGTCGCTGAGGAGACCGCGCACCTCGCGGAGCAGGACCAGCTTCGCCTCCTGCTCGGCGAGCGGCGGCACCAGCGAGGCGAGGCTGCGCACCTCACCGAGCGGATCGGCCGCACCCAGCGCGGCCCGGCGGCGCTCGAGCGCGGCGAGCGTGCGGGAGAGGCCGTCTGGGGTGCTCGCGCGCAGCACCACCGGGTTCAGGTAGGAATGGAACACCTCGTCGGCCTTCATCGACCAGCGCTGCGCGCCGCTCTCCAGGCTCTTCTTGGCGCGCAGCTGCGAGGTGTCGAGCTCGACGATCGGGCCCTGGTGGCGGGCCACCGCGAGGCCGGCGCCGGCGAGCGCCAGCGCGCCCGAGAGCGCGAAGGCGACCGGCTGCGCGACGATGCGCTCCGCGAGGCGGGCGAGCAGACCTCCGGCCAGTCCGGGCCTGCGGAGCGCTGGCGCGGGCAGGCGGGACTGCAGGGCCGCGAGGAGCGGCGGGAGCAGCAGATAGGCGGTCAGCCAGCAGAGCGACATCCCCACCGCGCCCAGCACGCCGAACTGGCTGAAGCCGCGGAAGTCGGTGGCCGCCAGCGAGAGGTAGGCGAGCGCCGCGCCGGAGGCTGCCACGAACGTGGCAGGGAGCGTCTGCGCCCAGGCCCGGCGCACCGCCTCGTCGAACCCGGTCGCGCGGCGCTCCTCGAGGAAGCGGGCCATGAAGACGATGCCGACGTTGATGCCGTTGCCCACCACGATCGAGCCGAGGAAGGCCGTGTTCGCGTTGAGGTGGCCCACCAGGAAAAAGCCCGCGCCGAAGCAGGCGGCGCAGCCCACGGCGAGCGCGCCGAAGAGCGCGGCCAGCACGGTCCAGCTGCGGAAGTAGAGGTAGAGCGCCAGCACCACCAGCAGCAACACGACCACGGTGGACGAGGCGAGATCGGCCACCAGGGCCGCCTGCTCCTCGACCAGCTCGGCCACCTCGCCGCAGTAGCCGATGCGCAGCGACGGGTGGTACCCCGAAGGACCGAGCGCGGCCACCTCGCGCTGCACCGCCTCGAGCAGGCGCGCGTTGCGGCCCGCCTCCGTCGAGGCGTCAGGCGGGCGCACCTGGAGGACCAGGAGGCGGCCATCGGGAGTCTGGAAGCGCCCGTCGCGGAACCGCGCAGCCTGCGCGACCTCCGCGGGGAGCTCCACCGCGGGCGGCGCGGCGGGCGGGCCGTCGCGAGCGGTCGCGGAGCCGGGGGCCGGCTCCTCCTCGAGGTCTGCGAGGTCCACCACCAGCGGATTGACCCTGCGCTGCGCGAAGGACACCCGCGCGGCGAGCTGGTCCCGCAGCGCGCGCAGCTTCGGGAGCGGCAGCAGCAGCCCGCCGAAGCGGCGGGTGAACCGCTCCTGCTCGGTGGTCTGGTAGTCGACCGACTCCACCAGCCCGGACGGGAGCGCGCGCAGCCGGGGCGCGAGGTCGTCGGCGAAGCGGGCGAGCGCGTCTCCCGCCCCCGGCGCGCCCTCGAGCACCACCGAGAGCCGGCTGAAGCTGCGCAGCTTGCCGCTCAAGGTGCGCGCGGCCACCACGCTGGGCGCCGATTCGGGGAGCAGCTCCTCGATCCCCGAGCGCAGATCGGAATAGAGTAATACGGAGAAGAAGAGCGACAGCCCGCTCAGCGCCAGCGCGGCCCAGAGGACGCGCCGCCGGCGGGAGATCAGCCACGGCACCAGCCTGCGCGAGGCGCGCTCGACCGGCCCCGCGGGGCTATCGCTCACGAGCGCAGCTCCGCGGGCCGCTCCGCGCTGGCGAACGCCGAGGGCAGCGCGCCCGACGCGGCCCAGGCCCACGCCGCGAGCGGCAGCGCGCAGAGCAGGTCGACGCCGTAGTGGTATCGGCAGAGCACGGTCGCGCTCACGCAGAGCAGGGAGAGCGGCAGCGCGGTGACGAACCAGCCGCGCAGGCGGCGCAAGCAGAAGACCAGCGCGAGCAGCGTCCCGGCGGTGTGGCCCGAGGGGAAGCAGTCGCGGAAGAACGGCGTGTCGAGGAAGAGCCCATGGATCCAGTCGCCGAGGAGGACCCCGTGCAGCGGCGACGCGAACGCGCCAGGGATGAAGAACCGGGGCCCCACCGCCGGCACCAGCAGATAGAACGTCAGGTTGGTGACGAAGAGCACCACCAGCAGGCGGACATACCGGTCGAGGCTCGCCTCGTCGCGGCGCAGCCAGAGGAGGGCGATCGGCGCGAGCAGCAGGCCGAAGTAGCTCAGATAGCCGACCAGCAGCGCCTCGGTCAGCAGCGGCGAGAGCAGGTGCTGCAGCAAGACGCCCGGGGTCTCGCCGAAGAGGAAGCGGTCGGCCGCCAGCAGCGCGCCGTCGCGCAGGCGCGGGTTGACGAGGTCGCAGATCGGGTCGAGGGCCCAGTCCACGGGCGCCAGCGCGATCGGCGCCACGGTGGCGAGCAGGCCCGCGAGGCGACCTTCATGGAGCCAACCCACCGAGCGCAGCGTGAGCAGGATGGCCACCGACCAGCAGAGCCGCAGCGCCGCAGCCCCCGCGCCAGGGATGCCCTGCGCGCGGGCCAGCAGCGCCAGCGCGAGGAGCGCACAGGCGAACGCCAGCGCTAGCAGGTCGACGGGCCGGAGCCACTGGACCTGCCGGGGGGCGAGCGCCGGGCGTGCCTCACGCAAGTCCATGGTCGGTGGACCGATGCACCAAGGCGATGTGACCCGTCCATCGGTCGATTTCTTCACCGCCTTGCACCGCGTAGTAGCGAAGCTCGCTGCCGAGCAGATCGGTGGAGAGCGGCGCCAGGAGTGGCTCGGCGGTGCGAGCGGGGCGGCGATGGGCAGCGCTGAGCACCCCGGAAGAACTCTGCACCCCCAAAGAGTAGCACCAGCGCCCACCGGTCGCCTGAGAGGGAAATTCGCTTCCTTCCCCGGTTCGATCGACAATCGCTCCGCATGGATCGCCGCTCCGTCGCCCAGGACTTCTTCTTCGAGCTGATGCGCGATTCGCAGCGCGTCCGCGCCGTCTACCTCGCCGAGCGCGAGCGGTGGATCCGCACGCTGGAGATCTCCGGCCGCGAGGAGATCCTCTTCGAGCTGGAGATGCTGCTGCGCGGGCTCGACCGCTTCTTCAACCTGCGCAACCTCTTCGGCGACCAGCCGCCGGCCACCGAGCGCGACTTCCGCGACGAGCTGAAGGCCGCGCGGGACGCCATCCACCGCGCCATCCACCTCTCGCGCCGGCTGATCCTGCAGCGCCAGGAGCAGGCGCTCCTCTTCCGCAGCTTCGTCGAGGGCTCGCTCGCCGACGACCGCGCGCGGGCGAGGCTGGGCGCGGAGCTGCGCGAGCAGCGGACGCCCGAGGAGAGCCTCTTCCTCCTGCGCTCCGGACTGATCGCGCACCAGGGCATCCTCGACCACCTGCTGCGGCTCGACTTCGCCCCGCAGACGCTCTTCCTCGACGTCGGCCGGGCGCTGCAGCACGAGCTCTTCGTCAGCCGCTACTTCTGCCCGCCCGCGGCGCTGGAGTTCCGCGGCGAGTACGACCGGGTCGGCTCGGTGCGCCTGCTCGAGGCGCTCCGCTCGGTGGGCGACGAGAAGAAGCGCCGGGCGTTCGCGCTGGCGCTCTTGGCGGCCTTCCGCTCGCTGCGCTCCCTGCGCTACGTCCCCGCGCCGCCCACGCCGCACACGCGCCGGGTGCTGGTGATCCTCGCGCTGGTGCGCAGCGAGCTGCTCGCCCTGATCGGCTACCTCGAGGGCGATCTGCCGCGGCTCTGCGCCACCCCCGAGGGCGTCGGCCACGCAGCGCAGGCGGGCAGGGCAGCCGCCACGCCCATCCGCGAGGCGCTCGCGCAGGTGGCCCCGATCCTGGCGGCCCCGCTCACCGACCGCAGGCAGCTCGACGACACCCGCGACCGGCTGGTGGCCGCCACCAAGGACGCCATCGGCGCCATCGCCTTCGCCCTCGACGAGGGGCTGGACCGGGCGGCGCTCTTCGAGGACGAGAGCGCCCGCTACGAGCTGTCCGAGCGGCTGCGGCGCGACCTCTGGGTCTTCCGCGAGATGTGCCGCGCGACCGCCCTGCGCCTCGAAGCTCCGCAGCCCGCCATCGGCGCCGCCGAGCCGCTGCGCAAGTTCGCCACCGAGTTTCGCGACGTGGGCTACCAGCTCCTGCGCCACTCGGACCGCGAGCTGTTCGACCGCTTCCTCGACCTGCTCGAGGGCTGGAGCGGAAGGCGCGGCGAAAGCTCTGCGCTGCGGGCGCAGCGGCTGCGCGACGACTGCCGCCGGTTCGCCGAGATCCTCGACCGCGCCTTCGAAGTGGTGGGCAAGCGCGCGGAGCTGGCGAAGAAGCCGATCGACGCCCCCGCCTATGAGCGCGCGCTTGCACGGCACCTGGAAGGCAGTTAGAAGGGCGCGGCTCGTCGCGTCATTCCGTCGCGGCGGAGTGCGACACCGATGTCACAGCGAGCGCGCCCGTGGTCCACTTTCTGGCCGCCGATGGGGCCGCCGAGAGTCCTGTGGTGGTCTAACCGATGTCGAGTCTAACTGTACGTAATAACGGGGAAGACCAAGAACGTACTGCCGAAGCCGTGATCCCGTCTTTGTCTTTCGGGTGGCGGCGCGTGTCTTGCTAAGTGTCTCGGCCGACGCCGAAAGTTGGATCCACTACCCCCGGGGAGGGGACTCTTGCTCGACCTGCATCCGTTCCGCCAACGCACCCTCAAACAGCGCGTCTCGCTCGAGGGGGTGGGGCTCCATTCGGGCGCGAATGTCCGTCTCGCGCTCTGCCCAGCGCGGGCCGACGCCGGCATCGTCTTCGAGCGCGTCGACCTGCAAGCGCGCGTCGAGATCCCGGCGCTGGCCGAGTTCGTGGTCGACACCACCCTCAACACCTCGCTCGGCAAGGGCGCGGCGCGGGTCGGCACCGTCGAGCACCTCATGGCGGCGCTCGCTGGCTGCGGCATCGACAACGCGCGCATCGAGGTGGACGGGCCCGAGGTCCCCATCCTCGACGGCAGCTCTGCCCGGTTCGTCCAGCTGATCCGCGAGGCCGGCGTGCGCGAGCAGGGCGCCGCGCGGCGCTATCTGCACGTCAAGCGTCCGGTGGTGGTGCAGGAGGGCGACAAGCTCGCCCGCCTGGTGCCCGCGCGCGGCTTCGCCTGCCGCTACACCATCGACTTCAAGCACCCGCTGATCACCGACCAGCGGTTCGAGCTGGAGCTCTCGGAGAAGTCGTTCCAGCGCGAAATCGCGCGGGCGAGGACGTTCGGGTTCAAGCGCGATGTGGAGCGGCTGCACGCGGCCGGCCTCGCCAAGGGGGGGTCGCTCGAGAACGCCGTGGTGGTGGACGACTTCAACATCTTGAACCCCGAGGGGCTGCGCTTCCCCGACGAGTTCGTGCGGCACAAGATCCTCGACGCCATCGGCGACCTCGCGCTGCTCGGGATGCCGGTGATCGGCCGGCTCGAGGCGGTGAAGTCGGGCCACGCGCTGAATCACCAGCTGGTGCGGCGCGCGCTCGGCGAACCGGGTTCCTGCGAGGTGGTGCGGCTGCACGAGGAGCGCGAGTTGTCGGCGCTGTTCGAGAGCGTGCCGGGGTTTGCGGGCCTCGAGGTCGCGTAGGCCGCACCGCCTCGCTCTTCTCGGGTAGGTGCGGGTGGGGATGCGGGTACTTGCGGGCGTACGGGGATGCCGAACTACAGTGCGGACGGATGCCCTCCAAGCCAGGACAGCTCTACGCAGTACCTGCCGACGAGGCACCCGGGCGCCGCCTCCTCTTGCTCGCCTCGCTGACCGAGGCAGCCGACGAAGCGCCCACCATCGAGGAGGCGCTCCGGCGCACGCTGGCCCTGCTCTGCAACCACGCGGGCTGGCTCGCGGGCCGCCTGCAGTTCGCCGAGGACGCCGCCGAGCTCGCAGGGCGCACCTTCTGGCACCTCGTGCAGGCTGAGCGGCTCACCGCGCTGCGGGCCCTCGCCGAGCGGCGCCGGCACCTGCCCGGTCCGCGCGCGACCCCCGCGATGCGTCCGCACTGGACCCTGCTCGACGAGGCCGAGGCGCTCGCCACCGGCGTGCGCGCGGTGTTTCTGGTGCCCGTGCTGGCGGGCGGGCGGCTGTTTGCGGCGCTGGAGTTCTTCTCGGCCGCGCCCGTGCGCCCCGCCGAGCCGCTGCTCGAGGTGATCACCTTCGCCTGCGCCGAGCTCGGCCGGATCCTCCAGCGCAAGCCGGCCGAGGACGCGCTGCGCCGCTCGGAGCGCGAGTACCGCACCCTGTTCGAGAGCGCCCACGACGGCATCGTGGTGGCCGACCCCGAAGAGGAGACCGTGCTCGACGCGAACCTGCGCGCCTGCGCCCTCTACGGCAGGCCCCGCGCGGAGCTGCTCGGGCTGCCGCTGCAGAGCCTCTGGGCCGACCCGCTGGTGGAGCGGGGCCGCCTGCGCGAGGTGCTGCTCGGCCGCGAGAACCACTTCGAGAGCCGCCACCTGCGCAAGGACAGGCAGCGGATCGTCGTCGAGGTGAGCGCGGGCCCCGTCGAGTACCGCGGCCGGCGCGCGGTCTGGATGTCGGTGCGCGACGTCACCGAGAAGAACCGGATGGTCGAGGCGCTCAAGGCCTCCGAGGAGCGCTACCGGCTGCTCTTCGAGTCGAGCCCGCAGCCGATGTGGGTCGCCGCCGCCGAGACGGGCCGCTTCCTGGCGGTGAACGAGTCGGCCGTCCAGCGTTACGGCTACTCGCGCGAGCAGTTCGGCCGGATGGTCGCGAGCGACCTTCACGTGGCCGACGCCCGCACTGGGCCCGCGCTGCCTGCCTCGCAGACGGGCGCCTCGGTGCTGCGCCACCGCAAGGCCAATGGCGGCCTGATGGACGTCGAGGTCACCGACCACGACATCGACTTCGAAGGCCAGCAAGCGCGCCTCACCGTCGCCAGCGACGTCACCGAGCGGCTGCGCGCCGAGGAGCGGCTCTGGCACGCGGCCTTCTACGACGGGCTCACCGGTCTGCCCAACCGCGCGCTCTTCATGGAGCGGCTCGGCCAGGCGCAAGCGCGCGCGCGGGGCCGCGGCGGGAGCGGCTTCGCGGTGCTCTTCCTCGACCTCGACCGCTTCAAGTACGTCAACGACTCGCTCGGCCACCGCGCGGGCGACAGCCTGCTGGTGCAGATCGCCAAGCGTCTCGATCGCAGCCGGCGCGCGGGCGACACCGTCGCGCGCCTCGGCGGCGACGAGTTCGCCGTCTTGGTCGAGGGTGTGCGCGACGCGCCCGAGGCGGCCTGCGTCGCCGACCGCGTCCAGCGCGATCTGGCGCTCCCCTTCGCGCTGACGGGCGACGGCGAGCACGCCACCCAGGAGGTCTACAGCTCCGCGTCGATCGGCATCGCGATGGGCGGCCGCGACCAGCGGCCCGAGGACCTCCTCCGCGACGCCGACACGGCGATGTACCGCGCCAAGGGCAAGGGGCACGGGACGGCGAAGCACGCCATCTTCGACATCGAGATGCACGACGAGGCCGTCGCCACGCTGCAGATGGAGAACGATCTGCGGCGCGCCATCGACCGGCACGAGCTGTGCGTGATGTACCAGCCGGTGGTGACGCTCGCCCACGGCAGGATCGTGGGCTTCGAAGCGCTCGCCCGCTGGAACCACCAGAAGCGCGGCTGGATCCAGCCCTCGGAGTTCGTCCCGCTCGCCGAGGAGACCGGCCTGATCGGCCTGCTCGACCGCTGGGTGCTCGAGGAGGCCTGCACCACCATGCGCGCGCTGCAAGACGCCCACCCGCGCGAAGAGCCGCTCTCCATCTCGGTGAACCTCTCGGGGCGCGAGCTCCTGCAGCCCGATCTGGTGGAGCAGGTGGAGGGCATCCTCGCGCGCACCGGGCTCGACCCGCGCACGCTGCGGCTGGAGATCACCGAGACCGTCCTGGTGGAGAACGAGGCCGAGGCGCACCGCTGCCTGACCCGGCTGAAGGCGCTCGGGCTCAAGCTCTGCCTCGACGACTTCGGCACCGGGTATTCGAGCCTCAGCTATCTGCACCGGATGCCGATCGACGTGCTCAAGATCGACGCCTCGTTCGTGCGGCAGATCACCGAGGAGAAGCACCGGCGCATCGTCGAGACGCTGGTGATGCTGGGCAAGAACCTCGGCCTCGAGGTGGTGGCCGAGGGGGTGGAGACGGAGCCGCAGGCGCAGACGCTGCTGAAGCTCGGCTGCGGGCACGCGCAGGGATATCTCTATGGGGCGCCGCTCGAGGTGGAGAAGGCCGCGGCGGCGCTCGCGGGGCAGGCCGCGGTGCGCGAGGCCTGAGCGCGACGGGCTGCCAGGTTGAGGATGATGGGCAGCGCGAGTTACAGCGGTGACGCAGCCGGCAGGTCGCCGGGCCGGCGGGCCCGCACGTTCCACAGCGGCAGCGCGAGCAGCGCGCCGACGAGCGCCATCGCGCCGCAGAAGGAGAACGCGCCTCCCCAGCCGAAGTGGTCGATGCAGTAGCCCGTGCCCACGCCCGACAGCGCCGAGCCCGCGTAGCCGAACACTCCGGTGAGCCCGATGGCGGTGGCCGCCGCTTTGGGCGAGGCGAGGTCGGTGACGAACCCCGCCAGCAGGAACTGCGGCCCGTAGACGGCAAAGCCGATCAGCGCGAGGCAGGCGCCGTCCGCGAGCGGGTGGCCCGCCGGCACCCACCAGAAGAGCGCGATGCCCACCGCCGAGAGCAGCATCCAGACGCCGAACCCAAGCGGCGATCGCGCGCCACCCCTGCGACCTGCTCCGGCTACCCCAAGGACAGCACCCGCACCCGGCTCGCCAGCCCCTCGGCGAACAGCCGGTAGATCCGCAGCGCCGCTCCCGGGTGGGTCACCAGGAACCGCTCGAACTGCGCCCGCGGGATCTGCAGCGAGCGCACCCAGGTGGTCGCCACCACCCGGGCCGAGGTGAGCGAGTTGCACAGCATCGAGATCTCGCCGAGGTAGTCGCCCGGGCCCAGCGTGTTGAGGTGCCGCGCGCCCTCGGACCCGAGCGCCACCACCTCGGCGGACCCCTCGATCAGCACGAAGAGCCCGGGCGCGGGCACGCCCGCCTCGACGACGAGCTCCTCGGGCTGGAACTCCACCTCGACGCCCAGCCGGTGGAGCGCGGTCATGTCCTCGAGCTTGAGCCGGGAGAAGAGCGGGAGCGCCTTGAGGAAAGTGTATGACTCCTGCGGCTGCGCGGCCAGCTCGGCTGCGGAATCGGAGGGCGCGCTCTCGGCGACGGGCTTCAAGGACTTCAGCAGCACGCCAGGCTCGGTGGCGAGCGCGTCCTGCACCGCGGCGTGGGCCTGGAACTGCATCGTCTTCTGCAGCGCGGCCTGCGGCGGTGTCTGCTGCGGCGCCTGCGGTGCCGGCAAGACGGGCGCCGCGGCGTCGGGGATGGTGTCGACCGCTCTCCTGGCCAGCCGGTCGAGGCGCAGCTGAAGCCGGGCCGCCTCGTTGGCGAGGCCCTGCCGCTCGAAGAGCGAGTGGAGCAGGCGGTGCAGCTCGAGGTCGCTCTTGCAGGGCACCGAGTCGCGCAGCGCGCCGATGCAGAGCTGGGTCGCCTCGGAGAGCCGGTTGCGCTGGATGTAGAGCGCCGCGAGCCGGCGCACCGACGGGCCCTTTGCGGGGTCGTCGTCGCCGACGCGGGAGAGCGCGTCCATCTCGGCCCGCCCGTTGCCGAGCCCCCGGAAGAGCGCGGCCGCGGCGGCGTGGTGGCCCGCGCGCACCAGGCAGTCGGCCTGGGATTCGTGCTCGCCGAGCGCGTCGTAGAGGGCGGCGGCGCGCAGGTGCTCGCCCACCGAGTCGAGGCACTCGGCGGCGCGGCGGTGCTCGCCAGCCTCGAGGTGACACCTGGCGGCGGCGGCGAACTCGCCCGCCTCCTCGTAGAGCTGCGCGGCGGCGGCCCAGTCGGCGGAGGCCTCGTGCACCTGCGCGGCGCGGCCGAAGTCGCGGGCGAGCGCGAACATCTTCGCCGCCTTGGCGCGCAGCGGGCCGGGGCGCCTGAGGAGCGCGGCGAGCAGGCTGTCGGCCACCGGGTGGCCGCTCTCTTCGTAGAGGCGGCTCGCCAGCTCCACCTCGCCCTGGTCGAGCGCCGCCTGCAGCACCGCGAGGAGGTTGCCGGCGGTGACGACCACGCCCGATGCGTCGTCTTCGGGGACCAGATAGGAGGCGGCGGTGGGCTGGTAGGGCATGCGCTCGGAGACAGATCACGGAGGCAGCGCGTTGTCCAGGGTCGGTCCCCGCGAAGGGGGAAAAATTCGCTGCGCGCCTTCGGCGGCTGGTCGGGCTCAGCCGAGCCGGGCGCGCCGGTGCTCCTTCAGGATGCACAGGTCCATCACCACGAACAGCCCGGCCTCGTGGGCCCGCCGCGCAGCCTCATGATCGACCACGCCCTCTTGCATCCAGATGGCGGGCGCCCGGGCCAGGATGGCGTCGTCGACGTGCCCGGCCACGAAGCGCGGCGCCCGGAAGAGGTTCACCACGTCCACCTGCACGGGCACGTCCGAGAGCCGCTCGTAGACCTTCTCACCCAGCACCTCGCCCCCGCCGGGCCGCACCGGGATGATCCGGTAGCCCTGCTCCTGGAGGTACATCGCCACCCCGAAGGAGGGCCGGTCCGGGTCGTGGGAGAGCCCGATCACCGCGATGGTACGGATCCGCTCGAGGAAGGCTCGGAGCACCTCGCGCGTTGGATTTTCGTAGGGCATTTTTCCCTCGGCGCACAAAGGCCCCGGACCCAAGTCTGGAGCCGCATCTTGGCCCCGGTTGACGCAAGACGCGCCGAGCCATAGGGTGCGCCGCTTCGAACGCCCCCGTCCCTCTCTGGAGAGTCTCATGAAGAGCCGTCGTTTGCACCTGCGGTCCTTGCCCCTCGCCGCTCTCGTTTGGCTCAGTGGCCTCGCGCTCATGGCCTGCTCGTCGGGCGCCACCAAGTCGGCCCAGCCCCCCTCGGTCCAGAAGACGCAGGCGATCGACCCGGGCGCGCAGGTGGCCGTGGTCGACGGGCAGCCCATCACCTACGGCGACCTCGACAAGAAGGTCGGCACCAAGGTGCGCCAGGCCGAGGCCGAGTACCTCACCAAGGTCTACGAGCTGCGCAAGGAGACGCTCGACAACCTCATCTCCGAGCGCCTCATCGAGGGCGAAGCCAAGAAGTCCGGCAAGTCCAGCGACGACTGGTTCAAGGAGTTCTTCACCAACACGCCCGCGCCCCCGGACGCCGAGCTGAAGGCCTTCTACGAGGAGAACGCCAGCCAGATGGGCGGCAAGTCATTCGAGGAGATGGGGCCGCGCATCGCCACCTTCTTGAAGCAGCAGAAGGCCAAGGACGCGATCGGCAAGATGCTCGAGCAGCTCCGCGCGGCGCACGGCGTGAAGGTGTCGCTCGCCGCGCCAGACTTGCCGCGCATCGAGGTGGAGGCCAAGGGCCCGGCCAAGGGTCCGGCCACCGCCAAGGTCACCATCATCGCCTTCAGCGACTTTCAGTGCCCGTACTGCTCGCGCGTGGTCCCGACCATCGACAAGGTGATGAAGGAGTACGGCGACAAGGTGAAGATCGTCTTCCGCAACTTCCCGCTCGACTTCCACCCGATGGCCGAGAAGGCCGCCGAGGCGGGCGCCTGCGCCCACGACCAGGGCAAGTTCTGGGAGATGCACGACAAGATGTTCTCCGACCAGGCGAAGCTCCTGGTACCCGACCTCAAGGCGTCGGCCAAGGCGCTCGGGCTCGACATGGCGAAGTTCGAGAAGTGCCTCGACAGCGGCGAGAAGAAGGCCCTCGTCGACGCCGACCAGAAGGCCGGCGCGGACAGCGGCGTGCAAGGGACGCCAGCGTTCTTCGTCAACGGCGTCTTCATCAACGGCGCGGTGCCGTACGAGCAGTTCAAGGAAGCGATCGACCGCGAGCTGACGAAGGGGTAGGGGAGGGCCTCAAATCAGGGCGCCAATGAGGAGCCCCGGCAAATGCCGGGGCTAGAAGTACAACCGCCCCCTTCGGGGGCTGCGGACCAAATAGTCGGCAGCCGTTGCAAGCCAGGGTGTCACGGTTCATCGGTTGGTCGCCTGCGGACGCAGCGCGGAGGGCGGCCGTTTTTCTAGCCCCGGCATTTGCCGGGGCTCCCGGTGGGCAGATCCGACGCGCAGATCGCTCCTCACCCCGACGCATCAGGCTGCAGAATCACCTGCAGAATTTCTCACAGGTCTGGTCGCACCCAGCGCCGCCGCACCCGCTCAGGAGTCCACCATGCGCATGTCCCGCTCGTTCTTCCCCACGCTGAAGGAAGTCCCCGCCGACGCCCAGGTCGCGTCCCACCAGCTCCTCGTGCGCGCGGGCTTCATCCGGCAGCTCTCGGCCGGGCTCTACTCGATCCTCCCGCTCGGGCAGCGGTCGATCCTCAAGATCACCGAGGTGGTCCGCGAGGAGATGAACCGCATCGGCGCGCAGGAGTTCTACCTGCCGGCGCTCAACCCGCGCGAGATCTGGGAGGAGTCGGGCCGCTGGTCGGTGATGGGCGACAACATGTTCCGCCTCAAGGACCGCAAGGGCGCCGACCTCTGCCTCGCGATGACCCACGAGGAGATCTTCACCGTGCTCGCCCGC
>JAYWAO010000166.1:0-5941 GCA_043782365.1 Deltaproteobacteria bacterium
CTCGCGGCCGATCAGGGCGGCTTTGCGCGCGGGCCCCCAGCGGTAGCCGCCGAAGGCGCCGGTGGCCCGCAGCACGCGGTGGCAAGGGATCAGCAAGGCCAGGTGGTTCGCGCCGATCGCCGTGCCCACCGCGCGGACGGCCGAGGGCGAGCCCGCGAGGCGCGCGACGTCGCCGTAGCTCACCAGGTGCCCGCTCGGGATGCGCAGGAGCGCCTCCCACACCTTGAGTTGCAGCGGGGTGCCCTTGAGCAGGACGCCGATCGGCTCGCCCGGGCGGCCCGCGAGCCGCTCGCGCAAGAGCTCCCCGAGCGCGCGCACGGCCGCAGGCCTCTCGACCAGCGCAGCGCCCGGAAAGCGCCCGCGCAGCTCTACGACCGCTGCTGCACGACCAGCGGCCGCGCTCCCAGAGGCGGGCGAGCGGCGGGCAGGACCTGTAGGAGGCGCGTCGCTTGCGCCAGCGGGCTCGCCTTCGAAGGCCTCCGGAGCGCCGTAGAACCCGACGAACACCGCCGCGCCGCCGAGCACTGCCAGCAGCGCCGTTCCGAGCGGGGTCTCCTCCTCGCCCCACTCGACCGTCAGCCCGCTGGCGCGCGCCTTGTACTCGCCGGGCGTCAGCTTCTCGAGCGAGAGGAACAGGTCGTGCAGCCGCCCCGGGCCCGACAGGCCCACCGCGCCGCTCGTCTCCAGCACGCTCTGCGACTCGCGCAAGAGCGCCTTCGCCCGCTCTGCCGTCAGGTACTGCAGGAAGCGCTTGGGGCTGACGCCCGCCCACCGCTGGAAGAGCCGCTGGAAGTGGAACTCCGACAGGCCCAGCACCGCCGCCGTCTCCTCCAGCGAGGGCTGCCGCTCCTGGTTTGCCACCAGGAAGCGGATCGCCCGCTCGACCCGCGCGTAGTCGCTCTGCCCCGCACGGGGCGAGCCTTGCAAAGTGTCAGACAGTTCGTGGGTGGCCATCGGCTGCTCCAGTTGCATCACGGACTCCATGAAGAGTGTGCACGGAGTTGTGCCCGGAGCGAACCGGCGCAGCGACCCGCTTGTTGCGGCGAATCGCTGCGCCGTGCGCGTGACGGCAGCTCAGTTGGGGATCTGGGACCGCCTCGGTGCGGTCGACCAGCAGCACAAGGAGCTCCTCTTCCCCGTAGACCTGCTCCATGAGGCGCTGCAGGAGGGCAGGGAGGCGCACGCCGTCAGCCAGCTGATCGGCTTGCTCTCGGACTACACGAAGAGCCACTTCGCCGAGGAGGAGCGGATGATGGCGGAGGCGGGCTACCAGCAGCTACCGCAGCACCAGGCGCTGCGCCGGGCGCTGGAGGCCAAGGTGGCTGCTTTCCGCAAGCGGGCCGACGCGGGCGAGCGGCTCGGGGCGTCCGAGGTCACCGAGTTCACGGGCAACTGGCTCACCGAGCACATCGCGAAGGTGGACCTGGCGTACCTGCCGGCGCTCCGGAGGTCAGGGAGGGTGCTCGACCTCGAGCGGGCGGCGTAGCGCCACGCCCGGACGCGGGCCGCCGTGGAGCGCAGGCCTACTCTGCTCGGAGGCTGGTCAGGTAGCGCTCGAGGGCGGCGTCATTGACGCCCTCGGGACCCGCGGTCGCCACCCAGCGCAGCGGCGGGCGCGCACGGACCCGCACCCGGTAGCGGCGGACCTCGGCGCGCACGGTCAACAGCAGGTCGCCGCCTTCGCGCCGTTCGGCGAGCACCTGCGCGCCTCCCGCGACCAGCTCCGCGCGGGTCCGCTGAAGGAGCGCCTCGGCCTCGTCGGGGGTGTTCTCCTCGCGCTCCTGCAGCACCAACAAGAGCCCGGCGGCGCGCACCGTGGTCTCGCGCTGCAGCGCGCCGCCTCGCGGCCCGGGCGCGTCGCGTTCGCTGAAGACGGCGGGGCCCGGCAGCTCTACCGAGAGCTTTCCCGAGGGCGTCACCACGCGCCGCCAGGATGCGGCGCGTTCGCGGGGCACGCCGACCCAAGAAGTGCCCGCGGTGGCCGCCACCATGGCCGCGCAGCCGAGCGCGCGGCGAGACAGCGGCAGACGGGCGCGCGCGAGGAGCGCGCAGCCGAACGAGGAGGACGCCGCCACCAAGACCGCGACCATCGCGAGCAGGCCGGTCACCCATGGGCTCTGCGCCGTGGCTTGCGCGGTGTACAGCAGGGTGCCGCGGTCGATCGCCGCCAGCGTGGCGAGCCCGCACGGCGCGATGCCCAGCCACGCCCAGAGAGGAACCGCGCGGGGGCCTGGGCGCGACGCAGCGGGTGGAGGGTTGGGCCCGCTCAGGTCCGCGCTCCGAAGATGGCGGTCCCGACCCGCACCAGCGTCGCCCCCTCGGCGATGGCGGCGGCGTAGTCGCCGCTCATGCCCATCGATAGTTCGGCTAACGAATCGGCGAGCCCGGCGGCGCGGGCCTCGTCGCGCAGCAGTCGCAGCGCGCGGAAGTGGGGCCGCGGATCTCCCTCGGCGGGCGGGATGGCCATCAGCCCGTCGCAGCGAAGGCCCGGGAGCGCGGCGACCTCGCGCAGGAGCCCCAGCAAGGCCGAGGGCAGGCAGCCGCCCTTCTGCGGCTCGGCGGCGAGGTTCACCTCCAGCAGGACGGGCTGCACGAAGCCGGCGCCCCGCTTCTGCGCCTGCTTGGAGAGCTCGCGCGCGAGCGAGAGGCGGTCGCAGGTGTGGATGAGCGCGGCCCGCCCCACCACCACCTTCGCCTTGTTGCCCTGCAGCGCGCCGATGAAGTGCCACTCGGGCTGCGGGCCGGCGCGCGCGGCAAAAGTGTCAGACTTTTCTTGCAGCTCCTGCGCGTAGTTCTCGCCGAACCGCACCTGCCCCGCAGCGAGCGCCGCGGCCACCGCCGAAGCGGGCTTGAGCTTGCTGACCGCCACCAGCCGCACGCTGGCGGGCTCGCGCCCCGCGGCCTCGGCTGCGCGCACGATCTGCGCCTGCACCTCGGCGAGCCGCGCGGCGACCGCCTGCGCCTCCACGTCCGCTGCCTGCGCCGATTGGCCGCTCATCGCTGCGCCCCGCTCCCAGCGCGGCCTCGCGGGCTCCAGGGCAGCGAGAGTCCGGCCGCCTCGAGGAGCGCCAGCGTCTCGGTGAGCGGCAAGCCCACCACGTTGGTGAAGCTGCCCTCGAGCCGGTCGATGAAGGCACCGGCGAGGCCCTGCACGCCGTAGCCGCCGGCCTTGTCGTCGCCATCGCCGGTGGAGGCGAGCCAGGAGAGCGCGTCGCTGCCGATGGCGCGGAAGCGCACTGCCGTGTGCACCGAGCACGAGGTGAGCGCGTCGCCCCCCACCCCGGCCCCGGAGGCCACCACGCAGACGCCGGTGGTGACCTGGTGCGTGCGGCCCGAGAGGCGCGCCAGCAAGCCGCGGGCGTGGTCGCGGTCCCGCGGCTTGCCGAGCTCTTCGCCGTCGAGCGTGACCACCGTGTCGGCCGCGAGCGCCAGCACCGGGCCGGCCGGCGCGGGCTCGGCGGACGGCGTGCCGCCAGCGCGCGCACGAAAGAGCGCGAGGCCGGCCAGCGCCTTCTCGCGCGCGAGCCGCTCGGCGAGGCCGTCGAGCGGCTCACCGGGGCGGCGCGCCTCGTCGAGGTGTGGCGCGAGGACCTCGAACTGCAGGCCGAGCCCCGAGAGCAGGTCGCGGCGGCGCGGAGAAGCGGAGCAGAGCAGGAGCGTGGGCGGTGGCACGAGCGCGGTTCTCGCGCGTCGAGGGGGGCCGATGCAACTGCGGCGCTGCCGCTGCCGACGGGCCAGGCTCCGGTCCGCAGGACGCCAGGGACGGGTGGCCGCGAAGGCGACGGGACGGGAGCAGCTGCCGCGGGGGCCCCGGAGACACCTTCTGCTACTCTTCGCAGATGGCCCAGCGACCCTCCGTCCTCCTCTGCGCCCTGCCCCGCGCCCTGCTCCTCGCGGCCCTGCTCGGCCTGCCCCTTGTGGTCGTCCGGGAAGCCCGCGCCGACGACGTCCCCGGCGGGCTGGCAGCCGAGCTCCCGCCCAAGGTGACCTCCTCGTGCCCCACCGAGGCGCAGGTGCACCTCCAGGCCGCCGCCGACGCGGTGCGTGCCGCGTGGATGCCGCAGCAGCGCCCCGAGAAGCAGGAGGTCGCGGGCGTCGCGCTCGACGACGATCCGCGCCTGCTCGCGCACTTGAAGCGCATCCTCGGCGACACGCCCCCGCGCGACTGGCCCAAGGCAAAGAAGTGCCAGAGCGTCCTCTGCGCGCTCACCGCTGCCACGGGCTCGCAGGAGGTGGCGCTCTGGCTGCTGGCGACCGGCGCGGACGGCGGGCCGGTGGCGAGCCTCGATCAGACCCCGTTCAAGGGCGGCCCCGAGTCGACGTGGAAGGACTCCGAGGCGCGCCTGGTCTCCCGCGCGCTGGCCGACCTTCCGCCGGCGCTGCGACAGCGGGCGGGCAAGCTGCGCGCGCTCCGCCGCCTCCCCGACGGGCAGCAGCTCGCGAACAACCCCAATGCGCTCTCGATGCGCCCTGGCGGCAAGGACGGCGGGACCATCCTCCTGCGCGACACCGTCTGGAGGATGCCGCTGCGGCAGCAGCGCGAGGTGATCGCCCACGAGGTCGGCCACCACCTCGAGTACGCGCGGGGTCCGGGCTACCCGATCTCCCACTCGAAGGAATGGCTGGCGTTCTCGGGTTGGCGGCAGGTGGGCGAGGACCCCGCGGCCAAGGACGCCTGGACCACCGACCCGCGCGCGAGTGTTACAAATACCGGCGAGACCGTCCCCAGCGAGGAGTTCCCCGACGCGGTGGGCGACTTCCGCTACAACGCGCGGCTCCTGCGCGCCTACAGCGAGCCGCGCTTCGACTTCATCAAGGACCTCTACGGCGGCGTGACGTACTTGACGCCCCGCAAGAACCCCGCGCTCGACGCGGCGATGCTCAAGCTGGGCGGCCCGCTCGGCGCCTTCAAGGACTGCGGCGCGATGGTGCAGCGCGCGTGGCGCAAGCCCGGCATGCCGCAGGCGATGCTCTACACGGTGCAGTGGAAGAAGTCGGGCTCCTCGTGGACCGCCTGGCACCGCAGCGCCTTCGTCAGCCACTCGGCCTGCGTCCCCCTGGTGCTCGAAAAGCTGCGCGAGCTCCCTGCGTTCCAGGACCTCGCCTGCAAGCAGGACGACGAAGAGCTCTGGCTCGACGTGGCCGCGCGGCTGGAGAACGTCTTCGCCGCCTACGCGGAGGCGGCCGAAGAGATCGAGAAGGCCTCCGGCGCAGGCACGGCGCAGCAGTGCGTGCAGCGGGGCGACCTCACCGAGGCGTGCCTCGACGGCGTCAAGCCCGCGGGCGACGCGCAGGCCCGCCGGATCTTCGCCGAGCTCCTGCCCGGACAGTCGATCCAGCCCGACGCGGTGGCCAGCCTGCGCAAGCAGTTGGAGGCGGCCTCGGTGCTCGCGCCTCCCGACGACGAGCTGTTCCAGCGCTTCCCTGCGCTCGCCAGCGCGCCCGAGTTCTTCGGCGCCTGCCTGGGCGGCGCCTTCGAGGTCTCCTGCTACGCCGGCAAGCCCGACACCTGGCGCTTCTGGGTGAAGCTCCCTCCCGACAACGCGGTGAAGGGCTTCCCCAACCCGGTCTGGAACCTCGCCTGTCACCGCGACTGGGCCGCATATCTCAGGTCGAAGGGGGTATTGGTCGATATCAACGGCGCTCTCTTCGACCACTTCGCGTATCTATTGAAGAACCAATCCGCCCAATACACCGACAGGTTGACCGCCCAGGTGCTGCGGCCGTACGAAGACCTGCGCTCGCAGTGCGGGATCCCGCCAGGAACCAAGGCGACGCCGGAGCAGCAGCCCTGCCTGGAGAAGCTGCTGGGGCCGCGGCTCGAGGGGGTGGTCGGCCCTGGGCAGGTGGCCGAGCTCGCGAGGCAGCTCGCGGGAGAGCTGCGCGGGCCTTAGGGCCTGTCTTCAAACTCGGCCACTCTGCTGAACGGCCAGCAGCGCGC
>JAYWAO010000167.1:0-5940 GCA_043782365.1 Deltaproteobacteria bacterium
GAAGTACTTCCTCGCGCTCAGCATCACCGGGAGCCTCACGCTCCTGGGGTTCTTCAAGTATTACGATTTCTTCGTCTCCGGGCTCGAGCGGCTGCTCGGTGGCCACGGCTGGACGCTCGGGCTGGCGGTGCCCGTCGGCATCTCGTTCTACACATTCCAGAGCATGAGCTACACAATCGACGTCTATCGCCAGCAGCTCGTCCCGACTTCGAACTTCCTCGACTTCGCCGTCTTCGTGAGCTTCTTCCCCCAGCTCGTCGCCGGCCCGATCGAACGGGCGAAGACGCTCCTCCCCCAGCTCCAGGTCCAGAGGCCGTTCAATTGGACGCAGTTCCAGTCGGGCGTCTTCCTCATCGGCTGGGGCCTCTTCAAGAAGGTGTACGTCGCCGACAACCTCTCCGGCCTGGTGGCCCCCGTGTTCGCGCCCTGGAACCTCACCGCTTCAGGACCGGAGGTCGTGCTCGCGGCCTACGCCTTCGCCTGGCAGGTCTACACGGACTTCAGCGCCTACAGCGACATCGCCCGCGGCACGGCCCGCCTCTTCGGCGTCGAGCTGATGGTCAACTTCCGCATCCCCTATGCGGCGCGCAACCCGCGCGAGCTGTGGGAGCGCTGGCACATCAGCTTGAGCACCTTCCTGCGCGACTACCTGCTGCGGCCGCTCCTCGGCAAGAAGGGATTCACCCCCTTCGTCTTCTATCGCAGCACCTTCATCACCATGGTCCTGTGCGGGCTCTGGCACGGCGCGCGCGCCAACTTCGTCCTCTGGGGTGCGTTCCACGGCGCCTTCCTGATCGCCCACCGCATCGCGGAACCTAGCCTGAAGAAGTGGACGCCCAAGGGCACCGTCACGCGCGGCGCCTTCCACCTGGTCTGCTGGGTGGCGTTCTTCCACGCCGCCGCCTGGTCGGCCCTGGTGTTCCGGTCCGAGAACCTGGAGCAGGTGCAGAGGCTCACCAGCGCCCTGGCGACGGGCTGGGGCATCCCCAGCCGGTGGTTGGGCGCGCTCGGGCAGCTGGGAACGCTGGGACACCCGGGGCCGCTCGGTCTGTTTCTCCTCTATTGCGGGCCGCTGATGCTCGTGGAGCTCGTCCAGCACCGGACGGGAAACCTCCTCGCGCCGCTCACCTGGCCGTGGCCGGTGCGGGCTGGCTTCTACCTGGCGCTCACCTACCTGGCGGTTCTGTTCGGAGCCTTCGAGCCGGATGGGTTCATGTACTTCCGGTTCTGAGCTCGACCGGCGGCGGGCCTCGAAGCGACGATGCCGCGAAGCCCATCTGGCTCCGCGGCACCGTGCCCTACGGCATTCGCTGGCTATCTGCTGGCCAATGCCAACTTAGTGGCAGGCGTTGGTCGCAGCGTCGCAGGTCTGGCCGCTGGGGCAGACGGCGTTGTTGCCATGGCATCCATAGTAAACGGTCTGGCCCACCGGCCCTGCCATCCCCAACTGGGCGCAGGCCGCAGCGATCACGCTCACGCAGGACCTGGTCTCACTGGGAGCGCTTGGGGGCCGAGTAAGTAGGGGGAGGCTATCGCCGAAATCATCGAAGACGAGGAAGCTGCCGGCAATCGCCCTTACACCAGCACCAGTATAAACAAACGGCTGGAGCTCGAGATCATAACCTGCTGCCGAGGCAGAACAGGAAGATTGGGGAGAGAGCGGCTGGTATCTGGCCGCCCCAGCGAGGATCTGCGCCGTGGTAAAGGGGCACGGAACGGCCGGCGCGACGCATCCCGCCGTCGCCTGCACGCCGAAGCCATCCGGCACGGCGCCGCTGGAGAGGTCCGTCCACGACCCGCCCAGCGCCCACGTCCCCGTCGCATCGACGGTGAGCGTGTTCCACTTGGTGATCCCCAAGGGGAACGACGCGCCGACCAGGAAGCCGTCCGCGTCGGGGTTGATATAGACGCCGCTGAACGTATAGGCGGTGTTGTTCCCGCCCGGCACGTTCTGGATGCTCAGCTGGTCATTGAAGCCGAGGTCCGCGTCCGGATTCCCGAAGGTGCTCGCAGTGCCCGCCGCGGCGTTGGCCGTCCGTGGGAGGGCAGCGGCGGCGCTGTAGTCCAGGCTGCTGTTGATTACGTACTGGCCGATGATGTTGATCTGCGAGCCCAGCCCGGCGGTGTTGCTCATGCTCGCTGCCGCGAATCCGCCGCCCGGCGCGTAGATGAAGGCGCTGGCGACGCCGGCGACCGTGGTCGGCTGGTTGGTGGTCTTGGTGAACGTCCCGCCAGCGGCGTGACCGGCCGCGTACGCCGTATCGGCGTTGGTGGTCAAGCAGTAGGGTTGGTTGCTGTTCGCCCACCGGCCGGTGGTCCCGCAGCCGGTGTCGGTGACGCCGAACATGTGAGTCTGGGTCGGGTCCGAGAGCGTGGTCTGGAAGATGGCCGACGGCCGGGGAGCGGCGTCGCCGCCGGGGATCTGGGCCGTGTAATACGTATTGTAGAGCTGCGTGTTCGCCTCGCCATCGGGGTCGGCGGCCCAGTTCTGCCCCGCGTACTGCGCGACCTTGTGCGAGGCCGACGTGTCGGTGACCCCGGCCGCATATCCGAGGCCGATGAGGCCGAAGGGCTCCGCCGTCTTCGGGGTGGAGGTGGTCGAGTCGATGACGAAGCCGGTGCCGAAGTGCAGGTCGCCGAAGCCGGCGCCGGCCACGGTGCCGAAGTCGGCCTGCTTGCAGACGGAGAACTGGTTGGTCACCGAGACGCCGGCCGAGATGTCGATGTCGCCGGTGGGCGCGACCACCGAGATGGAGATCGGGTAGTCGATCACCAGCGCCATGTCGATGCTTTTGGTGCAGTGGATCGGCGCGAAGAAGGCCGGGCCGGGGCTGACGGTGGACGCGGGGAGCGGGTGGCTGCCGGCGACGTCGTCGCAATAGGTGAAGTTGGTGGCGGAGACGAGGTACGCCCAGTTGACCCCGGTCGCGGCCTGGAAGTTCACCACGCTGCCGCTGTCGATGCAGCCGAGGATCACGTCGGTGTACGAGCTGCCGCTGCCGGTGGCGAAGGTCACCGGGGCGCCCGCGAGGACCGGACCGGTGCTCGTCAGCTGGTACGGCGTGGCGGAGAAGGTCGCGCAGACGGCGGTGGAGCCGGTGTTGGCGTGCGCCGCGCCGCTGATGTCGGGCCGGGTGGAGAGCTTGACCTTGCCCGCCTGGGCGTTGCCGGCCTTCTGGCTGCCGCAGGCGCTCGTGAGGCAGAGCATCCCGGTGAGCGCGAGGAGCGCGAGGAGCGAGAGGTTCAGTCTCATGGGTGCGACCTTTCGTGAAACGGCCGGCAGGACCAGCCGTGCTGACTCTCTGCGCGGGGAGCGCAAAGTGGACGTTGCGGACGCCGGAGCGCCCGTACGCAAACAGGTACAAGCGGTCGGGACAAACCGTCGCATCGCGACGCGCGATTCCTCGCCGCCTGCGACGGCCGAAGGGCACGGCTTGTGCTGGCCGCCGGCGGCTACCGGCCGGTAGAAACCGTCGCATCACGCCGCATGAATCATTGCCGGGCCTCCGGACCTCCTCCTTGACCCCCTTGCCGGACTGCGCCGTCGAAAGAATGCGACGATCTGCCCGCGCCGCTTGTACCTGAACCAGCAAGCAGTCTCGGCCACGGTCCACGCAAAGGCGACACCATGAGAATGTCACTGCCGCTCGTCGCCCTTGCAGGAGCCCTCTGCCTCGCTGGTGCCTGCGGTCGGCAGGCGCCACCTGAGGTGCCGGGCAGCAAGGTCAAGCTCTCCGTCAAGCCGAAGGTCACCAGCGCGGCGCACGCCAACGGCGCGACCGACATCTGCGCCACCTTCACCGTCACGCCCTATTCCTTCGACCCGCAGCACCGCCCGGTCGCGGCCGGGTCCGCGGTGACCTTCGCCACCTCCCATGGCGGGAGCGCGGTCGATCAGATCCTCGGCTGCGTCAACGGGACGCCATACTTCACGCCGCCCGCCGGCTCCCCCGGCAGCTACGGACCCGGACCCTTCAACTGGGCCTACTTCCTCTCCGCCACCGACTTCCAGTACTGCGACCCGGGCGTGCAGGCCGATCCCGTCGCCCACTCGCTCCCGGTCCTGGTCGCCGGCTCCGGCGCTGGCGCCAACGTCAACCCTGCGCCGCCCTTCTTCGTGCCGGTCAACTGCGACACCTCCAATGACGTCCCGCTGCAGATCAACTACCCGATCGCCATCTCGGCGCCGGCGCCGGGCGGCTACATCGACATCTCGGCTGGCGTTGACGCTAGCACCGTGATGGTCGGCTGCAAGAAGGCCGACTTCGATCCGAACGGCACCGGCGACTTCCACTTCGGCGAGTCGTTCGCCATCGACTCGACCGCGGCCGCGCCGAAGACGGCGGTCCCCTTGGGGCTCATCGGCTACCAGATCAGCAATCCCCTGGCCGGAACCTATGTCTCCCAATACGGCGGCGTGAACTGGGCCGCCGATCCCGATGGCGACGTCGCCACGCAGCTCTACAGCACGTACTACACGGCCCAGTTCACCAGTGCCGCCCCGGCCCTCCCGTCCGTGGTGCTCCAGACCTACCTCTCCAACGCCGACCAGACCCACCTGTTCGGCGCGCACTCTCCGGGCGACCAGCGGTGCACCGGAGGCGAGTGGGTCGACACCCGCCACCCGATGTGTCTGACGGAGCATGCCGACGCCCGCAACCCCGCCACCCTGACCACCAAGGCGATGCTGGCGGATACCTTCCTTTATGACCCCGGCCTCGGCTATGCGGCGGTGAGCGTGCCCAGCGGGGGCGCGTCGATCAGCATCTATTCGCAGATGGCCCCCAACAGCGGGCTCGGCAACGATTACACCTCCGTCCCGGTGACCAGCGCGGACGCGACCGTCGGCTTCGCCAGCAGATTCGGGAGCCCGGTCCCCGCGGGCGCCGGCTTCAACGACGGACTCACCCACACGGCCTTCGTCCTGGCGGACAAGAGCGGCTTGCTCTCGTTCACCGGCAGCTACATCGATCCCTCGGCGCCCCGGCAGTTCCTCATCGGCGGGACGATCGCCGGCGGCAGCGGCCCGGTCAACGCCTGGGCGACGCTCTCGTGGAGCTCGAGCGCGTCCCGTTGGGAGCTCAGCGACTTCACCGACATCGCGGCGGGCGTCCCGCCCGGATTCGGCGTGGCGGTGAGCGGCTGCGTGGGCTTCGGGCCGGGGTTTCACGCGACGGGCGCCTTGTTGGAGGGGCGCGGCTTCTATACGGCGACGCTGCTGCAGAACGGACAGGTGCTGATGACGGGAGGAATGGACGCGACCTATGCCGTCCTGGCGAGCGCGGAGCTCTACTCTCCGGCGGCGGGGATCGGCACCTTCGCGAGCACGGGCAGCCTCAACTTCCCGCGCAACCTCCAGACGGCGACGCTGCTCCCGGACACGGGCCAGGTGCTCGTCCTCGGGGGCGGCGGGTCGCCGAACCCCCTCCTCCCCAACCAAGGCAGCGCGGAGCTGTACGCGCAGCCGACATTCCCCTTGGCAAGCGTCTCTGACTTCACTGCCTTCGGCGCGCGGTCCAACCATGCCGCGACGTTCCTGCCCGTCCCCGACAAGGTCCTGGTGGTGGGCGGACGAAATGACGCCAACAGCGACGCGCTGGCCAGCGCGTTTCTCTACAGCTCGAGTGGCGGTTATCAGGCGGCCGGAAGCCTCAACACGGCGCGATCGGACTTCACTGCGACCCTGCTGGATAACGGGAAAGTCCTGATCGTCGGCGGAACGGACAATACACCCTACTTCGACAGCAGCGGCGCCGTTATCGGCGGCCCGTTTCCGCTTTCCAGCGCAGAACTCTACGTCTACGACTCGACAGGCGGTGGCTTCTCATTCACCCCACCTCCTACTGCTACTACTGGCTATCTCAAGGATGCTCGCGCCTACCACACCGCGACGCTCCTGCCCGGCGGGAAGGTGCTCATCGCAGGCGGCCTTGACCGCAA
>JAYWAO010000168.1:0-16290 GCA_043782365.1 Deltaproteobacteria bacterium
TCATCGACCGGGCCTGGGTGCTCCGCGGCGGCTACAGCTGGGACATCACCCACTCCATCGGGGCGTGGTCTTTGGGCACCTCGATCGTCACCGAGAAGCTGGGCCTCCACGCGGCATGGCGCCGCAGGCTGCAGGGCCCGCTCGACCAGTTCTTCGAGTTCGGCCTGACCTTCTATTTGGAGTAGTCGCGTTCGGGCGTAGCATCGGCAGCGTGACGAACGGACTGCCCCAAGCACCGCCCAAGGCGCTGCCGCAGGAGATCGCCGCCGCCATCCTCGACGGCTTCGACAAGCACTACCGCCTCTTCCGGCAGATCGCCGCCGACGCCAAGGACCGCTTCGAGCGGGCCGATTGGAAGTCCGCCCGCGAGGCGAGCCGCGCCCGCATCGACTTCTACGACCTGCGCGTCAAGGAGGCTGCCGCCGCGGTGCTCGAGCGGTTCCCGGCCGCCCGTGAGGACGACGCGCTCTGGCCGCAGATCAAGCGCGCCTACATCGGCCTGCTCTACGACCACAAGCAGCCCGAGTGCGCCGAGACGTTCTACAACTCGGTCGCCTGCCGCGTGCTCGAGCGCACCTACTACAAGAACGCGAACATCTTCTGGCGCCCGGCCGTCTCCACCGAGTTCATCGACGGGGACAAGCCCACCTACCGCTGCTACTACCCCGCGGTGCAGGGCCTGCGGGCCTCGCTGCGCGCGATCGTCAGTGACTTCGAGCTGCGCCTGCCCTTCGAGGACCTGGGGCGCGATCTGCGCTACCTGCTGCGCGCGCTGCGAGGCCAGCTTCCGCGGCCGTTCAAGCGGCAGCCGAACTTCCAGGTGCAGGTGCTCTCCTCGCTCTTCTACCGGAACAAGGGCGCCTATCTGGTAGGCCGCGTGCTCAACGGCACGCAGGAGCAGCCGTTCGCCATCTCGCTGCGGCACACCTCCGGGCCAGGCGGCGGCGGCAAGCTCTGCCTCGACGCGCTGCTGCTCGACACCGTGCACATCTCCGCGCTCTTCAGCCTCGCCCGCGCCTACTTCATGGTGGACATGGACGTGCCCTCCGCGTGGGTGGGCTTCTTGAAGCAGCTGATGCCCGGCAAGCCGGCCAGCGAGCTCTACACGGCGGTGGGCCTGCAGAAGCAGGGCAAGACGCTCTTCTACCGGAGCCTGCAGGAGCACCTGAAGCACTCGACCGACCAGTTCGTCGTCGCTCCGGGCGCGCGCGGCATGGTGATGATGGTCTTCACGCTGCCCTCGTACCCCTACGTCTTCAAGATGATCCGCGACTCCTTCGAGCCGCCGAAGAACTGCAGCCGCGAGGAGGTGCGCGGCAAGTATCTGATGGTGAAGCACCACGACCGCGTCGGCCGCATGGCCGACACCCTCGAGTACTCCGACGTCGCGTTTCCCCTGCACCGCATCGAGCCGAAGCTGCTCGCGCAGCTGCGGTCGTCCTGCGGCTCCAGCCTGATCGAGCGCGGCGACCAGCTGATCATCCAGCACCTCTACATCGAGCGGAGGATGGTCCCGCTCGACATCTGGGTCCGCGACGCCGACGACGAGAAGCTGCGCCACGCGGTCCAGGAGTACGGCCGGGCCATCCGCGAGCTGGCGGAGGCCAACATCTTCCCGGGCGACCTCTTCCTGAAGAACTTCGGGATCAACCGCTGGGGCCGGGTGGTCTTCTACGACTACGACGAGATCCAGGCGCTCACCGACCTGAACTTCCGCCGCATGCCCACCCCCCGCGACGACGGCGAGGAGACCTCGGGCGAGGCGTGGTTCTACGTGGGGCCGCACGACATCTTCCCCAGCGAGTTCCCGACGTTCCTCTTCACCTTTGGAAAGCAGCGCGACCTGTTCCGCGAGCTGCACCCGGAGCTGGCCGACGCGGGCTGGTGGCAGGCGCAGCAGGAGAACATCCGCGCGGGGGCGCAGCCCGACCTGTTTCCCTATCCGGACGCGACGCGGTTCTCGGTGCGCTTCGCGCCTAGGGCTTCGCCGGGATGAAGGTCATCGCCCGCTCGGCGAGCGCCGAGATGGTGAGCGACGGGTTGACGCCCGGGTTCGCGGAGATCGCCGCGCCGTCGATCACATAGAGCCCCTGGTACCCGAACACCCGGTGCTGGTGGTCGATCACGCCCTCGTCGGCGCTCTTGCCCATGCAGGCGCCGCCCAGGATATGCGCGGTGGTGGGAGTGTCGAGGAGCAGCTCGGTGACCAGGCCCTGCGGCAGGCCGTCGATCTTCTCGCCGACGCGGTTGGCGAGGTCGGTGGCCTCGGGGATGGCCGCGCTCGGCGCGCTCCCGGCCGACACCGTGGTGGTGAGCATCCCGCCCAGGCCCAGCTTCAGCTTGAGGTGCCCTTCGGTCGTCCGCATGTAGAGCAGGATGATGGTGTGCTTTGCCCAGTCGAGCACGAAGACCGAGCGCAGCGTGCGCACCGGGTGGCGCAGCGTGCTGAGCGCCGCGTTGAACACGCGCACCAGCGCATTCGAGCCCGCGGCGTGGGGCGTGACGAGCAGCCGGAAGAAGCCCGAGCCCGAGTTGTAGCGGACGGGCTCGAGGTGCGAGTGCGCGTCGGTGTGGAGCACGCTGCCGATGGCGATGCCCTTCGAGTGGTCGACGTCGCGCTGCCCGCTGACCACGCCCAAGAGCGCCTCCGAGTTGGTGCGGACGAACTCGCCGACGCGCGCGGAGAGCCGCGGCAGGCCGCCCTGCTCCTCGCGCAGCTTGAGCAGGAGCGGCACCGTGCCGAGGACGCCGCCGGAGAAGATCACCTGCCTCGCGGTGAGCGTGCGCTTGACGCGGCCGTAGTGCGAGGGGCCCTGCAGCGCTTCGATTCGATAACCGGTGGCTCCCTCGGCGCCGTCGAGCGGCGACACGCGGGTGACCTCGGTGTCCGCTTCGATCACGAGGCCGCGCTTCTCCGCGAGCCAGAGGTAGTTCTTGTCGAGCGTGTTCTTGGCGCCGAAGCGGCAGCCCACCATGCAGCCGCCGCACTGGTTGCAGCCCGTGCGCTCGGGGCCCTCGCCGCCGAAGTACGGGTCCGGCACGGTGAGCCCCGGCGTCCCGAAGTGCACCGCCACCGGAGAGCGGCGGAAGTCCGAGTCGGGCCTGCCGAGGTCCTTGCCGATCTGCCGGATCACCTCGTCGGCGGGCGTGGTGTACGGGTTCTCGGCAGCGCCCAGCATGCGGCGCACCTCAGGGTAGTGCGGGGCGAGCTCGGTCTTCCAGTCGGCGAGGGAGGCCCACGAGGGGTTCTGGAAGAAGTCGTCCTGCGGGACCGGCAGCGTGTTGGCGTAGACCAAGGAGCCGCCGCCCACGCCCACGCCCGAGAGCGCGGTGACGTGCCGCAGGAAGGTCATCTTGAAGAGCCCGCGCAGGCCCAATTGCGGCATCCACAGCCAGCGCTTCAGGTCCCAGTTGCTCTTGGGGAACTCGTCGGCGCCGAGGCGGCGGCCTTTCTCGAGGACGATGACCCGGTAGCCCTTCTGCACGAGGCGCAGCGCGCTGACGCTGCCGCCGAAGCCGGAGCCGATGATGACGAAGTCCGCGTCGAAGGAGTCGGGCATGCACGTAGACTACCGCAACGCGAGGCCGCCCCACGCTGGCGGGACGACCGGCTCGACTGACTCCGCCGGCACCCAGCCGGTGAGGCCGTTCTGCAGCTTGATGCGCCGATACCCCGCTTCGGCGTCCTCGATGCGCACCAGCGTGCCCTCGTGGACCTCGAAGTGGCTGACGGCCTTGGCCTGCGGCCCCTCGCGCGCGGGCACCGCGGGGGACACCACCACGGCGCGGCGCAGGGCCAGCTGGTAGCGGACCGCCGCGCCTGCTGCCCCCAAGCCGGTGAGCCCGGCGAGCGCGAAAGAGACCGCGGCGGCGGCGCCCACGGGGAGCCTCGCCGAGAGGCGCGGCGCGAGGGAGCGCAGGGCGTAGAGGACCCACGCCAGCGTCCAGGCGACGAGCAGCGCCAGCGCGAGTCCGCTTCCCGGGAGCGGGGCCAGCAGGCGGAAGAGCGCCTCGCCGCCGACGTCCTCTTCGCCCTCGAGGCGGTCGACGTTGCCGCGGCGGAGCTCGGCGAGGTCGGCCCGCGCGTCGTCGTCGCCGGCTTCCAGGTGCAGCGCCCGCTCAAAATGCAAGACAGCGAGCCCGCGCTTGCCCTGCCGCGAGAGCGCCACGCCCAGGTTGGTCTCCAGCTCCGCGCTGGCCACGCCCTCATCGACCAGCGCCTGCCACGAGGCGGTGGCGCGGGCGAGGTCGCCGGAGAGGAACGCCGCGCTGCCGCTGTCGAAGAGCGGGGCGGCGGCCTTCTCCCCGTCGGCGCGCGCGGCGGGCGCGAGCAGCGCGGCCGCGAGCAGCGCAAGAGTCAGACACTTGGTAGACCGCAGCGCCGGGCTCACGGAGCCCCCTTGCGGACGCTGGCGGGGCGCGGGCTGTCGAGCGCGCCGAGCACCGCGTCGGCCCGCTGCAGGACCGCCGCTTGCGCCGTAGTCGTCCCCGCGCCGGGCGAGAAGCGGGCCCGGTCGCACTCGTCGAGCAGCGCGACCAGCTTCTCCACGGTGATCTTCGAGTGGCCCTTCTCCAAGAGGGTCCGCGACAGCTCCTCCCGCACCAGCCCCGCCGCCGAGACGCCCTGCTTGTCCTGCAGGTACCCCGCGAGCGCGCGCGACACCTCTGCGTAGAACGGCGCCGGATCTTCACCGTCCTGCTTCTGCTGCTCTAGCAGCGACTCGGCGCCGCGCAGCCGCTTGCGCGCCGCCTGCGCCGCCTTCTGCACCCTCACCAGCGACGGATCCTGCGCCAGCGCGCGCCCGACCCTGGCGCTGAGCAAGCCGCCGCCCACCAGGAGCGGCGCCGCGAGCAGGAGCGGCCAGAACCAGAGCTGCTCCCACGGCGGCGCGCCGCCTCCCTGCTGCCGCAGCCGCAGCCGGATCGGCCGCAGCCCGCCCGCTGCGAGCAGGTTCTGCGCCTGCCCGGCGGCCTGGTTGCTCACGGCAGCGGGGGCCACGGTGATGCGCACCGGGCTCGTCTTGAGCGTCTTGTACTGCCGGGCGATGGGGTCGAACGTCTCCAGCGTCAGCGCCGGGATCTCCAGCTCGCCCGTGCGCTCGGGCACCAGCAGCTGCTCGACGGTGCGCGCGCCGCCCGCCTTGCCCTGCTCGATGCCCGTCTTGTCGGTGGAGGTGGCGTCGTACGCCCGCAGGCCCGCGATGTTCGGAAGCTTCGGTAGCTGCAGATCGCGCAGGTTGCCGCGCCCGCTCGCCACCACCCGCAGCGTGACGGGCTGGCCGACCGCCACCGCGATGGGGTCCGCGCTCGCCGAGAGCCGCCACTGGCCGACGTTCCCCTGGTCGAACCCGGGAGGCCCGCCCGCGGGCAGCGGCTGCACGTCGAGGGTGATCGGCAGCGACTCGCGCTTCACGTTGCTGCGGGAGAAGAGCATGCCCATCCCGGTGATCACCTCGACCTCGGCGGGGTCGATGACCACCTTGCCCGGGTGGAGCGGGAAGAGCGCCCGCTTGCGCAAGAGATAAGCCTGCATCGGCACGCCGTCGATCACCCGCGCCTCCGAGACCAGCTGCTGCGGGGCCTCGACCTCCTCGGTCCAGAAGCCGTCCATCTTCGGTAGCTGTAGTCTATCGATCTGGCTCACCGAGACGCGCGCGAGCAGGTAGAGCGTCCAGGTCACTTGTTGGCCGACCACCGGCTGCTCGACGTCCACCACCGCCCGCAGCGTCAGGTCGCGCGCGCTCGCCTTCATGCCCTGGAAGGGGTCGAGCCCGCGCAGCGGCGACGGGTCGTCGGGCGGGTCGCGCTGCGCCTGCTGCCGCTGCGGCCCGCGTGCGCCTGCCTGCTGCCCGCTCGCCAGGACCTTCACGGTGATCGGCGTGGTCGTGTAGACCCTGCCCTTGAAGGTGAGCCTGGCGGCCTCGATCTGCAGCGGCCCGGCCTTGTGCGGCGAGAGGGTGAGGCTGGTGACGGTGGTCCGCTTGAAGGCCGGCGCGCCCGCGCTGAAGGTGAAGCTCGCCTGCTCAGCGGAGGAGCGGCCGACCACGTCCCAGTCGCGCAGCGGCGGCGGCGAGAGCTCGCCCTGGTCTCCCTTGCTGGAGAGTGTAATCGTCAGGTCGAGCCGCACCGTCTCGTCGAGGGCGATCTCGTCGCGGTCGACGGTGGCGGTGAACTCGGTCTCGTCGCGGCCGGGCGCGGCGCGGGCGGCGGCCGGCAGCAGGAGCGAGACCGCGCAGAGCAAAAGCGCGCAGCGGTGGAGTCGAGCACGCACGCGCATCACCAGTCCTTGTCCGCGGCGTGGCGCTTGTGCTGCTCGGGCTTCTTGCCGAAGCGCCACGTCTGCAGATTCTTCTCGCCGTTCTTGGCGGCGTCGAGCAGGCGCTGCGCCTCGGAGCGGCCCAGCTTCTGCTGGCCCTCCTTCTGCTCGTCCTTCTTGTCCTGCGCCTGCTGCTGCTGGTCGCCCGGCTTGTCGGGCTGCGGCTCCTGCTTCTTCTCGCCTTGGTCTTGCGGCTTCTCCTCACCCTGCTTGGGATCGGGCTGCTCTTTGGCCTGCTGCTCTTTGTCCTCGGGCGGCTTCTCGCCGTCCTTCGGCTCCTGCTTGTCCTTCTGGTCCTTCTGCTCGCCCTTCTTCTTCTGCGCCTGCTGCTGGTCCTTCTGGTCCTGCGGATCCTTCTTCTGCTGGTCGTCCTTCTTCTCGCCCTTCTGCTGCTGCTTGCGCTGCTCTTCGCTGCGCAGGAGCAGCTCCAGGTTGACCTTGGAGTCGACGTCGCCCGGGTCGAGCGAGAGCGCGTGTCCGTACGCCTTCATCGCCTCCTCGGTCTTCCCGCCCGCCTCCAGCGCGAGCGCGGCGTGGTAGGCGGCCTTGGCGCGCAGGTCCTTGTCGCTGCCGCTGCCCTCCATCGCCCGGATGGCCTGCTCGAGCGCCTTCGGGGCCGCGTCGGCCGGGCCCTTGAGCAGCGCGGCCGAGCGGTCGTAGGCGAGCGCGGCCTCGGCCTCCTCGCCGTGAGCGACCTTCTCGGCGGCGTCGTAGTCGCCCATCGCGCCCTCGTACTCGCCCTGCGCGACCTTGAGGTTGCCCGCGGCGGCGTGCGGCTCCTCTTGGTAGAAGAGACGGCGCGCCGCAGCGGTGACCGCCTCGGCAGCCCGCTGGTAGAGCGGCCGCTGC
Organism: Deltaproteobacteria bacterium; assembly: GCA_043782365.1. GTDB lineage: Bacteria > Myxococcota > Myxococcia > Myxococcales > 40CM-4-68-19 > CAIWCD01. The sequence goes on from JAYWAO010000168.1 coordinate 7,166, forward strand.
GGCGGCTTGCGCACCACCAACTGGGTGGTGTGCGGACCGTCGTTCTTCTGCTGGTTCCGGGCTGCGGCCGGCGGGTTCGGATCAACGGGCTTCATCGGCGTGAGCGCTTGCGACAGCAGCAGCGCCGCGGCGCAGAGCGAGGCGAGGGCGGTCATGCGCGCCTCCGGAGCGGGCCTTCACCGAGACAGGCCGCGAGCAGCAGCAGGGCGAAGGCGGGCCAGGCAAACCAGGGATACCGATCGGCGTACTGCACCGAGAGCCGCGACTCGAGCTCCCCGCGCTGCATCTTGTCGAGCTCCTCGACGAGCTGGCTGATGCCGAGGTCGCCGCTCTGGCCGCGCACCAGGACCCCGCCTGCCTTGGCCGCGAGGTCGCGCAGTCCGTTGACGTCGGTGCGGCTCAGCACGGTCTTGCCCTCCTTGTCCTTCTTGTAACCCGTGACGTTGCCCTTCGCGTCCAGCACCGGGATCGGCTCGCCCGCCTCGCTGCCGATCGCCGCCGCATACAATTTGATGTTCGCCTCCCCGAGCTCCTGCGCGGCGGCGTCGACGTCGCCCTCGTGGTCCTCGCCGTCGGTGAGCAGCAGGACCACCCGCGCCGAGCCCGTGCGGCCGCCGCCGTCGAGCACGCGCTTGCTCTCGCGCAGCGCCTGCGCGAGCGCGGTGCCCTGCTGCGGCATCGAGGACGGATCGACCGCGCGCAGGAAGAGGCGGGCCGCTGAGTAGTCAATCGTCAACGGGCACTGCACGAAGGCCTCGCCGGCGAAGACCACCAGCCCGACGCGGTCGCCCTTGAGCTTGTCGAGCAGCGCGCCGATCTCCAGCTTCGCCCGCTCGAGCCGCGAGGGCTTGATGTCGCGCGCCAGCATCGAGCTGGAGGCGTCGAGCGCGATCACCAGATCGACGCCAGTGCGCTTGACCACCTCGGTCTTCTCGCCGCACTGCGGCCCGGCGGCGGCGAGGGAGACGAGCATCAAGCCCAGGCCCAGCGAGCTGCTGCGCAGGACGCCCTGCTGCGGAGACGAAGCGCGGATCACCTGCGCCCGGCGCGGCGCGGCGATGTTCCCAGCGGCCCGGCGCTGGCGCCGGTGTGCGCGCACCGCGAGCCAGACGCCGCCGAGCAGCCCGAGCGGCGCCAGCCAGAGGAACACCGGCGTCAGCACGCGCACGCGCAGCCCGAAGAGCGAGCCCTGCACGGCCGCGATCGCCAGCGGCGTTGACAACAAGGCCGTCGCCATCGCGAGGAGGCCGCTCATGGCGCACCCGCGAGGCGCGTCCCGCGCAGCACCAAAGCAAAGAGCGCGAAGAGGACGGCCAGCATGAAGGCCTGCGCGTACCACTCGTCGTAGCGGGTGGCGCCCGACGACTCGAAGATCTTGCTGCGCTCCAGCGAGTCGAGCACGTTGGCGAGGTCCTGCTCCAGCGTCTGCCGGTCGATCGCCGAGTGGTAGATGCCGCCCGTCACCTTGGCGATGTCCTGCAGCAGGGCCGGGTTCACGTCGATCTCGACCTGCTCGTAGATGGTCCGGCCGAAGAGGTCGGTGCCCATCGGGTACGGCACGCGGCCGCCCTTGCCGATGAGGATCGGGTAGACCTTCACGCCCATCTCGGCCGCCACCTGCGCGGCCTGGTGCGGGGAGATGTTGCCGGCGTTGTTGTCGCCGTCGGTGATGAGGATGACCACCCGGCTCTTGGCGTCGCTCTCGCGCAGCCGGTTGACGCTGGTGGCGAGCGCGTTGCCGATGGCGGTGCCGTCGGTGATCACGCCGGTGCGCACCTGCTCGAGGAGCTCCTGTAACACTCTATAATCCAGCGTCAGCGGGCACTGGGTGTGGGCCTCGGCGGCGAAGACCACCAGGCCGATGCGGTCGTTCTGCCTCGAGGCGATGAAGTTCTTCAGGACTTCTTTCGCCACCGTGATGCGGTCCTTGGGGCGGAAGTCGGCGGCCAGCATCGACGACGAGAGGTCGAAGGCGACCACGATGTCGATGCCCTCGACGGAGAGGTCGCGCTTCTGGCTGGAGCGCATCCGCGGGCCGGCGAGGCCGAAGGAGACGCAGAGGAGCGCCAGCACGGTGAAGGCGCCGGGCAGCCACCAGAGCCGCGCCCAGCGCGAGCGGGGGAGTCCGCGGACCGCCGCCAGCGAGGGCAGGACGAGGCTGGGCTGCCGGCCCTTGCGGCGCCGCAGGAGCAGCTCGACGGCGAGCGGCACCGAGAGCAGCGAGAGCAGCGCCCACGGGTGCGTGAAGGAGAGCGCGTTCACTGCTGCTCCCCCTTCGCAGCTCCCGCACCCGCACCCGCTCCCGGCTCCGCAGCATCCCCTGCCGGCGCCTCGGCCGCGGTGCTCATCAGCTCCGCGTGCCGCTCCTTCACCATCCGCTCCTGCGTGCGCTCCACCAGCGCCGAGGAGGCGTCGATGGCTGCGAGGCACTCCTCGGGCGCGGGCTCGGTGCGCGCGAACTTCACCAGGTCCTCCCACAAGAGCTGCTGCCCGAGCGCCGCGAGCTCGAGGCCCTGCACCCCGGCCGCTTCGCGGACCTTGAGCTCCTTCAACAGCTCGTCGCTGGTGAGGTCGATCGCGCCGAACCCGAGCCGCTGCCCGAGGTAGACGCGGACGATCTCCGACAGCTCGAAGATGGCCGCCCGCCCCGCGCCCGACTGCCACGGTGCGCGCAGCCGCAGCGCCTTGAGCCGGGCGAACGCCACCTCGTGCGGGGTCGGCGGCGGCGGCGGGCGCGCTGCCTCCACCGCCTGCTGCTCGCGCAGCTTCCGCACCGTGACGACGCCGAAGGCGATGATGGCGAGGGCCGCCAGCACCCAGGCCCACAGCCAGCTGCGCATCCAGACGGGCTCGGGCGCCTTGGGCCCGTGGTGGGCCTGGTCGGCGGCGCCCTGGCCCTCCTGGTCGACCAGGCTCTGCAGCCCGAGCTTCTGCCCCAGCACCGTGTAGAGCCGCGGGCCCGCGGGCCCCTGCACGTGCAGCTCGATGGCGGGCAGGTCGGGCTTCATCGTGCCCGTCACCGCGAGCGGGAAGGTGAAGACGGTGCGCGCCTCGGTGGGGCTGGCGGTGCGGGCGACCTGCGGCTCGCCGCGCGGCTCGATGCCCGTCTTGTTGAAGGGGGCCGAGGGGTCGGCCGGGAGCGAGTAGGCGTCGGCCGGGTCGTGCCGGACGGTGATGGCGTACGTGATCGGCTGCCCGAGCGTGACCTGCACGGGGGTGACGGCGGCGTTCACCGAGAGGGGCGTCGCCTCGGCGAGCGCGGGCCCGGCGTCCGCGGAGCCGGCATCGGCGAGGCCGGCGGCGGCGGTCTTGGTTACCGGATCTTTGTGATCTGCCGGAGCGCCGCCACCATCGACGGGCGGCGCCACCCAAGGCCCCGCCTGCGCGAGCAGCGCCAGCGAGAACGCAGCGAGGAGCCCGCTCACCCGCGCCTCCGGGCCCGCGCGCGAAAGAGCGCCGCCAGCGGCGCGACGTAGTCGTCCCCGGGCCGCACCCGCACCGCGTCGAGCTTGAGCCTGCGGAAGAGCTTCTCGCGCCGCTCGCGGGCCTGGGCCGCGGCGCCGGCATAGAGCGCGCGCGTCCGCGGGTCGGAGAAGTCGAGCAACACCGTTTCCCCCGTCTCCGCGTCGACCACGGGCCAGAGCCCTTCGAGGCCGGCTTCCACCCCGGGGAGGGTCTCCTCGGACGGGTCGGTGACGACCACGGGCACCAGGTCGTGGCGCTTGGCGGCCACGGCCAGCGCGGCCTCCACGTCGGGCCACTGCTCGGCGGGCGCCAGGAAGTCGGAGACGAAGAAGACCACCGCCCGCTTGCGCTGCGCCTGCGAGAGGTGTCGCAGCGCGCCCGCGAGGTCGGTGCCCTTGCCCACGGTCTGGAACGCGAGCACCTCGGTGATCATCCGCAGCCCGTGCTTGCGCCCCCGGCGCGGCGGCACGTAGCGCTCGGTGCGATCGGTAAACAAGAGCAGGCCCGCGCGGTCGCCGTTCTCCAGCGCGGAGAAGATGACGAGGCCGGCGATCTCGGCCGCCACCTCGGCCTTGGAGAGCGGCGAGAGGCCCGCGTCCTGGGAGGCCGAGCGGTCCACCGCCACCAGCGCGGTCAGCTCGCGCTCCTCGGCGAAGACCTTGACGAACGGCTCGCCCATCCGCGCCGTGACGTTCCAGTCGATGGCGCGGATCTCGTCGCCGGGCTGGTACGGGCGCACTTCCGAGAAGGCCATCCCGCGGCCCTTGAAGACGGAGTGATACCCCCCGGCCAGGGTGTCCTGGACGGCCCGCCTCGTGGTGATCTCGATGCGGCGGATGCGGCGGATGAGGTCTGCTGGCGCGGGCATCGAGAGCCTTACGGAACCTCGATCTTCTCCAAGATCCGCTGCACCACGTTCTCCGAGGTGACGTTCTCCGCCTCGGCCTCGTAGGTGAGGCTGACGCGGTGCCGGAGGACATCGTAGGCGATCGCCTTGACGTCCTCGGGGGTGACGAACCCGCGGTGCTTGAGGAAGGCGTGCGCGCGGGCCGCGAGGTTCAGGTAGATGGTGGCGCGGGGGGAGGCGCCGTAGTCGATCAGGCCCGTCAGGTCGGGCAGGCCGGCCTTGGCGGGCTCGCGGGTGGCCACCACGATGTCGACGATGTAGTCGCGCACCTTGGGGTCGATGTAGATGCTCGAGACCACGTCCTGCACGCGGAGGAGCTGCTCGGGCCCGAGCACGGGCCGGACCTCGGGCATCGGCTTGCCCGCGACGCGGTCCATGATCTGCCGCTCTTCTTCGCGCGTGGGGTAGCCGACGCGCACCTTGAGCATGAAGCGGTCGACCTGCGCCTCGGGCAGCGGGTAGGTGCCCTCCTGCTCGATGGGGTTCTCGGTGGCGAGGACGAGGAACGGCGCCGGCAGGAGGAAGCTCTGGTCGCCGATGGTGACCTGCCGCTCCTGCATCGACTCGAGCAGCGCGCTCTGGACCTTGGCCGGCGCGCGGTTGATCTCGTCGGCGAGGATGAGGTTCGCGAAGAGCGGCCCGTGCTTGACGGTGAAGCTCTGCGTCTGCGGCTGGTAGATCTGGGTGCCGATCAGGTCGGCCGGGAGGAGATCCGGCGTGAACTGGATGCGCTTGAAGTGGAGGTCGAGGCAGTTCGCCAGGGTCTTCACGGTGAGCGTCTTGGCGAGGCCCGGGACGCCCTCCAGCAGCACGTGGCCGCCGGTGAAGAGGCCGATGAGGAGGCGCTCGACCATGTTGCGCTGGCCGACCACGACGGTGGCCATCTGGGCGAAGAGGGCGTCGACGAAGACGGACTCCTGCTGGATGCGGTCGTGGATCTCTTTGATGTCGGGCGCGGGCTGGGCTGTGGCCAAAGTGGGGGTCCTCAGGACGCGGCAGGATGGGTACGGCGGCACTTCTTGGGACAGGGTGAGTGTACCGTTGGTGCGATGCGGGCCGGAGAGGCTATCCTAGAACGGGCCGAGGGGGCGGGGACATTCCGGGGAGGGGTGAGGGGGCGGCGCCGGCCTGGGTCCCGCCATCTAGGGCACGCCAGATGCTGTCCCTGGATGCCCGCCGGTCGGGCGGGCCTGCAAGAGACAGCGCGGCCGCCCGCGCGAGGGATGCGCTCGAGCGGGTTTTCGGAGTGCCTGTCGGTGGAGGCGGTGACTCTGGCGTATGGAAGGGTGGTGCGGCCGCACGAGAGCGGGGGCGGCGAACGGCATTCAGGATCGCTTAGGACGGAAGGTGAGACGGCACGGACATGGCGCATGTCGGACCCTGCGCGTGAGCTGCCTGTGATGGCACCTTCGAACCGCAGAATCGTCGAGAGTTGGATCTGGCTGGTGTTCAACCCGCAGGTCGAGCATTGCGACTGGGAACTGTCCGTTCTTCAGCGAGGCCTCACGTTTCGTGCGCTGACGAAGGGCTTCGAACAGCTCAAGCCGTTGCGCGAGGCGCTCATGCCAGACGGGAAGCTCGTCTTCGATGACATGACCGGCGACGTGCCTCAGTATGATGCCCTCGTCGCGGCCCACGACGACGCCCTCGCCGACCTGCTCAAAGCCGCGCGTACACTGTTTCTCACCCTCAACGCGAACTTGCCCTTCCGGGCCTCCGTCGAGGACGCCCGCGATGAGTGGCTCGCCGCGGCTGGCACCGCGCCCGCTCCCCTGAGATCCGTGGAACTCTCCCATCTGATCGCGTGGCAAATCGAGAACGTGATCAACCAGATTCCTGGTGACCTCAACGCGAGCCGGGTTGACGCCTCGCTGTGGAACGCTGAACACCAAAGCCTGACAGGCTTGGCGGCCGGCGACGACTTCAACACGCTAAAGGAGCGGCGGCAGCGATTCGAAGCCGCTGTCAGGACCGTGAAGGACCAGTTGAAGGTTCTCCGAAAGGAGTACTCGCGTAGCCTCGATATCCCGGTGGCACCGACCGTTGGGTCCCGTGAAGACGCTCTTAAGTGATACCGGGCCTCTGCTCGACCTGACCATTCACCGGCTTTCGCGACTAGACCGGCAGCAAGGGTGAAGAAAGGGGGGCGGTGGCAGTCGCGCCCAGGCTATCGGTGGCCACGACCCCATAAGAGTACCAACCAACCGGGGGGTGATCGACGTAGCCGGGCTCCGAGGTGGTGGCGGCCGGGGCCGGGGCCGCCCTCGATGAGGCGCCTCCCGGCCCCGGGAACCTCCTCGTCAGCCAAGCGTTCGATGGACCCGGAGGCCGGGATGAGATAGCGGTTCTCCGTGGCCATCTACTTGTGCAAAGTCCCAGGTGGTGCACCCGCTCGGTTCGAAGCGCCTACGCCCGCCGCGGCAGCCTGGGCGTTTGTCACCGGGCTCAACCCCAAGCAGGGCCGGATGGGGCTGATCGTCTGGCAGGACGACCCGCACAGCCGGACGATCGCGATGTCGATCGACCCCCTCGACGACACGCCGATGGGCGGCCGCGCTGCAGTGCGCTTGCCCGCGCCTCCCTAGTCTAGAGCCAGTCCTAGCCGCGGCTACCGAGGCCCCGCAGGCGCCGCGCCACCTCCGGCATGCCTTCGGTCGAGGGCGAGACCTCCAGCGGCGAAAGCTCCTGGCAGAGGCGCTGCTCCTGCTCGGGGTCGTCGAGGTCGGCGCAGAGGAGCGCAGGAAGGCGCAGGCCGCGGGCGCGCAGGGCCCGCAGCAGCAAGATCCCCTCGACGGCCGCCACCCGCGCAGCCTCGGCCGCGGGCACGGGCTCGCCGCGCTCGTCGACCAGCAGCGCGGGCGGCGTGCGGCGGAAGTCGAGGTCGAGCACCAACACCTGCACGGGTCCCGCCAGCCCGGCCAGCACCTCGCCGAACGACCCCGCCCGCAGGAAGCGGAACGAGCTCCCGAGCAGGCGGGTGAAGCGCGCGGTGTACTCGTCGCCGTCCTCGGCGATCAGCACCAGCGGCAGGGTCGCAGGAGCGGGCGCGCTCATGGGCGGGGCACCGGAAAGCAGGCGGAGACGCTCTTGTGGAAGGGGGGGCGCTCGGCGCGCAGGGCGAGGTGGCCCTGCCAGTCGCGCACGGCGTCGCGCACCAGCGAGAGGCCGCGGCCGCTCTCGCGCGATTCGATCTGCTCTAGCGAGAGGGCCTCCGGCGACGAGTCGCCCACGTCGAGCCGCAGCACGCGGCGGCCGGCGGCGTCGCGCTCCTCGGCCACCCGCACCAGCACGCGCGGCGTTGGCGCCTGGCCTTGCGCCGCCGCGGCCTGTGCGTTGCGCAGCAGGTTGGTGAGCACCGCCTGCAGGGGGCCGACCGCTACCGGGAAGTCGAGATCGAGCCCCTGCAGCTCCAAGGACACGCTCGCCCAGGGCAGCGCGCGCGAGCGGTGCTCCGCCTCGAGCGCGCGGATCCAGCCCGACACCAGCGCCGCGTCGAGCCTCGTCCGCGGGCCCAGCTTGAGCAGCGCCGAGAGCCGCTCGCCGTGCTCCTTGAGGCGGCCTGCGACGGCCCGGATGCGGGCGTCGCGTGGCCCGGCAGGCCTGGCGAGCTGCTGCTCGGCCCGGCGCAGGTCGCGCAGCAGCGGACCGAAGCCAGGCTCGCGCGCGAGCGGCCGGAGCGAGAGGCCGCGCCCCTCGGCGGCCGTCCGCAGCGCGCGGAAGGCGTCCCCGACCAAGAGCGACGCGGGCCGCGCCCCGAGCAGCGCCGCGGCGACGTCCGCGCGCGGGGCCTCGTCCAGCATCGCCAGCGCAGAGGCCCGGTGCTTGAGCGCGTCGTGGCGAAGCGCGGCGACCGCGCGGGCCACGGCCGGGAAGAGCGCCGGGTCGCGCCGCAGGGCCGCCGCCACCGTCAGCCCGCGGAGCCAGAGGAGGAAGGCAGCGCCCAGCGCACCGAGTCCGAGCGCGGCGAGCCCGAGCGTCCGGTTGCGCCGTGCCTGCCCTGCGGCCGCCTGCGCCTCGAGCAGCCGCTGGCGGAGCGCCCGCGCCTCGGCCGCGCCGGGCTCGTCCACCCCGGGCGGGAGCCTCTCCGCTCCAGCGGTCCCGCCCTCCTGCGGAGGCCGCGCGAAGAACCTCTCCGCCGCCGAGAGCGCCGCCGCGGTCTGCCCGCTCGCCTCCAGCAGGCGCGCCTGCGCGAGGAACGCCGACGGCCACCCGGCGCGGGCGGCCTGCGCGAGGTCGGCCGAGAGCGGCCCCAAGGCGGCGAGCGGCGCGCGGGCCGCAGCGCGGGAGAGCCGCGCGAGCGCTGCCGGATCGCCCGGGGCGCGTCGCAGCGCCGCCCGATAACAGGTGAGGGCCTCTGCGAGCGCGCCGGCGAAGTCCTGGGCCACGCCGAGCGCGAGCAGGCGCGCGGGCTCCTGCGGCGCGTCCGGCCCTTCGCAGCCCTGCGCTCCGGCGAGGGCCTCCGCGCCCCGGCCCGCGGCGAGCAGCGCGCGCAGGTGGACGGCCTGCGGATCGGGCGCCGGCCGGTCAAGGCCAGCCTCGACGGGCAGGAGCGCGTGCATCGCCCGGGCTTCCTCGAGGAGCGGGAGCGGACCGCCGAGCGCCACCAGCGCGCCCAGGTCTTCGAGGGCCCCGGCGGGGTCTCGCGCGTCGGCCCGCAGGCGCGCGCGCCAGAGCAGGGCGGAGGGCTCGCCCAGGGAGGCGGCGCGTTCGATCCAGGGACGCACCAGCAAAGCTTGCGCGAGCGCATCCGGCA
>JAYWAO010000169.1:0-5937 GCA_043782365.1 Deltaproteobacteria bacterium
TCGCTCAAGCCGCTCGACCAGTCGTTCGGCTCGAACAATTGGGTCATCTCGGGGGCCTTCTCGGCCTCGGGCAAGGCGATGGTCGCCAACGACCCGCACCTCAGCCTGAACTACCCGCCGCTCTTCCACCTCTTCACCATGACCTCCTCCAACGCCGCCGACTCGCTCGACATCGCGGGCGGCTCGTTCCCGGGCATCCCGGGCGCGCTGGTCGGCCGCGGCGCCCACGTGGGCTGGGGCGTGACGGTGGTCGGCTATGACGTCACCGACATCTACCTGGAGCAGTTCGTCACCGGCGCCAACTTCGGCTGCGACGTCTCGGGCGGCGACCCGCGCCCCTGCGTCATCTTCAAGGGCGCGCCGGTCCGCATCGGCATCTACCCGCAGACCTTCAACGTGCGCGTGGGCCCCGGCGCCGCTGGCGTGGTCAACGCGGTCACCGCCAAGCTGATCGCTGCGGCGCAGTCGCTGGTCGCCGTCGTCCCGCACCACGGCCCGGTCGTGCAGGCCGGCGACGCCACCACCGGCAAGGGCGCCAGCGTCCGCTGGACCGGCCAGGAGGGTGACACCAACGACCTGAAGGCGTTCTTCGGTCTCAACACCGCCGCCAACGTCGATGCCGCCATCGCCGCCCTCGCCGACTACACCACCGGCGCGCAGAACTTCGTCCTCGCCGACGACGCGGGCAACATCGCCTACGCCCCGCACGCCTATGTACCGGTGCGCGAGTTCACCGACTACGCCAAGGTGGGCAAGAACCTGATCCCGCCCTGGCTGCCGATCCCCGGTGACGGCACCGCCGAGTGGGGCCCGACGCCGACCTCCACCGCCGACTACCACTGCGCGGGCACGGGCGCCAACGCCCCCGACCGCAAGTGCTGGATCGCCGACGCCGACCTGCCCCAGGGCAAGAACCCCGCGAAGGGCTTCTTCGCCACCGCCAACGCCGACCCGACCGGCATCTCCGACGACCGCCCGGGCGCGCCGATCCCGGCGCCGTTCCCCAACGCGGCCATCGGCGGCTCGTTCAAGAACTACCTGAGCTTCGAGTGGGACGACTCCACCTCGTTCCGCCACGCCGAGATCACCAAGGTGCTCGGCACCGCCTCCGCGACGGGCCAGAAGGTCTCGCTCGCCGACATGCAGGCGCTGCAGGCCGACCACATCTCGCTGATCGGCAAGAGCTTCACCGCCGTGCTCGCCAACGCCGCCTTCGACGGCGCGGCCGCCAAGTATCCCGACTTCAAGGCGGCCCGCGAGATGCTCACTGGCAGCGCCACCACCGCGGGCTGGAGCTTCGACTGCCCCACGGGCCTGCTCGGCTCCTCGCCCTCGAGCGCCACCGACCCGGACCCAGCCCGCGCCCGCGACTCGGCGGCCTGCTACCTGTTCCACGGCTTTTTGCGCGTGCTGCTCCGGAACGTCTTCGCCGACGACCTCGGCGTGGCGGGCCTCTCCGTCAACGGCGGCGCCGCGGTGAAGGCGATGCTCTACATGCTCTCCACCGGCAAGGACGGCTCGTTCTGCAACAACGTGCGGCCCAACGGCTCGGGCGACGAGACCTCCTGCGGCGCGCAAGTGGTGACGGCGCTGATCACCGCATATGACACCTTGATCGCCTCGAAGGGCGCGCCCTCCAAGTGGCAGTGGGGCCGGGTGCACACCATGCAGCCCGGCAGCCAGCTCTCGCTGGTCACCCAAGGCTACCAGCCCGGCCCGTACGCCCGTCCGGGCGGGGCGTTCACCGTCGACGTCGGCAACCCCTCGCTCTCGTCGGCGAGCCTCGGCTCGTTCTCCTACGGCTCGTCGGGCAACGTCCGCCACATCTCGGTGATGGACCCGGCCGCGCCGATCGTGAAGATGCAGCTCCCCGGACCGCAGCGCGACGTGGCCACCAGCAACCTCTACGGCCCCGACCTGCTCGGCCTCTGGGTGACCAACACCTACTTCGACTTCCCCTATAAGGACTCGATCGCGCCCAACGCGGTCGCCAGCCAGTCCTTCACCGCGCCTTAGTCCACGCGCCCAACACTCCAGATGACTACTCCAATGCCCAAGCGCATCCACACCGTCTCCAAGCTTGCAAAGGAATCGGCCATGAACAGGCACCTCACCCGCGCGGTCGCTCTTGCGGCCGCAGCGCTCGCGGTCGCGTGCGAGCCTCCGATCGACCAGGTCGCTCCGGGCACGCCCGTGGCGACCGCGGTCTTCAACCCCACCGCCTCGGCGATCCCGCTGCCCAATGACCTCGTCTTCCAGGCCGACCTCTCGGCGCAGCCTGCGCAGGCCGAGTTCATCGGGTCGTTCGCCAAGGCGGGCGGCTTCCCCAATGACCAGGAGGTGTCGATCACCATCGACTTCACCCGCGAGGGCAAGCCGGTCTCGGTCGACCTCGCCACGCTGCGCCCCGACACGCTGCTGGTGATCGGCAAGACCGCCTCGGGCTCGGGCCCGGTGGCGATCGACCCGATCACCGCCGCCAACTATACGCTCGGCGCCAAGAGCGGCACGCTGACGCTCCACAACAAGAACCGCCAGCCGTGGCAGCCCGGCAGCTACCTCGTGCTGGTGCGCGGCGGCCCGAACGGCGTGCGCACGACCGACGGCGACCCCGTCTACCCGTCGCAGGTCTTCTACCTGATCGCGCAGGGGCAGAACCTGACCGACCCCGCCAACATCGGCCTCATCCTCGCGCAGGCCCCGGACTGCAGCGCGGTCCCGAAGCCCAACCCCTGCGGGATGGCCGCGGCACAAGCCAATGCGGCGCAGCTCAACCAGCTGGTGTTCCTCTACGGCCCGGCCTTCGCGGCGGCCGACAAGGTCTTCCCGCACCAGGAGCTGGCGATCCTGACCACGTTCACCATCGCGGCCAAGGCCACCACCATCGAGCTCGACCCGGGCCGCGGCCTCGTGCCGCTCCCGATCGACCTGCTCCGCGACCCGCGCCCGGTCTCGTCGACCTGCGCGGCCTGCGGCCACCTCACCCCGATCGCAGCCTGCACGCTCGCCCAGGGCACCCTCGACGCGAACGGCGTCTGCTCGGCGGCGGGGGCCGGTGGCTTCGCGGCGCTCGACGGCTTCTCGACCACCGCGGCGATGATCGCCTCCACCTCGGAGCTGATCCAGGCGGCCACCGTCTCGTCGAGCACGGTCTTCATGTACGACCTGACCAACCCCGCGGCGCCCGTGCAAGTGGCGCCGTCGTCGCTCATCTATGAGCCCGTCGAGCTGACCCAGAGCGGCCTCTCCACCGCGGTGGTGCTGCAGCCCGCCGGCGCCACGGGCAATGACCCCTCGTCGGTGCTGCGCACGCGGCCCCTCAAGGACAACACCAACTACGCCATCGTCATCACCGACGGCGTGAAGGACAAGACCGGCGCGGCGATGAAGCCGGGCACGGTCGGCCGCATCCTGCTCTTCGAGAACGCGCTGGTGAACGGCACGGGAACGTCGCAGCTCGCGGGCATCGATAACAACACGGCCGGCGCGCTGGAGGTGATGCGCCAGCAGCTGAGGCCCGTGGTGGCCGCGCTCGGCAGCTCACGCGCGATCACCAAGGACCACATCGCGATGGCGTACACCTTCAAGACGCAGACGATCTTGAAGACCGCCGTTCAGCTCGCCGCGCTGCCCTACTCGACGCCGGCCGCTACTGCGTTCCCGCTCTCGGCCGCCACCTCGACGGTCGCTGGCACCTTCGCCAAGTACGGCATCAACCCGACCAAGGTGAACAGCGGCAGCATCCTCCGGTTCATCGAGGCGAAGATCCTCACCTTCGACCTCCTCGACCCCGCGACGGGCGCCTTCAACCCGGACCCCACCAAGGCGGCGGCCACGCCGATCGACGTGCTGATCGCGGTGCCGAACCTCGCGACGCTGGCGGCTGGCCCCACGGCGGTGCCGATGATGGTCTTCCGCCACGGCCTCGGCGGCGGGCGCGCCGACATGCTGACGGTGGCCAACACCAACGCCGCCCACGGCATGATCACGGTGGCGATCGACGCCGCCAAGCACGGCGATCGCTCCTATTGCAACAAGGGCGACACGACGTACTCGATCGGGGGAACCGCCTACCCGATCTGCGCGGACGCATCGGGTCGGCCCGACGGCTCGGCGTGCATCTCGCAGCTCCCCGCTGGCGCGCAGGCTGACGCCAAGCCGCCCGGGACCTGCGCGGTGGGCTACGTCAAGCGGCCGGTCTTCGCCGAGTGCGCCGGCAACCCCGGCGGCGCGCCCTGCAACTGGACCGGCGGCGGCATCCCGTTCGTCTCCTCGAACTTCCTCATCAGCGCGAACTTCTTCCGGACCCGCGACACCTTCCGGCAGGACCTGATCGACGAGTCGGCGCTGATCCGCGCCATCGCCGTGAACCCGTTGACTCCGCCCGCCGCGGGCACCCACAAGGTGTTCGACCTGCTGCTGGCGGACAACCTCGTGATCGACGCCAGCAAGGTCTACTTCTCCGGCCAGTCGCTCGGCTCGATCCAGGGCACCGCCAGCGTGGCGGCGAACCCGCGCATCAGCAAGGCGGCGCTGAACGTCGGCGGCGGGACCACCGTGGACGTCTTCACCACCTCGCCCGCGTTCATCGGCGGAGTGAACCAGCTGCTCGCGGGCCTCGGCATCGCGCCGGGCACCTCGAGCTACTTCCAGTTCCTCATCGTCGCCAAGACCATCCTCGACCCGGCCGACCCGATCAACTTCGTCGGGCACATCAACGCCAACACGCTGCCCAACCTGCTCGCCAACCCCGACGGGTCGGTCGCGCAGACCCCGAAGAAGCTGCTCACGCAGGTGGCCTTCTGCGACCAGACCGTGCCGAACCCCTGGAACCTCGTGTGGGCCTCGACGGCGGGCACCGGTCCGCTGCCGGGCCTGGGGCTCGACAACACCACCACGGGCACCTTCCAGGTCTTCTACACCTTCACCGGAGCGGCGCCCGACCTGCTCTCGTGCCCGGCGCCGGGAGGCTTCCCGGTGCCGTCTGGAGCGGTCAGCCACAGCTTCCTGACCAACTGGAGCAACGCAGGCCAGACGCAGCGCGCGCAGGACGACATGGCCAACTTCGTCGTCAGCGACACCAACCCGAAGTCTCTCGTCCTGCTGCCTTAAGAGCGAGGCCACCATGCGAACCATCATCCACTCCCTGACGCTGGCGTCCCTCCTCCTGCTCGCCGCCACCGCCGCGCGCGCCGGCGGGTATGCCATCCCCGCCGAGAACCCCCGCGAGCTCGGTCTGTCGCAGGCCACCGTGGCCTCGCAGACCGGCCCCGAGGCCATCTACCAGAACAGCGCCGCGCTGGCGGGCCAGAATGGCCTCGCCATTTCGGCCGGCATCGAGGCCCTCTACAACCAGACAACCTGGACCGGCACCGACGCAGTGCCTGGCTCGGCCACCATCACCCCGAAGGCCAACTTCCCTCCCGAGATCGCCATCTCCTACGGCGGCAAGGTGGGCGGGATGAACTTCGGCGTCGGCGCCGGCCTGCTCATTCCGGGCGGCGGCTCGATCTTCTGGCCCAACAACTGGCCCGGCTCGGCCCGCATCCAGACCGTCAACCAGAAGATCTTCCTCTTCCAGGCGGGCGGCGCGCTTCAGCCGATCGAAGCGGTCAAGATCGGCGCGACCTTCCTCTACTATGGCGCCCAGGAGAAGCTGACGCAGAAGCTCAACTTCTTGAACGGCGACGCGAACCAAGCCGAGGCGTCGCTCGGCCTCGCTGGCGGCACCCCGAGCTTCGGCGTGTCGGCCGAAATCAAGGTGCCGGGCGTGCCGCTGACCATCGGCATCGACTACCGCCACAGCGGCGCGATGACGCTCAAGGGCAAGGTCCACTTCGAGGGCGTGCCCCCGACGTACCAGGGCCTCCTCCAAGATCAGGGCGTCACCGAGGAGATCACGGTGCCCAACGAGATCTTCGCGGGCGCCGCCTACAA
>JAYWAO010000170.1:0-5930 GCA_043782365.1 Deltaproteobacteria bacterium
AGCTCAACGACGTCGCCACCAACAGCCCGATCAACTCGGTGGACGGCGACATCGACGGCGAAAACGACCCCGCCAAGATCAAGGAGCTGGCGCTGCGGCTCGCCGCGGAGCTGGTCTCCCCGCTCGCGCAGACCAACGCCTCCGAAGAGGTGACCACCGGTGAGCTCCTGCTCCTCGCCGACCCTGCGGACAGCTCCTACGAGATCGACGACTCGATTCGGGGCCGGCTCCTCCCGGGCAAGAACAACGTCCTCACCCTCGGCCTCGGCAAGCACCGGCTGCTGCTGCGCCACGAGGGCTTCCAGGACTACCGCAGGGAGATCTTCATCGAGTCGAGTCGCCCCCTCACCGAGCGGGCCACCCTGCTCACCCCGCCGCGCCAGTCGCAGGCGACCGCCGGCAAGGCCTACCTCACCATCGACAGCAACCCCTCGCAGGCGCGCATCGTCCTCGACGGCCGGGACACCGGAAAATCAACGCCAGCCAACTTCAACGACCTCTCCGCCGGCCCGCACGAGATCGTCCTCCAACTCCAGTTCTATCTCGACTGGCGCAAACAAGTAGCGCTCGCGGACGGCGATCTCAAGACCGTCGCTCCAGCACTGACCCCCAATTTCGGAAGCCTCCAGGTTGCCAGCGAGCCCGCCGGCGCCACCATCTTCCTCGACGGCGAGCAGCGTCCGGAGCCGGCGCCCTTCCGCTTCGAACGCCTGGAGGCCAAGGCCCACCGCGTCCGCCTCACCGCGCCCCGGCATGAGGCTCTCGAAGAGACGGTGGTGGTCTCGCCCGGCGGCGCGGCCACAATGACCCGCAAGCTCAAGCCCCGCTGGGGCGACCTGGTCATCGAGAGCGAGCCCGCTGGCGCGCGCGTAGAGATCGACGGCGTACAACAGCCCGGCGTCACCCCGCTTGCCATCGAGCTCGACGGGGGCGCACACCGGCTGCGCCTCACCCGGCCGCGGTATCACGACCTCGATCGCGCGCTGGTCGTCGAAGCGGGCAAGAAGCAGACCGTGCGCGAGTCCCTCAAGGCCAGCTTCGGCGTGCTCCAGGTGACGGCCACCGCCAACGGCGAGCCCGTTCCGGACGCCGAGGTCTGGGTGCAAGCGTCGAAGGTGGGGCTCGCCGGCCCGCCCATCGATGGCGTGCAAGAGGGCTCGGTCAACGTAGAGGTCCGGGCCGGCCTGCACCGGACCTGGAGCGGAGAGCTGCGGATCACGCCCGGCGTCGTCACCCCACTCAAGGTGAAGTTGGTGCCCGAATACGGAATGGTGGTCGTCACCACCGACCAGCCCGCCCAGCTCGAGGTCGATGGCCAGACCCTCGGCCCCGCCGACGGCCGCATCTACCGCGTGCGGATGGGCTCCCGCCGGTTGGTGCTCACGCCTCAGGAGCCCAACCGGTACCGCCCGGCCGAAAAGGTCTCGATCGTGGAGGTGGGGAAGACGCTCTCATTCGACGGCGCGCTGGTCGCGCGCAAGGGCAAGCTGGTCGTGCTCTCCACGCCGCCGGGCGCCACCATTCTCATCGATGGGCAGGAGCAATCGGCGAAGAGCCCGTCGCGGCTCGACCTCTTTGCCGGGGCGTACTCGCTGACCTTGAAGAAGGAGAAGTTCCTCGACTGGACCGGCGCGGCGACCGTCCACGAAGGACAGGAGCAGAGTCTGGAAGCGCTGCTGAAGACGGTCGACCTGGTCCGGTACGAGGGGCAGGAGCGCGAGCGCCACGGTTCGCGTGGAAACTGGCTCGCCGTCGCAGCGAGCGTCGTTGCGGTCGGCGGTGCGGCCTCCTTCGGGGCGGCACATCTGTTTGCGAACAACGAGCGGAGCGCATTGGACAGGTATCGGCAGGCCAGCTCCGCGGACGCGATATCGGCCGCGCGCAACGATGCGACTGCGGCGCAGTCGTCCGCCTCAGTGGCCCAGACCGCGGGCGTGGTGCTCGGTGGCGCCGCGGCGGTCGTCCTCGGCCTTGCGATCTGGCAGTGGGCGACGGCGCCTTAGCGCGCTGCGAAGCCCCAAGGGGGCGCAGGGGATCCTCTTGCCGCATTGGGGCCAGGCGCGCGGCGCGAGTTCCGTCAAGCGGCCGGTTGCGGCTCCAAGCTCGGCGTCGCAGACTCCAGCTCTGCGCCCGCTCATCCGCAACCGCCGTTGCTCGTGGCGCGCGCCTCGCTGCGGCGTCCTCGACGGGCGCGTCGAGGTGGAGCTGCCCGAGGGGACCCTCTCGGTGGTGTCGAAGAGCGCGCTGCTCGAGATGAAGCGTCTCGCCGGGCGGCCGCAGGACCTCGCCGACCTCGCGGCGCTGGAGGCGCTGCCGGATGCCCCGTGAGTTCGACCCCGTGGCGGTGCGCGCGCGGCTGGAGTTCTTGCGCGCGTCGTGGGTACCGCTGAGCGCGGCCGAGGCGCGTCTGCAAATGGAGCCGCCGCGCGCTCGCAAGACCTTTGCGCAAGCGGTGGCCGAGCGGCTCGCGGAGCTGCGGGCGCTCGATGAGCTGACGCGGCGCTTGCATTTGGCGCGCCGTTCGAGCCCTGCCAAGTGAATCGCTTCGACCGCGGCGCGATCGGCATGCGCGAGTCTGAACCCGCACGCGCTGGAAGACGCTCGACACCGACCGCGACGCTGGCGTGATCCGCAACAAGGCGCACGCGTTCAGCCAGGACGGCGGCCTCGCCGTGCTCTACGGCAACATCGCGCCGAAGGGCTGCATCGTGAAGACCGCCGGGGTCGAGGACAGCATCCTGGTGTTCACGGGCCGCGCGCGGGTGTTCGAGAGCCACGACGCCGCGGTGGACGCGAAGCTCGCGGACAACGTCGTCGCCGGCGACGTGGTGGTGATTCGCTACGAGGGCCCGCGCGGCGGGCCGGGCATGCAGGAGATGCTGTACCCGACCTCGAATTTGAAGCCGAAGGGGCTCGGCAAGGTGTGCGCGCTGCTCACCGATGGGCACTTCTCTGGAGGTACCTCGGGGCTGTCGAGGAGGGGGACACGCTGCACATCGACATCCCGAAGCGCGCGATCGCGCTTTCGGTAACCGACGAGGAGCTGCAGGCGCGCGCTTTGCGGCAGGATGCGCGCGGCTGGAAACCGGCCAAACTCCGGACCCGCCGCGTCACCGCGGCGCTGCAGGCCTACGCGGCGATGACCAGAAGCGCGGATCGCGGCGCGGTGCGGGACGTCTCGCAGCTCAAGCGGTAAAGCGGGTGTGAGCCCCTCACGAGGCGGGAGCGGGAGCGGGTTCGGGAGCGGCGCCCCCGAGCGCCAGTGCCCAGCACGCGAGCGCGTGCACCACCAGGTAGTAGCTGGGGAACGCCTGCTTGGCGACGGCGAAGAACCCGAAGAGCGCCAGCGCGCCTCCAGCGGCAAACCCCGCCGCACCCACCGTGGGTCCGCGCGCGCCGAGCCACAGCCCGCCCGCCAACGCGGCGAAGCCCAGCGCCGCGGGAGGCTGCACGCCCGTGGCCATCGCCCAGCGCGCCGCATAGCTGAGGCTGTCGATGCGGAACGGCTGCCGGATCTGGAAGAGCACCACGTCGTCGACAAAGCCGCGCAGGTTCCACAGGGCCAGCGGCAGCGTCAGCGCGGCCGCCAGCAGCGCGGCCCGCAGCAGCAACGCGAGCGTCTCCTTGCGCCGCGCCGGACCGGGCTGTGCTCGTAGCAAAAGGAACGCGAGCGGCGCCAGCAGGACGCCGTACTGCTTGATGGCGAAGAGCCCGCCCAGCGCCAGCCAGAGCAGGCGCGGAGCCCGCAGCGCCACGAAGAGCGTCAGCGAGAGGAAGAAGACGACCAGCGGCTCGGTCGCGGGCGCCTCCAGCGTGTGCAGCACGCGCGGCGAGAACCAGAGCAGCGCGGCGCCCGCGGCGGCAGCGCGGCCCGGGCGCGCGAGGTAGACGAGCGCGCCAGAGGCGGTCAGCGCCAGCGCTTGCAAGAAGCGGTAGTCGCCGAAGAGCTGCTGGCCGAGCAGCGAGAGGCCTAGCTGCAGCGGCGGATAGGGGTAGCCGATCTTCACCAGCGACTCGTCGCCTGTGAGGATGCCGGGCCCGTAGAAGGCGAGCGTGTGGAGCCTGCGGTAGACGTTGCGCGTGTAGTGGCCGTAGGGCGGCCGGCCTGCGAGCAGCTCGGTGAAGCTGCTCTCGTGGAAGGTGTAGATGTCGTTCCACGGGTGCAGCGTCGCCTGCACGGCGATCGCGCCCAGCGCCGCGTGGCAGAGGCAGATGGCCGCGATGCGCGCGCGGTCGAAGCGGGTTGGCCCATTCAAGCCCACCGCGGCGAGCGCGCCGCCCACGAGCAGGAGCAGCGCCACCACCTCGCGGCGCTGCGCGTGCTGCGGCCCCAGCCAGGCGAGCTTCACGGTGAGCAGCATCCACAAGTGTAAGACGAGCGCCGCGCCCATGAGGACCGGCAGCGCAGCTTCAGCCCGGAGGGCGGTTGCAGTTCCAGGCCCGGCACTCGCCGGGGGTGCGCCGGGCAGCAGCGCCGCCAGCGGCAGCGCGAGGGTCGCCACCACGAACCACGCCCACGCCCCGGGCGGCTGCACCTCGTAGTGCAGCGCCAGCGCCATCCCCAGCGCGGCGCACGCCAGCGCCCAGAGCAGCGGCCGCAGGTGCGCCCGGTCTGGCATCGGCTACACCGGCGAGACCGAGCGGCGCTTCGGGCTCTGCGGCCGCTCGCGGCCCTCTGCGAGCGCGAACCGCGCGGCGATCTCCGCGCGCAGCCGCTCGCCGGGCACCACCGTGTCCACCACCTGCTCGGAGGCGAGCCGGTAGAGGTCGATGTCCTGCTTGTATTCGTCGCGCAGCTTCGCGACATACGCGGGCCGCTCGGCTTCGGGCTTCTCCTGGATCTTGTTGAAGTAGACCGCGTTCACCGCGGCCTCGGGGCCCATCACGGCGATCATCGCGCCCGGGAGCGCGATGGTGGCGTCGGGATCGAAGGCCGGTCCGCAGAACGCGTAGAGGCCCGCGCCGTAGGCCTTGCGGACGACGACGCACAGCTTGGGGACGGTGGCCTCGCTCATCGCCATGATCATCTTCGCGCCCGCGCGGATGATCCCCTCGCGCTCGACCTTGGTGCCGATCATGAAGCCCGGGACGTCGGCGAGGTAGAGGAGCGGGATGCCGAAGGCGTCGCAGAGCGTGATGAAGCGCGCGGCCTTGTCGGCCGAGTCGACGAAGAGCACGCCGCCCTTGTGCTTGGGCTGGCTGGCGACGATGCCGATGGGCTTGCCGTCGATGCGCGCGAAGCAGGTGATCAGCTCGGGCGCGAAGAGCTTCTTGATCTCGAAGATGCTCCCCTCGTCGACCAGCTCGCGGATGAGCGCGAACATGTCGAAGAACTTGTTCTGGTCGGGCGGGATGATCTCGTCGATCCGCTTGCCGCTCGCGAGCGGGGCCTTGGCGGGCGCGATGGCCGCGGGCGAGTCGAAGTTCTGCGGCAGGTAGCTGAGGTAGCGCTGGCCTGCGGCGATCGCCTCGGCTTCGGTCTTGACGAGCACGTCGCCGCAGCCGCTCACCGAGCAGTGCATCTTCGCGCCGCCGAGGTCTTCGAGCGAGACCTTCTCGCCGATCACCATCTCGGCCATCCGCGGCGAGCCGAGGTACATGCTGGCGTTGCCGTCGACCATTACGACGATGTCGCAGAAGGCGGGGATATAGGCGCCGCCCGCTGCGCTCGGCCCGAAGAGCAGGCAGAGCTGCGGGACAAGGCCCGACATCTGGCACTGGTTGTAGAAGATGCGGCCCGCGCCGCGGCGGCCCGGGAACATCTCGAGCTGGTCGGTGATGCGCGCGCCGGCGGAGTCCACCAGGTAGACCATCGGGCAGCGCAGCTTGAGCGACTGCTCCTGGATGCGGATGATCTTCTCGACGGTGCGCTTGCCCCAGGAGCCGGCCTTGATCGTCGAGTCGTTGGCCATCAGGGCGACGGTGCGGCC
>JAYWAO010000171.1:0-5929 GCA_043782365.1 Deltaproteobacteria bacterium
CGCGTCTTGCCGGAGCCGGCGCCCGCCAGCACCAAGAGCGGACCCTCGGTCTGCAGCACGGCCTTGCGCTGCTGGTCGTTGAGCTTGCTGAGGTCGAGCTTGGGGGCGGTCATGGCCTCTGTGCGCGGGCCGCGCTGGAGGCGGGCGGGAGGTTGTAGCGGAGGTGGGGCAGGGAGCGAAGCGCGCGGTGGCAAGTGGGCGGAATCGCAGCGGGGCGCCGCCGGCACCCCTGGTTGTCACGGGCAAGCAGCGCGGTCGATGCTGACCAAGTCCGTGGGGGCCGTGTCTGCACTCGCCAGAGCCCCGAGGAGACGATGCGGACTCACTGGACCGGGCCGGACCCGCTCACCGGGTGATGGACGGGCGCGGCCAGCGACGCGCGCGTGGGCCGGCGTCGCTCCTTGGCGGCCTCCGCGTCGGCAGATACAGTGTGAGGCGCTCTTCCTCGACACCGGTGCCCGATGACCTCTCCCCTGCGATCACCCGCCCGCCCGCCGACCTTGGCCGACCTCGCAGCGCTCCCCTCTACCGTCGTCGGCGAGATCCTCGCGGGTGAGCTGGTGGCGAGCCCACGCCCGGCGTCCCGCCACGCGCGCTCATCCGCGGTGCTCGGCGGCGTGCTCGGTGGGCCGTTCGACTTCGGCGGCGGCGGCCCTGGCGGCTGGTGGATCCTCGACGAGCCCGAGCTCCACCTCGGACCCGACGTGGTCGTCCCCGATCTCGCCGGCTGGCGCCGCTCCCGAATGCCCGCGATTCCCGACACTGCCGCGTTCGAACTCGCCCCCGACTGGGTCTGCGAGGTGCTCTCGCCATCCACCTTGCGCCACGACAAGATCTCCAAGCTGGCTATCTACGCGCGCGAGCGGGTGCCACACTACTGGATGGTCCACCCGGTGGACCGCACGCTCGAGGTGCTCCGCCTCGACGGCGCCGGCTACCGGCTCGCCGGCACCTGGGCCGACGACGCCAAGGTCCGTGCCGAGCCCTTCGACGCAGTGGAGCTGGACCTGGGGCTGCTCTGGATCAAGTGAGTCACTCTCGACCGCACCGCTCGCCTACCGCGCCACCCACGCCATCTTCCCGAGCCGCACACCCAGCTCGGCGAGGAAGTCGCGCACTTCCTGCACGGTGTATCCACCGGGTATCCGCGCATCGTCGCCGATGGTGATCTGCGAGAGCACCCAGCCGAGCTGCGCCGGCGTCAGCCCGCCGTCTTTGGTGGCCGCCAGCGGCACCGCGTCCTCGACCCGATATCCGGCTCTATCGAGCGCCAATACATCGACCAGATCCCGCGGCTCCGAGCGGGAGAGCAGCGTGCACAGCTTGTTGGCGAGGATCTCCTCGGGCGGGTCGACCACCACGGCGCCGAAGCGCGGGTGGGGGTGCGTCCCCTTCGCGGCGCGGTCGTGGACGAGGTCGATCATCACGGCGTTGCCGCCGGAGTGGAGCAGATACCGGCGAAAGCCCGGCGCATGGACGAGCACCTGCAGCCGGCCTTCGAGCGCGTCGGCCGCGCTGCCGAGCGCCTTCTCCCCGTCGTCGAGGAGGTCCACGGTCGCGAAGAGATCGAGGTCCTTGGTGGTGCGGTGCCCGAGCAGGTATCCGGCGAGCGCGGCGCCGCCCGTCAGGACGAAGCGGCCCTCGCGGGCGAAGAACTCCTCTGCGATCCGCTGCTGGAGCGGGGTCAGCGCGCTACGCACCGAGGTATCCGGCCTGGTGCCAGACGCGCAGGAGGTACTCCCAGAAGCTGCGCCTGCGCCCGAGATGCGGACGCAGCTTGTCGAACTCGGTCCACACCTCCTGCGGCGTGGTGAAGAACCAGACGTCGGTGTCCTTGGCCTCGCGCAGCACCTTGCCGAGCATGCGCAGCCGCTCGGGCTCGGACGCGGTCGCGAGCCAGCGCTTGAGCTCGCCGACCGTCATCGGGTCGTCCCAGAGAAAGTAGGGATAGTTCCCGTCGTCGCCGAAGTCGCTGCTCAGCGGCAAGTCGCGGGGCTGCGGGAAGGACCGATCCATGTCTCGATCATGCGCACCCTGGTTCCACTGCGCAAGTGGCGCCCGGCGGCTTGGCCGGCGCTCGCGTCGAGCTCTCGGCATCCTGATCAGGCGCCCCCTACTGCGTGTGCTTCTTCAGCACCGCCTCCACCAGCGCCTTCTCCCCCGGCGACTCCGCCAGCCGCTCTGGCTGCGCGCCGCCCGCCCCGAGCGCAGCCAGCGCCCGCGCCTCCTCCAGCACCGCCCGCTGCTGCGCCATCCGCTCGAACAGCCCCTGCTCTTCGCCGTTCTTCGACGGCTCGAAGAACCTCCGCCCCACCAGCGCCTCCGGCAGGTACTCCTCGGGCAGGTAGTTGCCCTCGAAGTTGTGCGGATAGCGATACCCGCCGCCATACCCCATCGACTTCATCATCTTGGTGGGCGCGTTGCGCAGCTTGTCCGGCACCGCCAGCGGCCCGTGCTCCAGCACCGCCGCGCGGGCCGCCGCGTAGGCCTTGATCACCGCGTTGCTCTTGGGCGCGCAGGCGAGGAACGCCGCCGCCTGGGTCATCGGCAAGACGCCTTCCGGCAGCCCCATCACCTCGAAGGCCCGCAGCGCATCCACCGCCACCGAGAGCGCGCGCGGCTCGGCGAGGCCGATGTCCTCGGCGGCGAAGATCACCATCCGCCGCAGCAGGAACCGCGGCTCCTCGCCCGATTCGAGCATCCGCACCAGGTAGTAGACCGCCGCGTCCGGATCGCTCCCGCGCATCGACTTGATGAAGGCCGAGACGGTGTCGTAGTGCGCGTCGCCGCCTTTGTCGTAGAGGAGGGTCTTCTGCTGCAGCGCCTCCTCGGCGTCCTTCACCTCCAGGACGCTGCGGCCCTCGCCCCGGGCCCGCGCCGCGGCCACCTCCAGCGCGGAGAGCACCCGGCGCGCATCTCCCGAGGCATGCTTGCAGAGGTGGTCGGTGAAGTCGGGGGAGGCGGATAAGTGTAATTCACCAAGGCCGCGCTTGGTGTCGGCGAGCGCCCGCTCGATGAGCGCCGAGAGGTCGCTCTCCTCCAGCTGCCGCAGGGCGAAGACCCGGCAGCGGGAGAGCAGGGCGGAGTTCACCTCGAACGAGGGGTTCTCGGTGGTCGCGCCAACAAGTGTAATCACCCCACGCTCGACGTGCGGGAGCAAGGCGTCCTGCTGCGCCTTGTTGAAGCGGTGGATCTCGTCGATGAAGAGCAGCGTGCGCCGCCGGTGCTGCGCCCGCGCCGTCTGCGCCGCCGCCACCGCCTCGCGGATGTCGCGGATGCCGCTGTCCACCGCCGAGAGCGACTTCAGCTCCGAGCGGGTGGCCGCGGCCATCACGCCCGCCAGCGTGGTCTTCCCGCACCCCGGCGGGCCCCAGAGGAGCAGCGAGGGCACCTGGTCCGCCTCGATGGCCCGCCGCAAGAGCGTGCCGGGCCCGAGGATGTGCTGTTGGCCGAGCACCTCGTCGAGCGTGCGCGGCCGCATCCGCTCGGCGAGCGGCACCAAAGTGGGGTCCTTGGCGGCTGCGGCGCTGAAGAGGTCGGGCGGCGGGGCGGCGGGCACGGGAGCAACTTAGCGCGGGACGGGCACCCGAGGGGGGCGAGGATGGATGGCGCCAGCCCTGGTGGCTACAGGCTGCAACGCGGAGAACGCGGAGGGGCGCGGAGAAGGGAACAGAAGCGCAGGCTCCTCCCATCAGTTGCAGCTTCCTCCGCGTCCCTCCGCGTTCTCCGCGTTCTCCGCGTTCTCCGCGTTGAAGCACTTTGCTGCTCGCTTGATTTGGGCGTCGCCATCGCCCACCTCCGCGCCGAATGCTGGAGCCTGCGGTTCCCATTGGGCCTTTCCTCCGCTCCCCCGTAAGCTACTGTGCCGCCATCCGCCTGCACGCAGCGGGCAAGGGCTCCAATGACCACCGTCGGCCTGATCCCCAAGATCGAAACGCCGCAGGCGGCCTCGCTCACGCGCGCCATCGCCCTCTGGCTGCAGGAGCGCGGACACGAACCGCTGGTCGAGGCCGAGGTGGGCCTCGAAGGGCTGCCGTCAGCGCCGGGCGAGGTGCTCGCCGCCCGGGCGCAGCTGATGGTGGTGCTCGGCGGCGACGGCACGCTCCTGCACGCGGCCGGCCTGCTCGGCGCGCGCGAGGTGCCCATCCTCGGCGTCAACCTGGGCACGCTCGGCTTCCTCACCGAGGTGCCGCGCGAGAAGGCCTTCGAGATGCTCGCGCAGGCGCTCGACGGCAAGCTCGAGACGAGCCGCCGGATGATGCTCTCGGTGGAGCTGCGCGCGGGCACTTCGCCGCAGGCGGAGCGCATCTACGCCCGGTCGGCGCTCAACGACGTCTCCATCGCCAAGGGCGCGCTCGGCCGTCTCGCGCGCCTGGAGGTCGAGATCGACGGCCGCCACGCCGCGCTCTACGAGGCCGACGGACTGATCGTCGCCACGCCCACGGGCTCGACGGCCTACTCGCTCTCGGCGGGCGGCCCCATCGTCTACCCCACTGTCGAGACGCTGCTGCTGACGCCGATCTGCCCGCACTCGCTGACGCAGCGGCCGCTGGTGCTCCCAGCCAACGCCACCATCGAGGTGACGCTGGTGAGCGAGGGCGAGCTCTTCGTCGCGGTCGACGGCACCAAGGGCCCCGAGCTGCGGCCCGGCCAGCAAGTGCGCATCCGCTGCGCGCCGCACCGCACCCTCATCCTGCGCAACCCCGACGTCGATCCGTTCGACATCCTCCGGGCCAAGCTCCGCTGGGGAGCGCGCTAGCCATGGCCCTGCGTTCGGTCCTGATCGCCGACGACGAGGAGTCGATCCGGCACGTGCTCACCGTGCTGCTCACCGAGCGCGGCTACGAGGCGCGCGCGGTGGCCGACGGCGAGGAGGCCCTCCGCGAGCTGCAGGCCCGCGACTACGACGCGCTCCTCACCGACGTGCGGATGCCGCGCATGGACGGCCTCGCGCTGGTGCGGGCGGCGCAGGCTGCCTCGCCTGACACCACCCTGATCGTGATGAGCGCGTATGGCTCGCACGAGCTTGCCATCGAGGCGATGAAGGCCGGCGCCTACGACTACCTGCCCAAGCCGTTCCGCCCCGACGACGTGCTCTTGGTGCTTCGGAAGGCCGAGGAGCGCGAGCGGTTGCGCACCGAGAACCTGCGCCTGCGCCGCGAGATCGCGGCCTCCAGGCCGCTGCCCACGATCGTGGCCGAGAGCGCGGCGATGCGCGAGGTGCTGCGGCTCGCGCAGAAGGTCGCGAAGACGCCGACCACCGTGCTCATCATGGGCGAGAGCGGCACCGGCAAGGAGCTGGTCGCGCGGGCGCTGCACGAGCAGTCGCCGCGCGCCGATCGGCCCTTCGTCGCCGTAAACTGCGGCGCGATCCCGGCGACGCTGATCGAGAGCGAACTCTTCGGTCACGCCAAGGGTGCCTTCACCGACGCGCGGGCGGCGAGGCGCGGCCTCTTCGAGGAGGCCGACGGCGGGACGCTCTTGCTCGACGAAGTGGGCGAGCTGGCGCTGCCCTTGCAGGTCGCGCTCTTGCGCGTGCTGCAAGAGGGCGAGGTGCGCCGCGTGGGCGATTCGAGGACCCTCAAGGTCGACGTGCGCGTCTTGGCGGCGACCAACCGCGACCTCACCCAGGCAGTGGAGCAGGGGACCTTCCGCCAGGATCTCTACTACCGGCTCGCGGTGGTGAACCTGCACCTGCCTCCGCTGCGCGACCGTCCGGAGGAGATCCCCGCGCTCGCCGATCGCTTTCTCGCGCGGCACGCGGCTCGGCTCGGTTTGCCCGAAAAGAAACTCTCTGTGGCAGCGCTCGCGCTCTGCCAGCAGCACCGCTGGCCGGGCAACGTGCGTGAACTGGAGAATGCGCTCGAGCGCGCGCTGGTCCTGAGCGACGGAGACGAGATCGAGCCCGCCGCGCTGCCCGACGCGCTCT
>JAYWAO010000172.1:0-5928 GCA_043782365.1 Deltaproteobacteria bacterium
CACCAGCAGCGCCGCCAGGTGGTTCCGGTTGCCAAACGTACCCTGCAGCTTGCCCTCTCCGGACCAGCGCCCGAGCGCGAGAAGCGCCTGCGCCACCGCCGCAGCGGCCGGCGCGGCGCCGAGCAGGAGACGTGCGTTGGTCTCGCGCGAGAGCAGCGCGGACGCGAGCAGCGCGCAGGTCACCGCCAGCGGCTGGGCCACCGCTGCGAGCGTCGCGTAGAGGTCGAGCGAGAGCGGCGCGAAGGCGGGCGCGGCGGCGGGCGGGAAGGTGCGCAGCCCCCAAGCGACGGGCGAGAGCAGCTCCACCAGCGCGCCCGGCAGGGGCACGCACTGCAGCAGCGCCGCGGCCGCCACCAGCGCGGGCGCGACCCACGAGAGGCCCGGCCGCAGCAGGCGCGGGCGCTGCAGCGAGCGGGCCGTCAGGAAGAGCGCGAGCCCGCAAGCCGCGGCGATTGCCGCCTGCGCGCCGGCAGGCACCCCGCCCGACCAGAGCGGACCGAGCACGGCCGTGAAGAGGAGGAGAGCCAGCGCGGTGTTGCGCACCGGGGGACAGTACCCTTACTTGCAGGCGGTCGCCCGGAGGACGCGCAGGCGCTCGCTGGCGCCGGCGCGCGCGAACGTCCGGCGCTCGACGTCGAGCGCCTGCGTGAGCGTGCACCGCCGCCCCGCCTCGGCGAGGAAGGCCTCGTTACGCAGGGTCTCGGCGTGGTCGTAGTCGGTGGCGGCGCGGTCGAGCAACACGAGGTCCACCTCGAGGAAGCGCCGCGAGAGCTCCGCGAGCCGCGCGGTGGGGAAGCGGGCCCGCTCGAGCAGGGCCCTCGGGCAGGCGAGCTCGCCCACCACCTTGCCGACCAGCACGGCGTTGCCCACCAGGACCGCGCCCGGCGCGGTGCTGGCGCAGACCTGCGAGGCCTCCTCGACCTGGGCCCCCTCGCGCGCAGCGGCGAGCGGGTGGACCAGCGCCGCGGCGCTGAGCACCAGCGCGCCGCACACAGACGACGCCGCGCGCAGGGGACCGGCGCCGAGGCGCGGCCCCAGCAGCTCCGCCGCGGCGAGCGAGAGCAGCGGCAAGAGCGGCAGGAAATAGCGCGGCCCGAGCACCAACCTGCGCAGGCCGCCGCTCTCCTCGGCTGAGTAGTCGTAGGCGGCGAAGAGCGCGAACGAGAGCAGCACCGTCAAGAGCACCTCGGCGCGCCGCCGGCCGCGCCAGAGCAGGCCCAGGACGAGGCCGCCCGGCGCGAGCACCAGCAGCGCGAAGAGATAGAGCGGCGCCTGCGCGAGGAACGCCGCGGGCGTGAAGGCGTGCTGGTGGCGCGTGTAGAGCGGGTCGCCGAAGAACCCCCAGGTGACGAGCAGCTTCGTGGCCACGCCGGCGGCGAGCCCCGCGGCGAGCGCCCACGCCCCCCGCTCCCGGCGCACCAGCACACCGGCGCAGAGCGGCAGCACGAACACCGCGTTCGATTCGCGCAAGAGCAGCGAGAGGCCCGCGCAGAGCCCGGCACCGAAGAGTGCGCGCGGCCCCGGCGCCTGCGGCGAGAAGAGCGCCGCCAGCACGCAAGTGACCGCCAGCGCGCTCGGGACGTCGCTCATCGCCGCGCGGCCGAGCACCAGCGCCGGCAGGTAGCCGAGCAGGTAGAGCGCGAAGAGCGGGTCGTGCCCGCGCTGCCAGAGGAGCCTACCCAGCAGCAGCGCCGCGGCCAGCAGGGCGGTGAGGGAACAGAGCGCTGCCCCGCGGGGCCCGAAGGCGAGGACGAACGGGGCCTGCAGCAGGGAGGTCCCCGGCGGGTAGCTGCTCGGCAGCGCGGGCCGCAGGGAGAGCGTCTCGGGGTCGAGCGCCGGGACTCGCAGCGCGCCGTTGGCGAGCGCGAGCGCCTGCCGTACGTAGCTGGTCTCGTCGGAGATCTGCAGCGCCCGCGGCGCGAAGAGCGCGAAGGACGTTGCGTAGACCGCGAGCGAGGCCAGCAGCAGGAGAGCGCCCCGGCGTCTCGGGTCTGCAGCCCCTGCGGTCACGCCACCCCCGCCAGCGCGAGCAGCTCCCGGGCGCGCGAGGGGAGGTCGTGCCCGTCGCGCGCCACTCGGGCCCGCCCAGCGGCGGCCACCCGCGCCCGCAGCGGCTCGTCGGAGACCGCGCGGCGGGCCTGCTCCACCAGCGCGTCCGGGCCGTCGAAGAAGAGCGCCTCCTCGACGCCGGGCGCCCCCTCGAAGAGCGTGACCGTCTCGCTGTTGCGGGGAAGGAGCATGGCAGCGCCGCAGGCGGGGATCTCGAAGCAGCGGCGCGTGTAGAGGTCACGGTTGCGGCCCGAGAGCAAGACCAGCGCCGACCGCGCGCCAGACAGGGCCCGCGCGTAGTCGTCGCCGCGGACGGGCGCGATGGGGCCTTGCGCCTCCCAGGGACGGCCGCGGGTCTGCCCCTCCCAGCCGGTGCCGAAGATCTTCACCGAGAGGCCCGCGGCGCAGAGCCGCTCGAGCAGCGCCAGCCGGCCGTCGTCCTCGCAGTGGCCGACGAAGACCACGTCGCAGGAGAAGCGCCGCTGCTCCTCTGGGGTCAGCGTGAGTGGGCGGTGCACCGCCGGGTCGTACGCGGAGCGCCAGAGCGCGCAGGCGCGTGCGCCGGCCGCGCGCAGCTCGGGCAGGTTGCCGCTGCGGTAGGCGAGCACCAGATCGGCCGCCGGGACCCCGCGGCGCCAGGCGCGCCACAGCCGGGTCCCCGCGTCGGGGCCGAAGGGGTCGTCGTTGTTGTAGAGGACCACCTTGCGCGCGCCCGCCCGGCGCGCGGCCTCGATGGCGAGCGGGCCCAGCCAGGGCGCACGCCAGGCGAAGGCGAGGTCGGGCTGGTGCAGCGCGCAGAGCGCCACGAAGGCGGCCTGCGCGGCCACCCGGCCCGGACCCAGCTGCAGCTTCTCCTGCGCGCGGCGGAAGAGCTCGCCCGGCCCGAGCAGGGCGCGGGCGTGCAGCTCGAAGACCTCCGCGCCCACCGAGCGCAGCGCGCGGCAGAGCGCGGGCTCGTAGAGGTCCCAGCGGAAGTCGCCGGCCACCAGCACGCGCGGGCTCACCCGGTCCCCTCCTCGAGCGGCCGGTTCGAGAGCGCGTTGGTAACGATCTTTGCGAATCGACCCGCCGCCAGCTCCGGCAGCAGCCGCTCCCGGGCGAGCAGGCGGGCCCGCTCGCCCATCCCCGCCGGGGCGCGCGCGGCGGCGAGCAGCGCTGCGGTCAGCGCGGGCGCGTCGGCTGGCGGCACCAGGAAGCCCGCCTCCCCGTCGCGCAGCAGGTCGGTCGCGGCGCCTACGGCCGTCGTCGCCACCACCGGGATCCCGCTGGCGAGCGCCTCGTTGACCACCAGGCCCCAGCCGTCGTGGCGCGAGGGGAGCACCAGCGCGTCGGCCTCGGCGTAGAGAGCCGGCAGCGCCTCCCACGGCAGGTGCCCGCGCAGCTCGAACCGGCCGGGCGGCAGCGCGCGGGCGAGCGCCGCACGCTCCGGACCTTCGCCGGCGAGGAGGAGCCGCAGCCGGGGCTCCTCGCGGGCTGCGCGCCCGAACGCCTCGGCCAGCACGTCGACCCCCTTGCGGTGCACCAGCTGGCCACAGAAGAGCAGCGTGAACGGCGCGCCGGCGGGCCGCGGCGGGCGCTGCAGCGCCAGATAGCGGTCGAGCGCGCAGACGTAGGGGAAGTTCACCACCGCCGCGCCCGGCCCGAGCACACCTCGCCAGACCTGCTGCGCGCGCGCGCCGATCGCCAGCACGCCGCGCGCCGCTCGCACCTGCCGCAGGAGCAGCGCCCGGGCCGTCCGCGAGACGAGCCCGCCCGCGTCGAGCCGGGGGGTCTCGCTCCAGAGCAGGTAGGGCCTGCGGAGGCTGCGCCGCAGCGCCATCGCGGCCTGGAAGGCGAGATAAGAGTAACCGCCGATCACCGCGAGGTCTGCCTCCAGCGCAGGCCGCAGGTCGAGCGGGAGCCGCAGCTCGTCGCGCCCGTAGCGTCCGCCAACGCGCAGCGACGGCAGCACCCGGGCCCGGCCACCGAGGAGCTTCGCCGGCCAGCTGCGCCCGGGGTCCTTGCCTGCGACGAAGAGCGGGCGCACGTCGAGCGAGCCCTCGGCGTCGAGCGCGCGGAGGAACTCGACCTGGTAGGGGACCGGGTAGTTGGAGAGGAACGCGACGGTCGGTCGCTTGCTCACAAGTCCGTGCCCAGCACCCTTCGCAGCGGCGCCGCCGCCACCCGGCCCGCCACCACCGGGCGGTTCTTCACGTAGAGGGTGTGGCGCGCGTGCGGATCGAGCGCGTACTGGTCGACGAGCCGGCGGCGAAACGGTTGGTAGGCGACCGGCTCGAACCCGAGCGTGCGGATCTCCTCGTCGAACTCCTCGCCGGCGATGCCGTAGCCCTCGCAGGCCTCGTCCACCCGCGCGATCACCGCCAGCGCGTTGGGCCGGGCGAGCGCCCTGCGCCCGCCGCGCAGCACCGGCAGCTCGAAGCCTTCGACCGAGAGCTTGACGATGAACGGTCGCGTCTCGTTCTCGAGGTGATCGTCGAGCGACTCGACCGGCACCCAGAGCGTGCCCTCGGCGCCGGGCTCGTGGTCGCGGGTGACGTGGTTGCGCTCGCCCTCGCGGGTGGTCATCCGCAGCCGGCCGGCCTTGGCCCCGAGGCCAGCGCGGCGCTGGGAGATCTTCTCCTGCAGCCCGTTGAGGCCGATGTTGGCGGTGAGCTCGCTCGCGGCGGGCTCGAGCGGCTCGAAGGCGAGGCAGTGGGCTCCCGCGCCGCCGGCCGCGAGGACCGCGTAGGTGCCGCTGCTGGCGCCGCAGTCCACGAAGAGGTCTCCGGGCAAGAGCGCGTGCAGGACGAAGGCCATCTCCTCGAACTCGTAGAGGCCGAAGCAGACCGCGGCCTCGGCGCCCGGCATCCCGGGCCGCACCAGCACCCGCGCGCCGGCGACCAACTCCACCGCCACCGGCCCCGGCGCGAGGCGACTGGAGACCTGCCACTTGAGGTAGCGCTGCAGCGCCGCCAGCTTGCGGCCGCGGTTGATCGGGTGGCGCAGCAGGCCACTCAACGTCGTCGGAAGCTCCGTCAGGCGGGAGGCCAAGGTGTTTCCTTCCGAGAGGGTCAGCCACCCCATGCTAGCCTCGATTCCGCTGGAGACAAGCGTGCACGTCCTGATCAACGCCACTTCCGCGCGGCTCGGCGGCGGCATCACGGTGCTGAGAAACCTGCTCCCCGCGCTCTGCGCCGAGGACGGCGGACGCCATCACTACACGGTGGTGGCGCGGCCCGACGTGCGCGGGCAGCTGGGTCCCGGCGACCCGCGCGTCCGCTTCGAAGGAGCGCCGCTCGGAGGCTCGGGCCGTCTGCTCTTCGAACAGCTGGCGCTGCCCCTGCAGGCGCTCCTCGGCCGGGCCGACGTCCTCTTCTCGCCGGCCAACCTCGCGACCTTCGCCGCGCCCTGCCCCCAGGTCTTGATGGTGCAGAACGTCTCCCCCTTCGACGAGGACGTGGTCCGGCGCTCGCCGCCGCGCATCCGGCTTCGGCTGCGCGCGCTGCGCGAGCTCGGCCTCGCCTCCGCCAAAGCCGTGAGCCGCGTCGTCTTCCTCTCCGACTGGTCGAGAGACCGGCTGCTGCCGCTCTTCGGGACGGGCGCCGCGCGCGCGGCCCGCGTCTACCTTGGCCGCGACCGGGCTTTCTCCCCCGAGGCGCTGCAGCGCGCGCCGGAGCTGCGCGCCCGCTACCGCCTGCCCGAGCGGTACCTGCTCTCGGTGGGGGCCTTCTACCCGTACAAGAACATCGTCGAGTTGGTGGTGGGCTTCTCCCGCGCGCGGCCCGCGCTGCCGCCCGGCCTGCCGCTGGTGCTGGCGGGCGCCGAGCACGATCCGGAGGTGGTGCAAGCGGTGCGCGCCGCCATCGCCCGCGAGGGGCTGGAGGGCCGGGTGCTGCTGCT
>JAYWAO010000173.1:0-5926 GCA_043782365.1 Deltaproteobacteria bacterium
CCCGCCAGGCGCAGCTTCTCCACCGCGCTCTCCATCGAGGGGTTGCCGTAGCGCATCGCCAATTCGACCCGCACCCCGGGGCCGACCCTCTCGCGGACCTTCTTCTCCAGGCCGCGCGAGTACGTCATCAGCGGCGAGCCCTCCGCCGTCCACACCTTGCGGTACGCCTCGGCGCTCTTCTTCGGGCGGAACGGCAGGATGACCAACTCGAGGAGGAGCTTGCGGGCCACCGGGTTCAGGTCGATCACCCGCGGGTCGGAGAGGAACTCGCGCAGGTAGCGACGCACGGCGGAGGTGGTCGGGGCGTCCGGCGTACCGAGGTTGATCAGCAGCAGTCCGAGCATGACCCTCGTGTATCGCGAGGCCGGCCGGATGGCGAACACTCTCGTGCGAGCGCCCGCGGTAGCACGGCAGGACGCCCGCGCTAATTGCAAGACCCGTCGAACACGCCTGGCGCCGGGATGCTCGCCGTTCCGGTCTCCAGCCAGCTCTTGGCGAAGCAGGAGTACTGCCGCTTCACCGAATCGAGCTGCCGGTAGATGGCGTGCGGGTCCTCGATGCCATCGCCCTCGTATTGAATCACCGCGCCCGTATAGGGCACCCCGGTCTCGCTGACGCGGTTGTTGGCGACGGGATAGCCGAGGAGGCCGGCGAACCCGCCCAGCGCGAGCACCCCCTGCATCGACGGCCACACCGCCGCGCCCGCCTCCTGGTGGCCATAGTTGAGCGCGACGGCGTCATAGAGCTCGATGGGGAAGTACTGGTCGCCCCGCCCGGTGGGCTGATAGATGGGCCGCACCGGGTGCCCGGCGAGCGGCCGGCGCGCGAGGCGCGGCATCGCCACGAAGGGGTCGTTCGGCTCCCAGGCTGCCTGCATCATCGCCAGCACCGGGTGGAAGAACGAGAGCGGCGTGGCGGAGTGGATCAGCCCGGCCACCGCGTTGCCGAGCGCAGGAGGTTCGCCGTAGAGGTGGGTGACGGTGATGAACCAGGTCCAGTACCCGCCCGCGCCGGTGGGGATGGCGAGCTTGATCTTCGGCTCCACCGCGGAGACGAGGTTGGTGTACATCCCGCCCATCGACTGGCCCTGGCCGATCACCTTGTCGCCGTCGAACTTGAACGCCGTCGCTCCGGCGGGCAGCGTCGGCAGCGTCCCGCCGCAGCCCGCGAGCAGCGAGGGGTCGATCCGCAGCGCCAGCAGCGCGCGCAAGAGCTGCCGCTGCTCGAGCACGCCCTGCCGGAAGGTGTCGCGCAGCGCGGCCGGGTTGCCCAGGTTGAGATAGGCGGTGTCGGCGGCCCCCGGGAGCCGCTCGGGGTTCACGGGCAGCGCGCTCCCGGCCGCGGCGAAGCCATTGAGCGCGTGCACCCAGGCCGGGCCCAGGCCGGGCGCAGGGTGGTCGAGCACCTTGGACGGTCCCTTGTCGAGGACGTCATTGGAGACGCCGCCTGAGCCGTGGAAATAGAGGACCAATGGATATCCCTTCGCGGGCATCGGCCTGCGCGGGAGGGTGAGCACCACGGGCACCGTCTCCACCCGCTGCTGCAGGGGAAGCCCGTCGCCGCCGGGCACGAAGAGGCCGTCGCTGTTGAACGGGGGCTTGCCCGCCTGGAACTGCGGCTGGTCGATGGTCGCCTTCAGCTTGCAGACGCGGTCGTTCGAGGCGCTGGCGGCCGCATCGAGCGCGAGCCCGGCGAGCGTCGTCGCGTCGCGCTGCAGCACCTGATCGGTGAGGGCGGCGAACTCGGCCACCGCGTCGCCGGTGGTGAAGACGGTGGCGGCCGCCACCTGCGTCGGGTCCACCTTGAGGAGCGCGAGCGTGTCCCAGAGCGGCTGGTAGTTCACCAGCGCCGCGGCCCCGAGCGCGCCCGCGGGTTTGACGCCCTGGCGAAGCTGATCCAGCTCTGCTGGCACGCCCAGCGGGCGCCCCGCCGCGTCGTTGAGCGAGCGGCGCACCACGAACGCGTAGGTCCGGTTGGGCGAGAGCACCGCGCCCGGCCTGGGCGCGAGCGCGACTACGTTCCTCTCCACGTAGTCGTCCTCGACGGGCGTGTGCATCCAGAGCGGGACGAGCTGCCCGCGGTGGGACGAGCGCGCGTCCACGTCGAGGAGGAACGCGACCTGATCGGGCCCCAGCGGGATCGGCTGCGAGGAGACCTGCGCCATCGCCGCGGTGAAGCGGAACCACGCCACCGGCAGCACCGAGAAGCCCGTGCGCTCCTGCGCGATCACCTTGAAGGTCTCCACCAGCCCCTTGCCCGAGGGGATGGCAAAGGCGCGC
The DNA here is from genome assembly GCA_043782365.1 of Deltaproteobacteria bacterium. Lineage (GTDB taxonomy): Bacteria > Myxococcota > Myxococcia > Myxococcales > 40CM-4-68-19 > CAIWCD01. The sequence goes on from JAYWAO010000173.1 coordinate 2,280, forward strand.
CAGTCCTGCTTGCCCGAGGGGAGCAGCCGCAGGTCGCTGGGGAAGGGGAGCGCATAGAAGCCCGCGCTGCCGGCCGCGCCCGTGAGATCCGCGTCGAGGTCGAACTGCATCCGCGTGCCGGGCTGGCCGTAGCTGGGCCCGGGCGTGCCGCCGCAGGAGACGAGGGCCGCTGCGCAGAGCGCGGCGAGAGCCAGCAGCGGGGAGGAGGCGTGGTCGAATCTCTGCGTGCGGCGGTGCGGCTGGGGCGAGGGCAGGTGCGCCTCCTCTCGGGACAGGGCCGCGATGATCGACGGGAGTCCGCCACGGGGCAATCCGCCGACCGCAGGACGGCTGTTGCCTGCCCCCTGCTCCTCTGCTACTCGCGAGGCCCATGCCCACCGTCCGCCACGACTGGTCCGTCGCCGAGATCCGCGCCCTCCACGACCTGCCCCTGCTGGAGCTCGTCTACCGGGCGCAGACCGTGCACCGCGAGGTCTTCAAGGACAACAAGGTGCAGCTCTGCTCGCTGCTCTCGGTGAAGACGGGCGGCTGCTCCGAGGACTGCGGGTACTGCCCGCAGGCAGCGCGGTACCACACGGGAGTGGAGGCGAAGAAGCTGATGCCCGTGCAGGAGGTGCTGGAGAGCGCGGCCCAGGCCAAGGCGGCCGGCGCGACGCGGTTCTGCATGGGCGCGGCGTGGCGCGAGGTGAAGGACGGTCCGCAGTTCGACCAGGTGCTGGAGATGGTCTCGGGCGTGCGCAAGCTGGGGCTCGAGGCGTGCGCCACGCTGGGCATGCTCAGCGAGAGCCAGGCGGTGCGGCTCAAGCAGGCCGGGCTCGACGCTTACAACCACAACCTCGACACCAGCCCCGAGCACTACGGCAACGTCATCACCACCCGGGTGCTCGACGAGCGGCACCAGACGCTGGGGCACGTGCGCAAGGCTGGTATTACAGTTTGCTGCGGCGGCATCATCGGGATGGGCGAGACGATCGACGACCGCTGCGGCCTCTTGCAGTCGCTGGCGGCGCAGCGGCCGCACCCGGAGAGCGTGCCGGTGAACGCGCTGGTGGCGGTCGAGGGCACGCCGCTGGCGGGCCAGAAGCCGGTGGAGGCGATCGAGATGGTGCGGGCGATCGCCTGCGCGCGCATCCTGATGCCGCACGCGATGGTGCGCTTGTCGGCCGGGCGGATGCAGATGAGCGAGGAGGCGCAATTGCTCTGCATGCTGGCCGGGGCGAACAGCATCTTCTTCGGGGAGAAGCTGCTGACGACGGGGAATCCATCCTATACCGACGATATGGCGCTGCTGGAGAAGGCGGGCATCGGGCGGCTCGAGCCGATGGCGCGGGCCGAGGCGCGGTAGCCGACGCCGCGGCCACGGCACCACGCCGGACAGCCGGCAGCTACTTCACCTTCGACAGTTCCTGCAGGTGCGCCGCGGGCAGGGACAGCTTCTTCCCCGCCTCCTGCGCCGCCACCCGGTAGTTCTCCTCGGAGCCGAACGCCTTTCGCAGCCCTTCGAAGTGGGCTGCGCGCGAGCTGGATGACAGGTTGCCCGCGGGAAGTTCATCTACCGCCTGGCAGGCGGAGGTCTGCTCGCGCTCTTCCCGCGCGGCGAGCGGACCAAAGCCGAGCACACCGCGGTGAGCTTCGAGGTGAAGGACGTGCTCCGCGCGGTGAACGCCCTGCAGGCCCGCGGCGTCGGGTTCGCCGACTACGGCCTGCCCGGGCTCAAGACCGTCGACAAGGTCTGCGTGCTGGACTCGGAGAAGGCGGGTGGTTTCAAGATCCCGGCGGAAACATCCTCTGCGTTCACGAGAACCTCTAGAGCACCGAACCCTTCGGGCCACCACGGCATCTCGTGAGAGCATGCGCACCGAAATCGCCGTCGCCCTCATTCCCCTGCTGACCCTCGCCGCCGCGCCCCGCGCGCAGGCCGCGGGGACGGAGAAGCCCACCATGTCGTTCTTCGACCTCAAGGCCAACAAGCTCGACGGCACCCCCGCCAACCTCGCCGAGCTCAAGGGCAAGGTGGTGCTGGTCGTCAACACAGCCTCGGAGTGCGGGTATACGCCGCAATACAAGGGATTGCAGGAGTTGTATGAGCAGTACCAGGGCAAGGGGGCCGTCGTGGTGGGCTTCCCGAGCAACGACTTCGGCGGGCAGGAGCCCGGGTCGGCCGCCGAGATCCAGGCCTTCTGCGACCGCAAGTTCGCGGTCAAGTTCCCGCTCTTCGAGAAGGTGAAGACCAAGGGCGAGGGGAAGTCGCCCGTCTATGCGTTCCTCACCGAGAAGCACGGCGAGCCCAAGTGGAACTTCCACAAGTACCTGGTGGGCAAGGACGGCCAGGTGGTGAAGGCGTTCGGTTCGGGTGTCACTCCTGATTCGAAGGAGCTGCACGACGCGCTCGACGCGGCGCTCAAGTAGGCCGCAGGAGAAGAGCGTCACCGCCCCCGCGAGAGAACGCTCCCGCGGGGGCGGCCTTCGGGGCACAATGTCGGCATGTCGACCGCTACGCCGCGCGCCGCGCTCAAGGACGAAGTCTTCATGAAGATGGCGCTGGAGCTGTCGCGCCTCGGCACCTGCTGCCGGCTGCAAGTGGGCTCGGTGCTCCTCCGCGCCGACGGCGGCATCGCCGCCGCGGGCTTCAACGGCGCGCTCCCGGGCATGTCCCACTGCACGCCCGAATCTTGTAGACCCGGCCAGCGCTGCCTCCACACCAGCCACGCCGAGGAGAACGCGCTCGGCTTCTGCGACGGGCCCGTCGCCACCGCCTACGTCACCCACGAGCCGTGCCTTGTTTGTTGTCGCGCGCTGGTGCGCCGGGGCGTGCGGCGGGTGGTCTTCCGCCACCCGTACAGCAGCATCGCCGAGCAGGAGCGGGCAGAGCGCGCCGCCATCCTCGGGCACTTCGGCGTGGTGTGGGAGCAGCACGGCGGGTGAGTCACCCGGGGTGGCCGTCGCGCGAGGCGATCTGCGCCCACCGTGGCCGCCCGCTTTGCTGTAGGGTGCCGCGCCTTTTGCCCACGCAAGCATCCCACAGAGGTCCCGCATGACGACGACGCCGAGCGCACCTGTCTACAAGAACGATCTGCAGCCGGCCTGGGGCCTCGGCCTCGTCATCGAGGACAAGCCCGACAACTGGGTGCTGCTCTTCGAGCACGCCGGGCGCAAGAAGTTCATCAAGGCGAAGACCCGGTCGCTCTCGCCGGTGGCGCTCGACAAGGACGCGATGGCGCTGCTGCACGCCAAGGTCCACGGCCGCAAGGCCTCTGGTGGCCCGTCCAAGCCCAAGGCGCCGCGCAAGCCGAGCGCGGCGACCTTCGTGTCGTTCGACGAGCAGGTGAAGGTCTTCGAGACCCTCTTCCCCGGCGGGTTCGCGGGCGAGAAGTTCAGCGCCGAGGAGCGCGGCGCGGCGGGCGACCAGGCCGGCGACAAGGCAACCAAAGGCTACATCGACGAGTCGATCCGCCTCGCGCAGGCCTCGCTCGGCAAGGCCCAGTTCGACGCCGGCAAGCCGGACGAGCTCTTCGCGGCCGCGCTGCGCCTGCTCAAGCTCACCAGCATCGTCTTCCCGATGGAGGGCTCCATCCCGCTCAACCTGCTCGGCGAGGCCGAGCGGCCCGCGTTCCTCGCGGCCCTCCGCGCGCTGCTGCACGGCGACG
>JAYWAO010000174.1:0-5919 GCA_043782365.1 Deltaproteobacteria bacterium
GGCCGCCGGCGGGCGGCAGGAGCCGGAAGGTCTTCACGTTCGGGGTCTCGGCGGCGATGGTCCCGATCCGCAGAAGACCTCGCCAGTTCGCGCTCGCCCGAGGAGGCGCGGAGCCCCGAGGCGACGGCACCGCCACCGCTGTGGCTGCAGGTGGCGCCGCGGCTGGCGGAGCTGCCGGCGGCGCTGCTGGAGGAGGCGCGGGTGCAGCGGGCGGAGGCGCTCCGGCGAGGGGCGGCGCAGAGCCAGGCGGCGGCCTCCCGGCATCTCCCTCGAGGCGGCCGAAGAGCGCCTGCGCGCGCCGCATCTTGAAGAAGTACATGGCCACCATCGCCAACGCGAAGCCGACCAGCAGCAGCATGGTGAAGAGATGAAATGCCGTCAGCCCGCCCAGGGCGTGGTCTTCCTCTCGCGCGATCGGTGACGCGAGGTTCATCTCGCGCTTGAACCAGTCGAGCGCGAGGTTGCGCGGGGCCTTGCCTTCGGTGAGGACCCGGCGGGCGGCGATGCCCGCCTCGAGCTCGTCGAGGCCCTCGCGCATCGCCGCCACCGACTGCTGCATGGCGGCGTTGTCGGCGGCCTGGGTCGCGCTGCTGAGTGACTCGGAGCCCTTCGCGAGCCTCGCGAGGCCTTCGCCGATCTGCTGGCTGGCCAGCGCATCGATCTCGGCCCGCTTCTCCGGCGGCAGGGAGGGGAGCGTCATCAGCGAGGGGTAGAGCGGCAGCGCTGCCGAGCCCGGGCCGCAGTTGCCTCCCATGCAGCCGACAGCGGGCGGAGCGCCCGCGCCCAGCGGTGGCGGCGACATCATCGCGCCCATCATCGCCGCCATCCCGCCGCCCATGCCCCCGGCTGCAGCAGCGCCGGGCGCGGCCCCTCCCATGCCGGCCATCGCCGGTGCGGCAGTCCCCGCGGGGGCGCTGCCGGCAGGCGTCATTGCTCCTGCCGCGGGCGCCATCGGTCCCGCTGCCGCAGCGGGCGCCGGGTGGTGCTTGGCGTGCTCGTCTGGCGCCGGCTGCCCGAAGGCGGTCGCGGCCACTCCAAGGCAGATCAAGAAGACCTTGGCTTTTGCCTGCCGCAACCTGCGGGCACGCCGCCAGGACCGATGCCAGACGGGGCCCATTATCTGGACTCCATTCCGCCAGCGTCGGGGTTGGTGTTCCCGGTCATCGCCGGGCTGGGGCTCATCGCCGCCTGCGCCGCGACGAGGTGCTCGCGCTGGGCGCCCGTCAGCAGCGCGGCAGCCGCGCCGACCGCGCGGATGAAGGCGAGCCGCTGGTCGCCGCGCAGCGTCTCGATCTCACGCACCTTCGCCTCGATCCGCGTCGCATCGGGCTGGTCTGCCCCTGTCAGCATCCAGAGTTGCTCCTCTGCCTGCGCTTGTTGCCTCTCGGCCTCCGCCTGATCGAGCGCGGAGCGCGCTTTGAGGAGCGCGAGCGTCGCCGACTGGTCGCCGGTGAGCCCGGGCAGCCCGGCGTCGAGGAAGAACTCCTTCGCTCCCAGGTGATAGAGGTGCGCTCCTCCGGCAAAGGCGGGCAACGGAGCTGCCGGCGATACGGCCGCAGGAGCGTCAAGTGGCGCCGCGGCCATCGCAGCGGGCGCCGGCAAAGCGCCCATCACGTGCCCAGGCCGGCCCTCATGCGCGGCCCGGGCGGCAGCGAGCGACCACTGCACCGCCTGGGCTCGCAGCGCCGGACTCGGGTCGCCGGTGGCGGCGCCATCGGACTTTGCGCACCCTTGGGATGCCCCAAGCAGGGCGAGGCCCAGCCAGAGGAGGTGGGTGGCCCGTTGGTTTGTCATCGAGTTACCTTGCAAGGCGCCGCCGCGGGAGCCCCATCCTGCTGCTGCGGCAGCAGCCACACCGGACTTTGGCATCCGCAAACGCCCGCCGTCAGCTCCCCGGCCTCCGCAGGCCCCCAGGTGCCAGGCTCGTATTGGTGGACGCGCGGCGCCGCCTGCAGCACGGGCTCGACGACGGCCCACGCGGCCTCCACGCCCTCCTCGCTGGTGAACAGGGTGCCGTCGCCGGCCATGGCGTCGCCGATCAGGCGCTCATAGGCGCCCATTGTGTCGCCAGTCGGCAGCGCGACCATCTTGAGCTCGGTCGGGTCTCCGATCAGGTCCTCTCCGGGACGCTTGACGCGAGCGCCGATGGCGATGGTCACATCGGGACTCAAGCGAAGGCGCACATAGTTCGCCTGGCCTTTGCAAAGGTGGCTGAACGCGGGCGGCTTGAGCATCACCAGCACCTCGGTCAAGGCCGCCGGGAGGCGCTTGCCCGCGCGCAGCAGGAACGGCACCCCGCTCCAGCGTGGAGAGTCGATCGTCAACCTGGCGGCCACGAAGGTCTCGACGTCCGAGTCCCGGGCGACGCCGGGCTCCTCCCGATATCCGCGAAACTGTCCGCGCACGACGTCTTCGGGGCGGAGCGCCTTGATCTGCCTGAAGACCTTCAACTGCTCGTCGCGCACGGAAGTCTGGCTCGTCGTCGAGGGTGCCTCCATGGCCAGGAAGCCAACCACCTGCAGCATGTGGTTTTGCAAGACGTCACGGATTGCACCTGACTCTTCATAAAAGCCGCCGCGCCCCTCGACGCCGATCTTCTCGGCCATGGTGATCTGCACGCTCTGGATGGAGTCGCGGTTCCAGAACGGCTCGAGGAAGGTGTTCGCGAAGCGGAAGACGAGCAGGTTCTGGACCGCCTCCTTGCCGAGATAGTGGTCGATGCGGAAGATGGAGGCTTCATCGAAGACTTCGTGCAGAAGGGCGCTCAGCGCTCGTGCGGACACCAGATCGCGGCCGAACGGCTTCTCGACCACGACCCGCCCGCCCCGCGCACAGCCCGACTGGCCGAGCCCGCCGACCACCTTCGGAAACACGCTCGGTGGGACCGCGAGATAGTGCAGCGGGTGGGCGGCCTCGCCGAGCACTTTGCGAAGCGCTGCGTAGGTGGCCTCTGCGCCATAGTCTCCGTGGACATAATGGAGGCGCTCCTGGAAGCGGGCGAAGACCGCCTCGTCGAGCGGCCCGTGCTGGCCTCCCCCTTCGATGCTCTCTCTGGCGCGCGCGCGGAACTGCTCCAAGGTCCAGTCCGACCTCGCGACGCCGATGACCGGCACCTCGAGATGACCGCGGCGCTCCATCGCATAGAGGTCCGGGAGGATCTTCTTGTGGATGAGGTCGCCGCTGGCACCAAAGAAGACGAGCGCATCGGAGCGAGCCGAGGGCATTTGGCGGTCTCAGGACACTTCGGGTACTTCGACGAACCGGTTCATCGTGCCAAAAGAGTTCGGCACGCAGTTCGGGCAGGCAGCATGATCGTCTTTGCATCCAGGCTCGCAGCACCACTGGCCGTCGACCACGAACTTGTACTCATGGCGACCTGGAGGGAGCGGCAGCGAACCAGTCCACTCGCCTCCCGGCTTGTGCTGGAACAGCGGCGTGGCGTCCGTCTTCCAGTCGTTGAACGTTCCCGCGACAAACACTCTCGAGGCGGCGGGGGCCTTGCAAGAGAAGTCGGCTGCCCGGGACATGTTGTTCTTGGCTCGCGCCATGGTGCTACCTCTGTGGTGGGAGGTTGGTTCTGCCGAAAGGCGCTGCGAACGCGCGCTGGCCCTCTACTCGTGTTGCATCGGCGGCGGTGCAGGTGCATCGGCGGGAGGCATGCCCATGGGCATCTTCATGGGCTTGCCTTTCGAGCCCGAGCCCATGCCGCAGCACATCCCGCGTCCCATCTTCATCATCGGGGCAGCCATTCCCATCATCTTGCTGCCCATCTCCATCATCTTGTCGGGGTCCATGTCGCCCATCATCGGGGCCGCCATCTCCATCATCTTGTCGCCCATCTCCATCATCTTGTCGGGGTCCATGGCGACCGCCGGTGCCGGCGGCTTCGCGGCCTCCGCCGTCTTCATTACGTGGCTCTTGTGCTGCATCTTCGAGCCCATCTCCTTCATTCGGGCGCCCATCTCCTTCATCTTCGGGGGCGTCGTGTCGGGTGTCGGCTCCGGTGCCGTTTGCTCTCCCTTCGCCGCCGTCGCCGCGTCCTTCATCACATGGCCCTGGTGCTTCATCTTCGCGCCCATGTCCTTCATCTGGGCGCCGAGCTGCTTCATCTGAGCCGCCATCTCGGCGTCCTCCTTGTTGGTCGCAGGGGATGCCGTGGCGTCCGGATCGTCTGCGCGAGCGGCGAGCGGACCGGTGACGGCGAGGGCGGAGACGAGGAGAGCAGCACTGAGGGTGCGCATGGGCGGAGCCTTTGGCGGGCGCGACAGGGATTGCTTGAGCAAAGTGCAGCAACCGTGCCGTCGATCCAGCACGGCGTTGGTCTTCACAGGGCAAGGCTGTGCTGCCCCTGCTCTTCGCGCCGCAGAGCCGGTCGGGTGTTCACCGACGCGAGATCAGAGCCGATCTGGCAAACGCAGTCGGATTGCTGCTCGAGCCAGGTGCGCGGTGAGTCGTCTTGCCGCATGCGCGAAGACGCACCCGCGAACGTTCTCGAAGCACCATCGAGTTCACCGGAGGACCGTTGAACAACGTGCGGCAATCTCGGCGGAGCATGGCTACAGTATCTGACGAAGTCCGCCTTCGCGGCGCCCTGTCATTTCTCCTCCAACATCAAAGGACCAACCTCCATGCGTGCATCCCTGCTGTTCTCGTTCGCCCTCAGTGGTCTCCTGGTGCTCTTCCCGGCGACGAGCGCTTCCGCGGCCGAAGGTGCGGAGAAGAAGGCGGCCACGAAGGACGCCGCCGTGAGCGCCGAGCCATCGCCGGAGTTGAAGAAGGACCTGGCTGATATGTACCAAAAGATGGCGGAGTGCCTGCGCACCGAGAAGTCGCTGCACCAGTGCAGCCGCGATGCGATGCAGAGCTGCCCGGTGATGGAAAAGACCGGTCACTGCCCGATCAACGAGGGGACTGGCGCGATGATGCACAAGCGCAAGGGGATGGGCTCAATGAAGGGAATGGACATGGGCTCGCCCAAGGGTGGCGCGCCGGCTGGTGGGCCGTAGCAGTCGCGATACCACCGTTGCCGATCGGCCGCCCCTCTTCGGGGGCTGCGAGCCAGAGGTCTTGTCACTGTTGAGACAGCCCGCAGGGGCGGCCGCTTTTCTAGCCCCGGCATTCGCCGGGGCTTCTGAGTGGGGCTCGATGCAGTCTTTGCGTCCATACCCAGCCGAGATCGACGCTCACGAGGACCGAATGAGTAATGCGTCGTTCCTTCGTGCGCCCTAATGGGCTTCCAAGGGCGCCCCTTCTGGTCGCGCGCCGAGGTACTTCAGCGCTCCGATGATCCCGCTGAGGCATTCGCTCTCGCAGTCGTCGATCGGCTCGAAGCACCCGGAGCGGTGGCGGATGCAGAGGGTCAAGCGCACCTCGTCGCACGGCGTGCCGTCCGGCCAGTTCGACGACGTGAGCGCGCGGCGGAAGGGAGACTCCCGCGTGACGCTGACCCGTCCCTCGAGCCGCTCTCGAAGCGCGGCGGCGATGCGCTCCAATTCATCCCACAGAATCTCGCACTGGCTGCACCCCGGGAGCACGACGGTGTGCGGAGGATGCGCGCCCACCAGGTCGACGTCGTACCCGACAACCACCCGGCGGGGTCCGTCCATCTCGACGGCCGGGTCAACGCGATAGGTCAGGTGGTGGCGCGCTGCGATCTCGCGGAGCGCGGGCACCTTCGACTCGTCCAGCTTCAGCACATCCATTGGAGGCTCCTATCGTGGAGTGGAGTGATTACGTCGCTGACCCGGCGCTGCTCAGGCGGCGAGCTCTCGTCCAGATCTCGTCGGCCGCGCCTGGTTCGTCCCTCGGGATGGACCCATCAAGCGCTGGCCGCCGGAGCCAAGGCGGGCGCCGCGTGGCGGAACTCCTTCCGCTTCCAGATGTAGTAGACCGCCGGATACACCAGCAGCTCCATCAGGA
>JAYWAO010000175.1:0-38547 GCA_043782365.1 Deltaproteobacteria bacterium
CTCCGCCCCCGTACCACCCCCGGCGCGGGCTACCGATTCACCAAGTGGCCCGGCATCGCCGGCACGGGCGGGCACTCGGAGCCAGCCCCGGCAAATGCCCGGTCTGGGACTGCAACCGCCCCTCCGGGGCTGTGCGCCGTCCGCCCTTGCGCGCGCCGCTTCGTCGCTGGCGAGGCGGGGAAGCTGCCCGGAGGGCGTTGGTACTTCCAGACCCGGCATTTGCCGGGGCTGATCCGTGGACCCGTGCATTGGCCACAGCTCTCGACGCAGCGAATCCCTGGTCACCGTAGCCCGCGCCGGGGTGTCGGCGGCCTCGTCCACCGCAAGCGCTTCGCCTTTCTGCCGCCCTTCACCGTCAGCGTGGTCTTCGCCTGCGCGGCGCCCGACCTGCCCTTCCGCAGTGGCTATGCCAACCCGCGCTCGATCTGGCACAACGCCTCCGCCGGCTATCATGAAGTCGAGGTGTTGCAATCCGAGTGGCGGCCTGAGCAGCCCGCTACTCGATGCCCAGCATCCCGTCGCGCAGGCTCTCGCTGACGGGCTCCTTGCCCAGCCACACCGAGAAGAGCGCGTCCGCGAAGTCCTTGCCCTCGACCGTCATCGCCGCAGCGCTGCCGCCCGACACCGAGGTGCCCGTGCCCGGGACGTACATCAGCGTCAGCTTCTCGCCCTCCTTCAGGTCGGGGATGGCGGCGGTGAACTTGGCCAGGCGCTCCTGCAGCTTCGGCATCCCCGCCTCGCCGACGTTCTTCTTGAAGCCGTCCTGCACCGCGTCGGCGATCTTCCCCTTGTCGAGGTCGCGCAGCATGGTCATCTCGACGCGCCGCACGCCGTCGGCGGCGAGGATCACGGCGCCGTCCTTGCTCGTGTTCTCGAGGTAGAGCGCGGCCACGTACACCTTGAAGAAGGCCTTCTTGCGCAGGCCCAGGCCGTTGAGCTTGAGCTCCTTGCCGCCGGCGGTGAGCGTGTCGGGGACCTTCACGCCGGCCAGCTCCCTGGCGAGCGAGGGGAGGGCGGCGAGCAGCGCGGCGGCGAGGAGGAGAGCCGAAGAGCGGCGGACCGCGGAGGGCGAAAAGGAGGGCATCTGGACCTCGGGTGTTGGGGGCTGCCAGCCAGAGCGGAGGGCCGGAGCGCTGGGTTGTCGGACCGATAGTCCGAAGCGTGATCAGTAGCAGGAAACGAGGGTCGACGCCTCGCCAGTGGTGGGCCCTGGTAGAGGCGGTCGGGCCACATCGAACGCTTCGACCGCCTCGCCGGCGGCGGGCGGCTGGGCCACGTCACGCTCTACCACCTGGGCATGGAGGATTACTCGGAGATGGCGAATCCAGCGGCGGTCGTCGCTGGTCTCGTGCGGGACGGTCATCTCCCGCGAGAGGACCAGCAGCGCTTCGCGCTGCAGGACGCTTTCTCCGCAGCGATCGGCAACACCGACACCCACCAGGGCAACTACGGCCTCCTCCTCGACGACGCTGGCCGCGCGCGGCTCGCCCCCGCCTACGACGTGCTCCCGATGGCTTTTGCGCCCCGGCACGATGAGCTGCCCGACCGTCTGGTGGCGCCGTTCGCCGCAGCGCCCGACCGCGCCGTCGCCGCGCTCGTCGAGCACCTCGCCGAGGTGGTGCGGGCCGATGCAGCCATCGATCCTGCGCTGCGCGAAGCCTGGCTCTCGAAGCTCGCCTAGAGAGTATTACTCCTCCAGCAGCCCCCGCCCGAGCTGCAGCAGCCCCGGCAGGTCCTCCACCGCGTCGCCCAGGTGCGGCGCCGCCAGCGCCAGCTTGCCCTCTCCCGCGAGCCCCTGCAGGCGCCCGAGCAGCGCCAGATCGCGCCCGGCCAGCTCGCGCTCGCGCAGCACCAGCTCGTCCAGGGCCCGCCGGGCGCCGTCGCCGAGCGGCTCGCCGGGCACCTCGCCGGGGTTGGGCAGCCCGGCCACCCGCGCCAGCGAGCGGTTGAGCAAGAACCCCGCGAACGGCAGCTTGCGCGCGGCTAGCTGGTCCTTGAAGAAGAGCGCCTCGTCGAGCGCGGCGGTCTCGGGCGAGGTGACCAGCAGGAAGCTCGACTGCGCCGAGCCCAAGAGCGCGCGCACCCCCTCGGTGTGGGCCCGCAGCGCGGCGAAGAGGCCGCTGAAGGCGCCGAGGAAGACGCCCAGGTCGTCGATGAACTGGTCGCCGAAGACGCTGCCGAAGACCGAGCCCAAGAGCCGCCCGGCGCGGCGCAGGATGCCGCCCTGCTTGGGGAGGAAGAGCTGCACGATGCCGTCGTCGAGGAAGCGCGAGAGGCGGCCCGGCGCGTCGAGGAAGTCGAGCGCGTTGCGCGAGGGCGGCGTGTCGAGGACGACCAGGTCGTAGCTGCCCTCCTGGACCAGCTCGTAGAGCGCCTCGGCGGCGGTATACTCCTGCATACCAGCCGCCAATTCGGTCATATGGTGGTACAGGCGGGTCGCGAGGATCGCCTTCGCGGTCTCCGGCGAGGCGAGCCGGCGCACCAGACCCTCGAAGACCACCCGGGGGTCGAGCATCCAGGCGTCGAGGGAGCCCTTCGGTGAGACCCCGGCAGCGTCGAGCCGGTCGCGCGGCACGGCGCTGGGCTTCTGTGCGCCGGGCGGGATGCCGAGGGCTTCGGCGAGCCGCCGCGCCGGGTCGATGGTCAGCACCAGCACGCGCCGGCCGGCGTCGGCGGCCGCCAGCGCGAGCGAGGCAGCGGCGGTGGTCTTGCCCACGCCGCCGGCGCCGCAGAGGACGATCACCCTCTGCTCTCGCAGGAGGCGCGCGAGCTCCGCGCCCCCGCCGGGCTGGCTCACGCACGGCCTGCGGACAGGTCGTGCGCCACCAACTGGACCAGCCCCGCGCCGCGCTGCGACTGCTCGCGCACGTGCAGCACGCCGCCCACCGACTCCTCCAGGCGCAGCAAGGCCGCCTTGGCGCGGCCGATGCGGTGGAGGGTACGCGCGCCCGCCACCTCGGCCCGGGCGAGCAGGCGCGAGAGCGTGTCGTGTTCGGCCGGCGAGAACGGGTCGTGCGGCACCTGGTTGGCGATCACGCCGTGGACCGCGAGGCTCGACTTGCGCAGGCCCTGCACCAGCTCGAGCGCCTCCGAGACGGGCAGGTGCTCGGGCAGGGTGGCGACGATGGCGCGCGTCACCGCGGGGTCGTGCAGCAGCGCGATCCCCTCGCGGGCGGCGCGGCCGATCGGCCCGCCCGGTATTACCTTGAGCAGCAGCTGCGGGAGCGAGGCGAAGGCGAGCGCGTGGCCCGTGGCGGGCGCGTCGAGCACCACCAGGTCGAAGAGCGGAATGTTGCGCGTGCGCTTGGCCCGCACTAGCTGCAGGCCGCGGTAGAGCACGCCCAGCTCGGCGAAGGCGGGCGCGGCGGTGAGGAAGCGCTTGAGCGGCTCCGCCCTCATCGCGCGGTCTGCCAAAAACCCCAGCGGGAGCACGTCGCGGAGGAACGCGCGGTGGCCCGACTCCGGCGTCAAGAGCACGGTCCAGAGGTTCTCGCCCACCTTCATCGGCTCGAGCGACGAGGGCCGGTCCTCGCCGAGCGCGGAGAGGATCGGCGAGCGGTCCTTCGGCTCGGTCCCCACCTCCGCCAGCAGCACGCGCTTGCCCGTGGCCGCGGCGATCTTCCCCAGCGCCGCTGCCAGCGTGGTCTTGCCGACGCCGCCCTTGCCGGTGACCAGCACCAGCCGCGACGAGAGCAGCGTCGCGAGGCTCCCCTGGCGGCCCGCCACGTCGAGCGCGAGCGCGGCGAGGTCGAGCGGGCTTGCAGGCGAAGTCGCGGACTGGCTCACGTCGTTCACTCCTGAGGGGACCTTTGCAGTGACAAGGCAGTACTAACAGGGGACGGGCCGCACTTCACCTCTTCGGCTGCGCGGCGGCGCTCCCGGAGGAGGGCGTGCCACGCTTTGTGTCACGGCCCTGTCAGCGCGCCCGTCTCGCGAGCGCGTCGAGGCGCGCTTTGGCGCGCGCCAGGGCAGGGCAGGGGAGCCCGCCCGCGAGCACCTTCTGCGCCCACGACTCCGTCTGCGACAGCGCGTCGCCCTGCCCGGACTCCTTGCGCGCCAGCTTCCCCTGCAGCTCCACCTCGGCGATCTCCACCGCCAGCAGCGCCGCCGCGGGCCTGCTCGCGCCCGGGGCCTGCGGACCGCCCAGCGCGGCGCGGGCCAGCTCGCACTCGCCCTGCGGGTCCTCGCCCTGCGAGCGCTGGTGCTGCGCGAGCACCAGGTGCACGGCCGCCTGGGCGCGGTGTCCCTCGGGGCCCGCGCGCTCGCTGGCGGCGTGCTCGAGCGCTGCCAGCGCGGCTTCGGCGAGCGCCGCTGGGTCCTTCTGCTCCTGCGCCTCCAGGCCCGCCAGCATCACGGTGGCCTGCGCCAGCAGGAGGTAGTCGGCCGGGCTCTGCGAGGCCTGGGTGAGCGTCTGCAGCGAGGCCACCGTCTGCTCCAGCAGCGCGCGGGGGCTGCGTCCGGCGAGCCGCTCGCTCCTCGCCCGCAGCAGCCGCAGGCGGGCCAGCAGGGCCTGCGGGCCGAGGGCGTCGGCGTCGAGCGCGCGCGCAGTATTACACAAACCCTCCGCTTCGCCGAGCAGCGCCTCGGCGCCGTCCTGCTCGCGCTCGATCCTCAGCGCGGCTGCGTCAGCCAGGGCCTGCCCGAGCGCGACCTGCGTGGAGAGCCGCTCCGGCTGTCCCTTGGCCACCAGCCGCAGCGCCGCGAGCGCCTCGTCGAGGCGCGGCTGGCCGTCCTGGCCCTGCGAGACCTGCGCGTGGGCCGAGAGCCGCAGCACGGTCCCCAGCTCGCCGAGCGCGTCGGGCTCACCCGGGCCCAGCTTGAGCGAGAGCCGCGCCGCCTCCTCCCCGCGCTGCAGCGCCGCCCGCGCGTCGCGCCCGTCGCGCAGCAGCACCTCGGCCCAGGTCCGCTCGGCGGCGGCGAGCTGCAGGTGGCCCTCGGGCCGCTTGGGCGAGGCCTTCACCGCGCTCTCGCAGGCGGCGAAGACGTGCGCCGGCAGCTCGGCGAGCGGCGCGCCGCGGGCGAGCTGCAGCGCCATCTCGTCGGTCCACAGGCCGCACAGCTCGCTCCAGGCGCGCGGGTCGCTGCGGCCGAAGTCGGTGGAGACCTGCAGGTGCTCCCGCGCGTGGTCGAAGTCGAGCCCGGCGCCGGCTTCGTCGCCGGCAGCCCGCTTGCGCGAGCCGCGCTCGCGGTCCACCTGCCCCAGCAGGATGCGCGCCTCGTAGAGCCAGGGAGCCTGCAGCAGCGCGGCGCGGGCCGCCTTCTCGGCGCCGTCGAGGTCGTCGGCGCAGTAGCGGAGGAGCGCCTCCACATATTCGCGGGGCTCGGTGGTCGCCCCCTCGCCCTTCTCCAGCGCCTCGCGGGCCGGCACCAGGTACCGCTGCTGCAGCTCCTCGCGCAGGTGGTCGCGGCGCCGCCGGTCGCGCGTGCGGCTGACGTCGTGGAGCCCTTCGCGGTAGAGGGCCACCAGCGAGAGGCCCAGGCCGGTGGCGCACTCGGGCTGCCGGTAACCCGAGTCCCACGCCTTCTGGAAGTGGATGCGCGCCTGCGCGTTCTCGCCGAGCGCCAGCGCGCCGCGGCCGAGCGCGTACTCGCCGGGACCGACGCCCTCCTTGCCGAGCGGCTTCATCGCCCGCTCGACGCGCGCCATCTGCTCGCGCACCGCGGTCTCCTCGGCGGTGATCGGGTGCAGCGGCAAGACCAGCGCGAAGCGCATCCGGCCCTCGATCTCCTTCACGTCCTGCCCGAACTGCTCGGCCAGCAGGCGGGCCTTGGAGCGCGACGTCATCGCCACCGTGGTGCCGATCAGCGCCGCGACCGCCACCGCCAGGATCGAGACCGCCGTGACCCAGCGCTTGGCGAGGTAGCGCCGCGCCCGGTAGTCCCAGCGGGGCGCGCGCGCCAGGATCGCCTCGCCGTCGAGCCAGCGCTGCAGGTCCTCGGCCACCGCGCGCGCCGAGTCGTAGCGCTGCGCCTGGTCCTTCTCCATGCACTTGCGGGTGATGGCCGCGAGGTCGCGCGGGATCGCCGGATCGAGCCTGTTCGGCGGGACCGGGTCGCGGTCGAGGACGTTCTGCAGGATGTCGTACGGCGTGCCGTCGAAGGGGAACTGGCCGGTGAGCACCTCGTAGAAGGTCGCGCCGAGGCCGTAGACGTCGGTGCGCCGGTCGATCCGCGCGGTGTCGCCGCGGGCCTGCTCGGGCGCCATGTAGTTGGGCGTGCCGACCACGCTGCCCGTCAGCTTGCCGTCGGTGACGTCGCGGGCGAGCCCGAAGTCGGTGACGTAGGCCGCGTAGGCTCCCTCGGGCGTCCGCTCGACCAGCACGTTGCCGGGCTTCATGTCGCGGTGGATGACGCCGAGCCGGTTGGCCGCGTGGACGGCCTCGGCCACCTGGATCATCACCCGCGCGCGCTGCTCGAACGAGAGCTTGGCGGCGGCGTCCGAGAGCGCCTCGCCCTCGATCAGCTGCATGACGATGTAAGGTTCGCCCTCTTCACCCCAGCCGACCTCATAGACGCGGCAGACGTTCTCGTGCTCGACGCGGGCCTGCGACTGCGCCTCGAGCAAGAGCCGCTGGTCGGCCTGCGGTCCGCCGCCGATGAGGAGCTTGAGGGCGACGATGCGCTTGAGCCGCATGTCGTGCGCGCGGTAGACGCGGCCCATTCCGCCCGTGCCGATCAGCTCGATCAGCTCATACCGCTGCGAGAGCACGCGGTGCTGGTGCGGCGCCACGGACGGGGGCTCGACGATCTCCATCTTGACCTACAGGATGGCACAAGATGGAGCGGTGCGCGGAAACGGGTGTGCGCCCGATCTGCACGTTCCCGCACCCGCGCGCGGCTACCCCTCGGAGAGCATCAGCGAGAGCATCTCCGCCCGGCTGCCCACGCCAGCGGCGGCGAGGATGGCCGAGACGTGCAGCTCGATCGTCTTCGGGCTGCAGGCGAGCCGCCCGGCGATGTCCTTGTTGCCGCGGCCGAGCACCATCTCGCTCAGCACCTGCGACTGGCGCTTGGTGAGCGCCCAGCGGGTGGCGGCGGTCTGCGCGCGGCGCATGCGCGGGTCGCCGGTCTCGCGGCCCACCAGCAGCACCAGGCCGCGCTCGCTCGGGCCGGCCCGCTGCTCGAGCCCGAGCGGGTTGTCCTCGCCGCGCTGGGCGGCGCTGATCGCGTCGGTCGCGGGCCCGGTCGAGGAGGCGACGAGGTTGCGCCCCTTGGCGTTGGAGAAGGCCACCTGGTGCGTCGGGTCTACCAGCAGCGCGGCGCTCGGGAACTGATCGAGCAGCGATTGCAGCGCCCAGCGCAGGTCGGATTCGACGGTCGTCATCGGCAGGGTCGAGGTCACGATCGAAGAGTGACCAGATCGTTGGCCGCGAGCAAATCGACTGGCGATCCGTTGTTGATTGCTTAACGTATTGTCGAAATTGCCCCTTCGATTCAATTGGCACGGCGGCGCGCTATTCTCGTCGGACGGCGCCGCGCGCCCGCAGCTCGGCGTCGACCTCGTGAATCGCGAGCCCCAGCCCCGCCAGCGCAGACGCGGCGTTCGAGGATGTTCATCGCTTCACTCTACCCGCGGAGAGGCGGGAGTCGAGCTACCGCGGCGCCGGCTGCAGCGGCGTCAGCGTCCAGGAGACGCGCAGCCGCCACGCCGGGGCGCGACCGCCCAGGCACGACTGGTAGCGCTCGCACCGCACCCCTCGCGGCCCGCGCACCACCAGCGCGAGCACCCCCGGCCGCTGCGGAACCAGCAGGTGGCGCTGGCCGGCGTCCGCGCCCTCGGAGTAGACGGTGCCTGCGGGCTGGCTCTCGCTCGCCGAGAGGTCGAGCGTGGCCTCGAGCAGCGGGCCCTGTGGGCGCCGCTCGAAGTCGTCGAGGCGCAGCGCGTAGCCGCCGCGGTCGAACCGGTCGAGCGAAGGGTGGGCCGCCCCCAGCGCGAGCCCCGACGCTGCGGTGGCAAACGCGCGGAGCTCTTCCGCCAGCTCAGCGAGGGCGGGCACCGCGCCGGGGGGCACGGTCCGGTAGCGGCCGCGGTCGGGCAGGGCGAGGCGCAAGAGGTGCGGCGCGGCGCGCGCGCGCAGCTCCTGCGCGGCGTCCGGCTCGATGGCCTCGCCGACGATCAGGGACGGGAGGTCGCCGCGCCCGAAGGCCGGCTGGAACGCGGCGCAGAGCTCGGGGTCGTCGTACGGCGAGGCGAGCCAGCTCACGGCCGGAACCAGCCCGCGAGCGAGCAGCGCTCACCGCGCGTCACCTCGCGCACCTGGTGAAGCGCGACGGGGGAGACCGAGAACAGCACCAGCCTGCCCTCCAGGGGAGCGATGCGGCCGGCCCTCCGCGCCGTGGTCACGCCGCGCGGGTCGCTCCGCTCGTCCACCGTGCAGTCGAACAGCTCCAGGGCGCCCCCGCGCACGCCGGTCCGCGCGGCGCCCTCCGCGCCCGCCTCCCCGCGCAGCGAGAGGTACCAGGCGAAGGCGACCACGCGCGGGTCGCCGCGCTGGCAGTCGCTGTGCGGCAGGAGGTAGTGGCCGCGGGCATAGCTGTAGGCGCGGACCTCGACGCTGCCGAGCCGTCGCCCGCAGAGCGCCGACAAAAGCCCGAGCGTCTCGGGGCTCGCCAGCCAGTCGGCGAGGCCGCGGAGGGGCGGCGCCTGGGGAGGCTCGGCGCCGCCGAGGAAGGCGAAGTGCTGGTCGGCCTGCTCGAAGAGCGGCTCGTCGGAGAAGGCCTCGCCCGCGGCGGCGAGCTCTGCCGGGGAGAGGAGGCCGTCGAGCACCACGTGCGGGAAGGGGCGCGCGGAGGACCAGCGCTGTCGCAGGGCGGGCAGGTCGAGCGAGGAGGCGTGCGTGGGCATCTACACCAGCCCGCTCGAGACCCACTCCCCCCGCGCCGCCAGCCCTTCGCGCATCCGCTCCAGCCGCTCCCGCGCTTGCGCCTCGATCTGGCGCCGCACCGACGGTTGCGACAGGACCAGCGTCTCGAAGTCGTCCCGCGGCAGCTCCAGCACCTCGACCGGCGAGTCGGCGTGCACGGTGGCCACCGCCGGCGCGCCGAAGAGCAGGGAGATCTCGCCGAAGACGTCGCCCTCGCGCAGCGGCTGCGGCGGCAGGGTGTGGCCGCTGGTCGAGGTGTGGACAGCCGAGGCGCGCCCGCGCAGGAGCACGCAGAGTCCGGTGCTGGGCTGGCCCTGCGTCACCAGCACCGCGCCCCTGGGCAGGCTGAAGTGGCGGAACTTCTCGCCGAGGGCGCGCTTCTGGTCGGAGGTGAACTCGCCGAAGAGCGGGCTCTGCTGCAGCAGGTTGTCGAGCAGGCGCGCGCGGTAGAAGGCGCGCAGGACCTCGTGGACAGAGGGGTGCGCGGCCGCCACGCTGTCGAGCGCTTCGCGGTCGATCTCGAGCAGGAGGACATCGCTCACCGCGAGCACGGTGGCGAGCCGCAGCGAGTTGGCGAAGAGCGCCATCTCGCCGAAGAACGCGCCCTGGCCGAGCTGCGCCACCAGCGGCCGGCCTGCGCCCACCAGCAGGCGGCCGTCGGGCGCGCGGCTGCGCACCACGTCCACCTGGCCCTCGACCACCACGAACATCGAGGTGCCCGGCGCGCCCTCCTCGACGATCACCTGGCCCGCGTTGACGAAGCGCAGCTCCACCTCCGAGAGCAGCGCCACGAACGCGTCGCGGCCAAGCGAGGAGAAGAGCGGGGTGCGGTTGAGCGCGCCCACGTTGAGCGCGATGTCGCGCGGCGCGGGCTGCGGCGCCGGCCGGGCCAGGAGGATGCCGCCGCGGTTCGGCTTGGGGAGCGCGGTCGCGCGGCGCAGGAGCCCGCCGACTTGCAGGACGAGCGGCGCGGCGCCAGCACCTCCGGCCGGCGCGCGGGGCGGGCGCGGATCGGGGCGGGTGGTGCTGTGCTCCAGCTCCACCTCGTGCTGGATGGCCTCCGCCAAAGGCGACCGCGGGTGCGGCGCCACCGGGCGGGCCGAGCGCACCGAGGCGGTCTGGATGGTGGCCTCCTGGTCGTAGGGAACCGCGGGGGCAACCACGGGTAGCCCGGCATCGGCAGGCCGCGCGGGCGGGTGGTGACTGCCGGTGTGGACCTCTTCGTCCTCGTCGTCGCCGAGCGACTTCCCGAGGGCGCCGCTCATCGAAGAGGGCAGCTTGGGGACGATCGGCAGCGGCTCGCTGCGGCGGTCGGAGAAGAGGTCGGCGAGGGCGCCTTGCGTCTCGAGGTGCTCGGGGTCGAGCTCGAGGATCACCAGGTTCACGGCCATCGCCTGGAACGGCCGGCCAGCGGCGGCGAAGTGCCCGGCCACGTGCTGGAGCTCTCCGATCGCCTCGGGTACGCGCCCCAGCTGCACCAGGGTGTCGGCCCGCCGCTGCCGCACCGCCACGTCGAAGGGCGCGCACTCGATGCACAGCCGCAGCTCTTCGGCGCCCTCGGCGAGCCGGCCCGTGCCGAGGAGCAGGTGGGCCGCCTGGGCGTGGATCTCAGCCTGCTGCGGGTCGTGCATCGCCCCTCCGGCCTAGCTGCCCTTGTAGCCGGTGGTGGCGCCCATCTCGTCGGACTGGCGCACCACCTCGGGCTGGAACTCGACGGTCATCACGCCCGCCAGGACGACGCGCGAATCGGGCCGCAGCGGGCACTCCTGGCCGCGGGAGAGCGGGGCGCCGTCCACCTCGGTGGACTGGTCGGTCACCGAGCGCAGCATGAAGCCGTCGGCGAGGCGGCGCAGCTCGAAGTGCCAGCGGCTGATGCGCAGGCCCTTCTCGCGCTCGCGAAGCTGTAACACCACGTCGTTGGCCTGCACGCCGCCCTGGTCCCGCAGGCGGCCGAAAGAGATGGTGTCCTGCGGCGGGATCGGCAGCTCCTCGCCGGTCTCCAAGACGCGCAGGCGCGAGGCGAAGCGGCTCTTGTCGCGCCACTCGAGCGCCATCAGCGGGACCGGCTCGGTCACGCCCTTGAGCGCCACCTGGCCGATGCCGCGGCAGGCGAGCCGGCGCTGCGGGGAGAGCTCGCGGAAGCCCGCCTCGGTGATGCGGATCTCGCCAGGCGAGCCGCTGGCGCAGACGCGGGCCGCGAGGTTGACCGCGTCGCCCGTCACCGCGTCGCCGTCGGTGAGCACCGGGCCGTGGTGGAGGCCGGCGCGCACCACCAGCTGGTGCTCGCGGGCGTAGGTGATGTTCTGCGCGGAGACGCGGGTCTCGAACTCGACCAGCGCGGCGGCGGCGCCCTCCACCTTGGGGAAGACGGCGAACGCGCCATCGCCGGCGGTGTCGACGATGCGGCCCTCGCCGACGGGGAGCGCGGCGCGCAGGAGGTCGAAGTGGCGCTGCTGCAGGCCGCGGCCGGCGGCGTCGCCGAAGCGGGCGAAGTACGGTGTGGAGCCGACCACGTCGGTGAAGCAGAGGCAGAGGTGGCGGCCGAAGCGGCGCTTGAGCGCTTCACCCAGCTGCGTCTGCAGCTGGATCATCTCGGTGAACGAGAGCGTGTCGAGGTCGGTCGGCATCGTGGTGTGGGCGAGTAGCCGACCCGAGTCTCGCACGGCGGGTCGGGAGCGCAAAGAAAGAGAAGCCCACTCGCCGCTCCAAGCTCCCCGCTCGCCGACCGCGGGCACCGAGCGCGCGGCGCGGGACTACCGGCGGAGCCTGAGCTCCGGCTCGTCCGACTTCTTCGGGCGCTCCCGGCTCCCCGCGCCGGGCTTGGGCGCGGGCTTGGTCGCGTCGCTGACCGCCAGCGGGGCGGTGATGCGCACGCCGTCGCTAGAAGGACCTTGCAGCACCGAGAACGGCTGGTACCCGGGCTTCTCCACCCGGAACGAGCGGGGCCGCTTGCGGACCTCGGCGTTCACCAGCGTGAGCATCAGCGGCGTGGTGCCCAGCTTCTGGTCGCCTTCCTTGGTGACGTCGAAGACGTCGGCGCCCTCGGGCAGCGACTCGAGCAGGAGCGTGAACGACTCCTGCTCGGGCGCGGGCTCGGGGGCCTTCGCGGGCGCGGGCGCCAGCGGCTTCGTCACCGCGATCGGCGCCGGCGCGGGCTCGGCCTTCTTGCCGCGCGAGACCGCGAGCCCCAGGCCGCCGAGCGCCAACGCCGCCACCACCGCGATGGCCACCACCGGCGGGCCGGACTTCTTCTCCGCGGCAGGAGGTGCAACAGGCGCGGCCCGGGCGGCGGATGGCGCGGGAGACGGCCTGGCCTGCGGGCGCTCGAGGGGCGCGCCCGGGGGCGCGGACAGGCCTGCCACGGGGCGTTGGAGCGTGACGCCTTCATTGGGCGTGGGCTGCGAGCCGGGCGAGAGCGTCGCGCCGTCTCCGGAGCCCGTGGCCGACTGCCCGCCCGTCCCGGTCCCCCCCCTCCCATACGGCGCGGCGGGCAGCGGACCGTCCCACGGGGCCGCGCTCTCGAGCACCGGGACCAGCCCGGCGAGCGCTTCGTCGGCGTTCTGGTACCGCTCGCCGGGCTCGCGCACCACGCAGCGGGCAAACCACGCGTCGAACCCGGGCGGGATGGCCCCCGCGCAGTCGAAGAACGCCGCGCGCTTGGAGGCGAACTCGATCGGCTCGAGCACCAGCTCGCGCAAGAGCGTCGTCAGCTTGCCGTCGCGCGCGTTGGCCGAGCGCCAATAGTACCGGCCCGTCAAGAGGTAGAAGGCGATCAGCCCGAGCGCCCAGACGTCGGTGGCCGGCGTGACGTGGCCGTGGTGCTCGCTCTGCTCGGGCGCCATCCAGCGCGGCGTGCCGACCGGCCTGGTGCCGTCCAGCTGGGTGGCGTTCTCCTGCGCCAGCTTGGCGACGCCGAAGTCGAGGATCTTCACCGTGAAGGGCACGTTCTGCCGGCGCGACGCGGCCACGAAGATGTTCTCGGGCTTGAGGTCGCGGTGGATCAGCCCCGTGCGGTGCGCCTCGCCGAGGCCGTGGCAGAGCTGCTTGAAGATCTCCAGGACATCCGAAGGCGGCAGGCGGTGGAGCCGCTTCATCCGCTCGGAGAGCTCCTCGCCGTCGAGCAGCTCCATCGCGAGCCAGGGGATGCCGGTGGCGTCGTCCACGCCGGCCGAGACCACCTCGACCACGTGCTCGCTCTTGATGCGGGCGCCCGCGCGGGCCTCCTGCGTGAACCGCTCGCGGCTGTCCTGGTCGCGGGCATACTCCGGGTGCATGACCTTGAGCGCGCGCTGCCGGCCCGTCGACAGCTGCTCCACGAGGTAGACCGAGCCCATGCCGCCGGAGGCGAGGGCGCGCACGACCTTGAAGTCCCGGGCGAGGATCATGCCGGGGGCGAGCTGGGTGAGGCCGGAGTCCACGGCGGCGAGTGTAGCGCATCGAGGGGAGGGAGGAAGCAAAGAGGCGCGGCGCCGCCCGGGCGGTCTGTGTTACACCCCGCTTTCGCCCGCGGCCGGGCACCGCAGCGCGGATCAGGTTCCCATGGCGTATTACACCGACACCCCCGACGCCTTCCCCGCCGCCTACCTCGCCACCCTGCGCAAGCAGGTCCTCGCCAGCCCGCACCTCGCGGCCAACTCGCTCACCGCCGACTTCGTCGGCTCGCGCGGCTTCTCGGTGGTCTTCCGCCGCGCGGGGCTCGGCGAGGTGATTCGCAAATTCGGTTACTTCAAGCCGTACCTCGACCTGCTGCTCGACCCCGACTGCAACGCCTTCTACTTGAACCCGCTGGTGCTCGCCCGCGCCTCGCGGGTCAACCCGCACATCGACCGCTCGCTGCGCGCCTACGCGTCCACCGTGGACACGCCGGTGCTGGTCTCGGTGCTCTACCTCTCGCTCCCCGAGGACATGCAGGGCGGCGACCTGGTGCTCAGCCACCGCAAGAAGCAGGTGGGGCGCATCACGCCCGCGCTGAACAAGGTCGTCCGCTTCCAGGGCGACCTCACCCACCAGGTCACCGAGGTGGGCACGCAGGGGCCGGGGCTGCGCATCAGCCTCGTCTGCGAGCAGTACCAGCTGGAGGCGAAGCACCTCGCGGAGATCCCGGAGATGGTCGTCGAGGGTGTGCGCAAGAAGTACTGAGCCTGCGGGGGGGGCCCAGGCCCGGGCTCTCCGCGAAGCTGGGGTAGGCTCTGCAGCCGATGGCCACGGCGAACGGCGCCACCCACACGCGGTCTCCGAGCGCGCGGCTGGCCGCGGCGCTGGCTGCGTTCGCGCTCCTGCCCGCCGCCTGTCTCCTCCCCGCGCGGCCCGTCAAGCCCGTCCCGCTCGACTGGGTCGAGGTGACCACGCCGCACTTCACGCTGCGCGCCGCGACCTCGGAGGACGTCGCCCGCGCCGCTGCGCTCAAGCTCGAGCGGGTGCGCGACGGGCTGCTCGCCTCCACCTGGCACTCCACGCGGCAGCCGCTCGGGCGGGTAGAAGTCATACTCTTGCCCGATCGCGCCGCGCTCAAGCAGCGCTACCAGTTTCCGCCGGCGCTGCAGGGCGCGGCCTTCGCGGGCACCGCCGGCCAGCTGCGCCTCGTCGCCTCGGCCGACCAGGACCCGGAGACCGTGCGCGTCTTCAAGCACGAGCTGGCGCACGCGATCTCGCGCGGGTTCCTGCTGCGCGAGCCGCTCTGGCTCTCGGAGGGGCTCGCCTGCTACCTGGAGACGCTCGAGCTGATGCCAGGCACGGTGGTGGCGGGCGGCGCGAACGCGGAGCGGCTGGCCGATTCGGGCCGGATGGACCTGCCCTTCGCGCAGGTGATGGCCACCGGCCCGGAGCTCTACGCGCAGCGCGACGAGCTCCCGCAGATCACCTTCTACGGCCGCGCGTGGCTGCTCTTCCACCTGCTGGTGAACCGGCACCGCGCCGGCCTCGAGCAGTACTTCCAGCGGCTGGCGCGGGCCGAGGAGCCGATGGCGGCGTTCGCGGCGGCCTTCCCGGGGCTGACGCCGGCGCTGCTCGACGAGGAGGCGAACGCCTACGCGAGGAGCGGCGCCTTCGAGGTGGTGGAGCAGCCGCTGCCGGAGACGGAGCTCCCCCCGCAGAGCGTGCGCCTGCGCAGGCTGCGGCCCGCCGAGGTGCTGCTGGCCGAGGCGCAGCTCTGGCAGGTGTCGGCGCAGCTGCAGCCAAAGCTCACGCCCGAGGCGCTCGCCGCGGCCCGGGCGGCGCTGGCGGCGGATCCCACCGATCCGTCGGCGATCGAGACCTGGGCAGAGCTGGCGCAGCCCGTCGCTCCAGAGCGCGCCGCGGCGGCGCGGAGGGCCGCGCTGGGCCGGCCCGGCGACGTGCGCGGGTGGCTGCTGCTCGCCGAAGCGCTCGGGCAGACCGTGGGGTCCGAGCGTGAGGAGGCCGTCGAGGAGGCCGTGCGCCTGGCCCCCCTCGACGGCCGCGCGCAGCTCGTGCTCGCGCAGCTGCGGCTCCTCCAAGACCGGATCCCGGAGGCGCTGGCGGCGGCGCAGGCGGCCAACGAGCGGCGGCCCGGCCGTCCGGGTCCGCTCGACGCGCTGGCCGCCGCGCTCGCCGCCAGCGGCCAGTGCGCGGCCGCGGTGCAGGCCGAGACCCGCGTGCTCGAGGTGTTGCCAGAGCGCTCGCCGTCGCAGCTCGCGGGGCAGGTGCGCGCGCGCATCGAGGACCTCGACGGGCGGTGCCAGGAGCTCCTGCGCGCCCGCGAGGCCCCGGCTGAGCCGCGGCGCCTCTCCTGCGCCGCCCCCATCCCCAAGGTGCTGCCGCCGAACGGCCAGAAGCGCGCCACCGTGAAGATGACGCTTCGGCTGCGCGCCGACGGCAGCCTCGCCGAGGTGACGGCCGAGCCCGGGACGCCCGCGCCGATCGCGCAGGCGCTGGAGGCGTTCCTCCATACCTGCAAGTACCAGCCGGCCACCCGCGGCGGCGCGCCGGTGGCTTCGCAGCTCGACGAGGTCTTCACGTTCTGGGCGCGGTGAACAGGCGCGGCCCGAGAGGGCGGGGGTCGAGGCACCCGAATCCGGAGCCCCGGCAAATGCCGGGGCTAGAAGTTCGGCCGCCCCCTGGGGGGGCTGCGAGTCGACCGGGCGCGTCTGGGCCTCGCCCCGGATGTTTCAGTTGAGCTGCTGCGGGGTTCATCAGGCTTTTCGCTCGAGGAAGAAGCCCCGGAGGCGCGACCGTTTTTCTAGCCCCGGCATTTGCCGGGGCTCATGAGTGTGACCCCAAGCCCGCTGCCAAGTGACCGGCTTTGAGCCCTAGAGCGCCGAACGGTTTGACGGACCGCGCCCGGGTGGCGAGGAGGCATCGACGCCCTGGCGACGGGTGGTAACCTGTCCGGTGCTCTCGCTCCGCCGCCTGGTCTCCGCCGGGACGTCCCTACCCCGCCAGCGCGATCTGCGGCGCGGGCGCGTACGGCACGATCTCCAGCATCCCCAGCTTCTCGGCGCCCACGCAGAGCCAATACCCGAGGTCGACCTCGCCCGCCTTCATGGCGAAGTCCGGCGAGCGCTGCGAGTGGTGGTGGTTGTTCTGGTACCCCTCGCCGAAGACGAGCAGGGCCACCGCGGTGTTGTTGCGCGAATCATCGGGGGTATCGAAGTTGCGATACCCGTACCTATGGGCGAGCGCGTTCACCATCCAGCCCTGCACGGGGTGGCTGAGCATCCCGAAGTAGTACGCCGCGCCGAGCAGCCAATAGCCGAAGCCGAGGCCCAGCACGAGCGTCACCGCGAGGTGGAATGCGTAGGGCAGGATCCACAGCTGCTTGCGGTTGAGCCAGCTGACGTCGAAGGGGACGTCCTTCATCAGCGCCGTCTCCACCTTCGAGCCCTTGATGAGGCGCACCAGGATCTTGTTGTACGAGCGGAGCTGCACCAGCATCAGCCCGAAGAGGTTGTGGTGGCTGGGGCTGTGCGGGTCCTTGGGCGTGTCCGAGTAGAGGTGGTGCTGCCGGTGCATGCACGCCCACGCCTTGGGATCGAGCCCCGTCACCCAGTTGCCCGTGTAGCGGACGATCTGGACGGTGAACGGTCGTAACCGGACCGCGCCGTGGGTGAGGCCCCGGTGGTAGAGTACCGAGATGTAGAAGATGTTGAGCAAGTACGTGGCGAGGAAGAGCGCTGCGCAGGTCAGGACGTAGGCCATGGAAGTCAGTGTACACACGTACACTGAAAGAGGCAACCCCGATGGGTCGAAGCGAGCAAAAGCAGGAGACTCGCAGGAGATTGATCGACGCGGCGCTGGCGCTCTCGGCCGAGCGCGGCTTCTCGGCGGTGTCGCTGCGCGAGGTGGCGAAGGCCTGCGGGATCGCGCCGACGGGCTTCTACCGCCACTTCCGCGACCTCGACGAGCTGGGCCTCGTGCTGGTGGACGAGGTGGCGCTGGCGCTCCGGCAGCTGATCCGAGAGGCGCGGCGGCGGTATGGCCAGGGCTTCCGGGTCAAGTCGTCGGTGGAGGCGTTCGTCGAGTACGTGCACCAGAAGCCGCACCTCTTCCGGCTGCTGCTCGGTGAGCGGCTGGGCGGGTCGAGCGCGTTCCGCAAGGCGCTGCACGTGGAGATCGACCGGTTCGTCAGCGAGCTCACCGACGACCTCGAGGCGCAGGCGCGGGCCGAGCAGCGCGAGGTGCCGCCAGGCGTCGCCGCGCTGGCGGCCGAGGCGGTGGTGGCGGTGGTCTTCACGGTGGGCGCGGAGGCGCTCGAGCTGCAGAAGCACCGGCTGCCGGCGCTGGCCGACCGGATCGTGCGCGAGGTGTATCTGGTGCTGCGGGGAGCGGGCCTCTCGACGAGGCAGGACGCGGCCGCGAAGGCGCCCGAGGTGGAGCCAGGGCCCAAGGGCAGGGCGCGGTCGCCGGCGCGCGGCTAGCGGAAACGGCGATCAGCCCGCGCGACCCCCGAGTGGCTCCAGGTCTTGGACCAACGGCCGCGGCGGGCACTTCAAGCCGCAGCCGGGCCGCTGACCTCGTGTTACCAAGCAGGCCATGAACGACCCGACGCCGCTCTGCCGCCACTGCGCCCTCTGCTGCGACGGCACGCTCTTCTCGCACGGCACGGTCGAGCCCGTCGAGCGCGAGCGGGTGGGGCGCGTCGGCCTGCCGATCGTGGCCATGCTCGACGGCACCACCCGGTTCGAGCAGCCCTGCCAGAAGCTCGCGGGGACCGACTGCAGCATCTACCAGAGCAGGCCGCAGACCTGCCGCGACTTCCTCTGCGACCTGGGCAAGGCCTGGCAGGACGACGAGCTGACGCTCTCGGAGGCGCGCGCGGTGGTGCAGACCGTGCGCGCGAAGGTGTGGCAGCTCGGACGGCTCCTGCCCAAGCCCGGGCCCGGCGTGCGCGCGCGGGTGCAGGACCGCGCGCTGGCCGCGCCTCGCACCGAAGAGCTGATGCAGGCCCTGGTCGCGGTCGAGCGCGAGCTCGATCGGCACTTCCGCGGGCGCAGCCGGAAGTAGCTGGTTTCTAGAGCTCCAGCACGCCCCGCGCGAGCTCCACCACCTCGCCGCTGACGAACACGCGCTGCTCAGCGTCCACCTCCAGCGAGAGCAGGGAGGGGCGCGCGGCGTACTCGCCCTGCGACGAGAGGAGCCGCGCCGGGAGCGGCCTGCCCATCGCCAAGAGCCAGCCGCCGAGGTTGGCGTGGGCAGAGCCAGTGGCCGGGTCCTCGAGCACCGCCTGCCCGTTGGGGAAGAAGAAGCGCGAGAGGATCTCGCCCGGCCCGGTCTCCGCGAAGACGAACACCTGCCGCGGGCCCGTGTCCGTCTCGAGCCGCGCGAACACCTCGCGCGAGGGCTGCGCGCGCCGGACCGCCGCCTCGGTCTTCAGCGGCAGGATCAGCTGCTCGCGGCCCGCGTTCACCCAGAGCGGGCGCTCGGCGACGTCGGTCTCGGCGAGGCCGACCAGCCGCGCAAGCTCCGGCCGCGTCTGCTCAGGCTCACGCCAGGTAGGCGGCTGCGCCTGCAGGGTCCAGCGGCTGCTCTCCGCGCGCACGGGGATGAGCCCCGCCTGCATCTCGAGGACGAGGTCGTCTCCGCCCAGGCCGAGCGCGCGCGCCACCTGGGCCGAGCCCAGCGTGGGGTGCCCCGCAAAGGGCATCTCGTAGGCCGGCGTGAAGATGCGCACGTGCGCGTTGGCCTTGCTGGAGGCCGCGAGGAAGGTGGTCTCCGACAGGTTCATCTGCCGGGCCAGCCTTTGCATCAGCGACGGGTCGCTGATCCCGCTCGGCTCGAAGACGGCGAGCGGGTTGCCCGAGAGGCGGTCGCCGGGCCGGGTGAAGACGTTGAGGATGCGGAAGGCGTGCTGGCTCATGCCCGGATGATCGCATGCGCGCTTCGCGCCGTCTCGCGGGACTGGTAGCGTTCGTCCCAATGCGAGGCATCGAACAGATCCCCTGGATGTACGATTCGCTCCTCTGGCTGATGGAGGCGACGGGCCTCGGCCGGTGGCGCAAGTGGCTCACCGCTGGAGCGCGGGGCCGCGTGCTCGACCTCGGCTGCGGGACAGGCCGCAACCTGCCCCTCTATTCCCTCGTGCAAGTTGGGGAGCGGGCGCCGCTCTTGATCGGCCTCGACCCCTCGCGGGACGCGCTCCTGCGCGCGCGCCGCCGCGCACCGGGAGTGCCGCTGGTGCGGGCGCGGGCCGAGGCGCTGCCGTTCCGCGCGGGCACCTTCGACACGGTGGTGAGCGGGCTCGTCTTCTGCTCGGTGCCCGACGTGCCGGCGGGGCTCGAGGAGGTCGGCCGCGTGCTGGCGGGCGGCGGCGCGCTGCGGATGCTCGAGCACGTCCGGGCCCCGGGCTGGCGAGGGCGCTTCCAAGATTGGCTGCAGCCCGCCTGGACCTGGTGCGCAGGAGGTTGCTACCCGAACCGCGACACCGAGCGCGCGGTCGAGGCGGCGGCCTTTTCAATCGAGCCTGAGTCGCTCCGCGCCGCGGACACCATGCGGCGCTTCGTCGCCCGCCCGAAGCGATGATGCTCGGCCGGCTCCGCCAGCAGCGGCACCTCCGGAAGCGGCGCAGTCGACCCGCGATCGGCCCGGTGCGGGCGCCGCCAGGCCAGCGCCCCCGGACCCCCCTACCCTCCCCCGTGCCTGCCCGCCCCGCTGCTGCTACACTGCGCCACTCAATCGCTCCGCACCGCCCGACTCTCGCGAGGAGAACCGCATGGCCAGCCTGCTGGATCAGCTCAAGACGTTCACCGTCATCGTCTCCGACACCGGCGACATCAACTCCGTGAAGAAGTTCATGCCCCGCGACGGCACCACCAACCCGTCGCTGATCACCGCCGCCGCCCTGATGCCCGAGTACGACGGGCTGGTGCGGCAGGCGCTCGCCGACGCCAAGGCGCAAGCCGCCGGCGCGGGCAAGGAGGCCACCGTCAAGAAGGCCATCGACCGGCTCTCGATCGTCTTCGGGCTCGAGCTCCTCAAGATCATCCCGGGCCGCGTCTCCACCGAGGTGGATGCGCGCCTGTCTTTTGATACCGCGGGCACCATCGCCAAGGCCCGCGAGCTGATCGCCGCCTATGCCGCGGCGGGCATCGGGCGCGAGCGCATCCTCATCAAGGTGGCCTCCACCTGGGAGGGCATCAAGGCGGCCGAGCAGCTCGAGAAGGAGGGCATCCACTGCAACCTGACGCTGCTCTTCGGGCTGCACCAGGCGGTGGCCTGCGCCGAGGCGGGCGTCACGCTGGTCTCGCCGTTCGTCGGCCGCATCCTCGACTGGTACCTGAAGAGCACGGGGAAGGCGTCGTATCCGCCGGCCGAGGACCCCGGGGTTATCTCGGTTACCAAGATCTATCACTACTACAAGCACTACGGGTACCAGACCGAGGTGATGGGCGCGAGCTTCCGCAACGCCGGCGAGATCCTCGAGCTGGCGGGCTGCGACCTGCTCACCATCGCGCCCAAGCTGCTGGCCGAGCTGCAGTCGCTCGAGGGCACGCTGGTGCGCAAGCTCGACCCCGAGAAGGCGAAGAAGACGCCCATCGAGCGCATCCCGATGGACGAGGCCACCTTCCGCACGCTGCACGAGGCCGATCGGATGGCGAACGACAAGCTGGCCGAGGGCATCGCGGGCTTCACCAAGGCGCTGGTCGACCTCGAGGCGATGCTGGGCAAGCGGCTCGAGGCCTAGCGGGTGCTCGCCCACGGCGCGCTGGTGGTGCTCGGTGTCGCCGTGGCGCTGGCCGGGCCGCGGCTGCGCACGACGCTCCTGACGCTGGCCACCGCGGCGCTGGCGGCGGCGCTCTGGACCGGCCTCGTCTTCGCCGGGCCGCTCCCGCTCTGGGGCGGCGGGCTGCTGTTGGGGCTGCTCGCGGCGCTGGTGGTGCTGCTCCCGCACCTCGCACCGCGCGGGCTCCTCGGCCTGCTGCTGCTGGCGCTGCTCGCCACCGCGCTCCCTCCCGGGAAGCTGCCCGACCTCCCCCCGGCGGCCTGGTACCTCGCCGGCGGCGTGACGCTGGTGGGTGCGGTGGCGCTGGTGTTGAAGGAGTCGGGGCTGGCCCTGCGGCTCGCCTGCGCGCTCCTCGGCGGAAGGCTGGTGGCGGCGGGGTTGCCGCTCCACGCCTGGTGGCTGCCGCTCGCGGCGGCAGGCGTGCTCGGGGCCATCGACGTGGCGTTCCCCGCCCCCACGCGACCTGCGACCGACCCGCTGCTCTCGTTCTCGCGGCGAAAGCCCGCGCCGACCGGCCCTGCGCTGGCCGCGTTCGTGGTGGTCACGCTCCTCTCCCTCTTTGGCTGGCGCCTCCTGCCGGTGCTCCCCGAGGCCCGGCCCCACGAGGGCGCGCTCGAGCCGCTGCCCTTCGCAGCGCGCCGGGCGACCCTTGCGCAGGCCGCGCCGCACGGGGGCCTCGTCTGGCCGCTGCCCTCGGAGGCGCTCACCTGGACCGAGCCGAACCACGACCTCGAGGTGCAGCCGCGCTTCGACAACCTGGACGCTGTCTATCTCGGCGCCAATCCCCGCAGCTTCTATCGCTTGCCGGGCAGCGACCTGCGCGGCGCGCTCTCGCTGCACGGACCGATCTCGAAGCTGCGCCTGCTCCACGACGCGCCCGCGCTCGCCCGTCTGCGCGCCGCCGCCCAGGCCACGGTCGCCGCGCTGCACGACGTGCTGCCGCTGCTCAAGCCGGGCGTGCCCGAGAAGCAGGTCGAGCTGGCGGTGCTGGCGGCGATGCAGGCCCACGGGTGCGGGCGCGAGAGCTTCCCGCTGATTCTCGCGAGCGGGCCCTCCGCTGCCGAGCCGCACGGGTCGGGCAACCTCGGCGTGCTGGGGGAGGGCACGCTCCTGGTCGCGGACATCGGCTGCACGGTCGACCACTACGCGAGCGACTTCACCCGCACGCTCCCCGTTTCGGGGAAGTTTTCTCCCGAGCAGCGGGTGCTCTACGACGCCGTCCACGCAGCCCAGGCGGCGGCGCTGGCGGCGTGCAAGCCCGGTGCACAGCTGATGGCGAGAGCCAAGCCCGGCGTGGTGAGCCTCACCAGGCTCGCGCGCGACACGCTGAAGGATCGCGCGCCCGATCACCAGGACCACATGAGCCACGGACTCGGGCACACGGTCGGGCTCTTCGTGCACGACGTGATGAACGACGGCGCGCTGGTGGAGGGCATGGTGGTCACCATCGAGCCCGGGACGTATCTCGAGGGGAAGCTCGGCATCCGCATCGAGGATACCTATGTGGTCACCAAGGACGGCTGCCAGCCGCTCACCACCGGCTTTGCCTCCGATAGTGCAGCGATTGAAGCGGTGATGGCGAAGGCGCAGGCGCCTGCGCCGGTCGCCCCTCCCAAGCCCGCTCCGTAGAGCTACTGCCCTTCGTACCCGTAGAGCGACCCGATCCGGATCGCCCGGTAGAAGGTTGACAGGCGGACGGGTGTCCAATATAACGGACGACGTGATCGCTCGCTGTCGCCGCGCCTGTTGTCGTCGCTCTGGCCTCTCCGGCCGGGGCTGGCGCGAGCCTGACGGCGAGGGCCTCGGTCCCCTCCGGCTCCTGCCCCGCCCCGTCCATCCGTTTTGACGGACGTCGTGTCCGTGACCACTCAGGCGCAGGCGCGCCAGGAAGCCGGGAAGAGCATGTCGCAAGCGCAGGTGAGCCCACGGTCGTATCCCGCCTTCCTCCGTCTCCAGGGCCGCTCCGTGCTGGTGGTGGGCGCGGGGGCCGTGGCTGCGCAGAAGCTGCAGGGCCTGCTGGCGGCGGGGGCGCGCGTCACGGTGGTGGCGCCCGCCATCGACCTGGCGTTCGACCGGCCTGAGGTGGAGCGGCTGCAGCGGGAGTTCACCGAGTCCGACCTGGGCGGCCGCTGGCTGGTGGTGGCCGCTGCCCCTCCCGAGGTGAACGCCGCCGTCGCGCGCGCCGCGGAGGCCCGGCAGGTCTTCGTCAACGCGGTCGACGACCTCGCCGCCGCCTCGGTGCACCTGGGCGGGGTGGTGGAGCGGGGCGGGGTGACCTTCGCCATCTCCACCGGCGCGCGCGCGCCCGCGCTGGCCGGGCTGCTCCGCGAGGCGGTGGAGGCGCTGCTGCCCGAGGAGATCGCCGACTGGGTCTCGCTCGCCGAAGAGCTCAAGCAGCGCTGGCGGGCGGCCAAGGCGCCGATGCACGAGCGGCGCCCGCTCCTCCTCGCTGCCCTGCTCGAGCGCCACTCGACGCGGAGCGCGGCATGACCGGCTTCGTCTCCCTGGTCGGCGCCGGCCCCGGTGACCCCGAGCTGCTCACGCTGCGCGCGGCCCGCCGCCTCGCCGAGGCCGACCTGGTGCTCTACGACGCGCTGGTCGACCCCGCGGTGCTGCTCCTCGCGCCGCGCGCCAAGAAGGCCTGCGTGGGCAAGCGGGCCGGGCTGCACTCGTTCTCGCAGGAGACCATCGAGCGCCTCCTCATCCGCCGTGCGCGCCGCGGCGAGCGGGTGGTGCGGCTCAAGTGCGGCGACCCCTTCGTCTTCGGCCGCGGCGGCGAAGAGGCGCTGGCCCTGGCCGCCGCGGGCGTCCCCTGCGAGGTGGTGCCCGGGGTCAGCGCGGCCATCTCCGCGGCCGCCCTCGCGGGCATCCCGGTCACGCACCGCGGGCTCTCGGCTGCGTTCCTGGTCGTCTCGGGGCACGCCGAGACCGCCTACGCGCCCGTGCTCGATTCGCTCGCGCCGGGCGCAGCCACGCTGGTGGTGTTGATGGGGGTCGGCTCCCGCGCGCTCCTCTCGCAGCGCCTCCTCGCGCGCGGCTGGCCAGCGCAGACGCCGGCCGCGCTCCTCTTCTCGGCGTCGCACCCGGAGTCGTTCACCTGGCGCGGCTCGCTGGGCGCGCTCGCCGCCGGCGCCGACGTGGACGCCGCGCAGGAGTCCGCCCCCGGCGTGCTGGTGATCGGCGCGGTGGCCGGCCTCTTTCTCCCGCTCGCAGCACCGCACCAGGCCGACGCAGCAGGAACCGCAGCAGTGACCGCAGCAGCCGCAGCGCGAGGTTGAACATGTCGAAGCTCCTGGACCGCAGCACGCTCGGCACCACCCGGCTCGGGTTCGCGGACGAGGGCGACCTCGATCTCTTCGTCGACAAGCTCGCCCGCTTCGAGCGCGGCGAGCTCTCGCCCGACGAGTGGAAGGCGTTCCGCCTCGTCAACGGCGTCTACGGCCAGCGGCAGGCCGACGAGATGATGGTGCGCGTGAAGATCCCGCAGGGGGTCCTCTCGCCGCCGCAGCTTCGCGCGCTCGCCGAGGCGACCGAGCGCCACGCCGGCGGCCGCGGGCACCTGACCACGCGGCAGAACCTCCAGCTGAACTTCGTCAAGCTGGCCGACGTCGAGAAGGTCCTGCGCATCGCCGCCGACGCGGGCCTCACCAGCCGCGAGGCCTGCGGCAACAGCGTGCGCAACGTCACCACCTGCCCGCTGGCGGGCGCGAGCGCGGCGGAGCCCTTCGACCCCACGCCCTGGGCCGAGGCGATCACCAGGGGCCTCCTGCGGGGCGCTCTCTCCGCCACGCTCCCGCGCAAGTTCAAGATCGCCTTCGCTGGCTGCTGCGGCAGCCTCGACTGCGTGGGCGCGTCGTTCAACGACCTCGGCTTCTTCGCGCGCCTCAAGGACGGAAAGCCCGGCTTCCGGGTCACGCTCGGCGGCGGCCTCGCGACGCTGCGCCGCGCGGGCATCCTGGCGCACGAGTTCGCGCCCGCCGAGGAGGTGCTCGAGATCGCCACCGCCGTGGTCCGCGTCTTCAACCGCACGGGCGACCGCAAGCGGCGCGACAAGGCCCGCCTCAAGTTCGTCATCGAGCGGATCGGCGCCGAGGCGTTCCTCGCCGAGTACCGGGCCGAGCGCGAGGCGATCACGCGCGAGGGCGGCATGCCCGCTGCGCCCATCTCCAGCGCTCCGCCGCGCCAGCCGCGCGCCTTTCGCACGCGCGCCGGAGTGCCGGGCCTCGCCGGGTTCACCCGCACCAACGTGCTCCCCCAGAAGGACCCCGCGCTCGTCTCGGTGCTGGTGCGCGCGCCGCTCGGCGACCTGACGTCAGGGCAGCTGCGGGGGCTGGCCAACCTCGCCGAGGAGTTCAGCGAGGAGGGCGAGGTCCGCGCCACCGTCGAGCAGAACCTGGTGCTGCGCTTCGTCCAGCGGGGCGCGCTCGGCTCGCTGCACGCGGCCCTCACGGAGCTCGGCCTGGGCCTCGCGGGCGCGCGCACGGTGGCCGACGTCACCTCGTGCCCGGGCGCGTTCTCCTGCCGCCTCGCCGTCACCACCTCGCGCGGGATGGCCTGGTCGCTCCAGGAGCACTTCGCCTCCAAGCCGGAGGTGGCCGCGCGCGCCGAGGACCTCGCGATCAAGATCTCGGGCTGCCCCAACGGCTGCGGCCAGCACCACGTCGCGGGGATCGGCCTGCAGGGCTCGGTGCGCAAGGTCGGCGGCAAGGCGGCGCCGCACTACCAGCTGCACCTCGGCGGCTCGTTCGGGGCCGACACCGCGCTCTTCGGGCGGCTCTCCTCGCGGATCGCGGCGCGCAGGGTGCCGGAGGCGGTCGAGCGGCTGATCGCCCTCTACGACCGCGAGAAGGCCGCGGGCGAGACGCCGGCCGCTTACTTCGCCCGCGTGCCGCTCAAGCAGGTGGACGGCCTGCTCGGCGACCTGGCCCTCGGCGTCGAGGACGCGAAGGCAGACGACTTCATCGACCTCGGCGAGACGAAGGCCTTCGAGGACCAGCAGCTCGAGGGCGAGTGCGCGGCGTGAACCGGACCACGATTGTCTGAAGCCTTCCCAACTCCTGGAGCAACCCATGGCAACTGAATCAAAGAGTGAATCAAAGAGTGAATCAACGAGGACGCTCTCTGCCGACTGGTGGGCAGTGATCGTGTCGCTCGGCGCCGCCTTCCTGATCAAAGCGGGCGTCCTGCCCCGTATCCCCTGGTAACCGGAGCCTTCCATGAGCGAAGCAACCAGCGACGCGCTCGCAAGCGCCCCGCCGCAGGTGCGGTTCCCCTCGAGGTTCGCGAAGCTGGCGCCGGGCGTGGCCCTGCTCTTCGTGCTCGGCTATGCGGGCAAGCTGACCGAGCAGCTGATCAACGGATATGGCAAGGAGCACCACCTCTCGCTGCCCAACCTCGAGTACGTGCTCTGGGCGATCGCCTTCGGCCTGATCGTCTCCAACGTCATCGGCGTGGCCGAGGTCTTCAAGCCCGGCGTCGCCACCTATGACTTCTGGCTGAAGGCCGGCATCGTCCTGCTCGGCGCGCGGTTTCTCCTCGGCGACGTGGTCAAGCTCGGCGGCCTCTCGCTCGCGCTGGTGGCCATCGAGCTGGTCGTGGCCATCACCATCATGACCGTGATCGGCCGCTGGTTCGGCCTCAAGCCCAAGCTGATCAGCCTGCTGGCGATCGGCTCGTCGATCTGCGGCGTCTCGGCGATCATCGCCAGCAAGGGCGCCATCGAAGCCGACGACGACGACGCGACGTTTGCCATCGCCGCCATCCTCGCGCTCGGCGCCTTCGGGCTCTTCGCCTACCCGCTGATCGGCCACGCGCTCGGGATGAGCGACAAGGCCTTCGGTGTCTGGGCCGGGCTCGCCGTCGACAACACCGCCGAGGCCGCGGCCGCGGGCGCCATCTACTCGGACGCGGCGGGCAAGATCGCCGTGCTCACCAAGGGCACCCGCAACGCCACCATCGGCTTCGTGGTGCTCGCCTACGCGCTCTACTGGGCCAGCAAGGGGCAGGCGCAGGGCGTCACCAACAAGGCCGCCTTCCTCTGGCAGAAGTTCCCCAAGTTCGTGCTCGGCTTCCTCGCCGTCTCGCTCGCGGCCACGCTGGGCGCGGTCGACAAGGGCCAGAGCGCCAGCCTGGGCAACCTCTCGCGCTGGGCGTTCCTGCTCACCTTCGCGGGGGTCGGCCTCAAGACCGACTTTCGCGAGATCAAGAAGCAGGGCGCGCGCCCGTTCCTGGTGGGCGCCCTGGCCGAGCTGACCATCACCGCGGTGACGCTGGGGATGGTGCTGGCGGCCCAGCGCTGGTTCGGGCTGTAATACTCCTAGCCTAGGCCCGCAGCAGCGCCGCGCCCCAGTGGAACCCGGCGCCCAAGCCCACGAAGCAGACCAGGTCGCCGGGCTTCACCCGCCCGGACTTGCGGCACTCGTCGAGCGCGATCGGGATGGTGGCCGCGGTGGTGTTCCCGTACTTCTGGATGTTGTTGTAGACGCGGCTGTCGGGCAGCCCGAGGTGCTTCTGCACCGATTCGTTGATGCGCAGGTTCGCCTGGTGGGCGATCAGGAGGTCGATCTGGTCCACCGTCACGCCGTGGGCGGCGCAGAGCG
Source organism: Deltaproteobacteria bacterium (assembly GCA_043782365.1). Classification (GTDB taxonomy): domain Bacteria; phylum Myxococcota; class Myxococcia; order Myxococcales; family 40CM-4-68-19; genus CAIWCD01. The sequence goes on from JAYWAO010000175.1 coordinate 27,639, forward strand.
AGCGGATCGACTCGGGCATCTTGGTGACGGCCATCTTGAAGACGCCGCGGCCGTTCATCTCGGGGATGTGGCGGCCCTCGTCGAGGTCTTTCTTGGTGACGTAGGGCCGCTGCGCGAAGCCCACCGAGGGCACGTAGAGGTCCTGGTACGAGGAGCCGTCGGTGTGCAGCTCGAAGCCGAGGAGGCCGCGCTCGCTCTCCGAGGCGCGCAGGACGCAGGCGCCGGCGGCGTCGCCGAAGAGCACGGTGCGGTCGCGAAATCTGGTGTTCCAGGCGCGCTCCTCAGCGGTGGGAGCGGGCGCGCCCTCCACGCCGAAGAGGTGGTCCCACTGCGTCCACGGCATGAAGCCCGTGTGCACCTCGGCGCCCACCAGGAGCAGCGTCTTGGCGGCGCCCGAGCGCAGCAGCGCGTCGGCGAGCTGCAGGCCGTAGAGGAAGCCCGTGCACTGCTGCCGCACGTCGATGGCGGGCACGGTGCCGAGGCCCAGCTTGGTCTGCAGCAGGCCACCGCAGCCCGGGAAGAAGTGGTCGGGGGTCATGGTGGCGAAGACGACGTAGTCGATCTCGGCGGCGGTGACGCCCGCGTCCTCCATCGCCTTGCGCGCGGCCTGCACGCCGAGGTCGCTCGTCGACGTCCCGTCCTTGACGTAGTAGCGCTGCTCGATGCCGCTGCGCTCGCGGATCCAGGCGTCGGTGGTGTCCATCACCTTGGTGAGGTCCTCGTTCTTGACGAGGTGCTCGCCGGTGACGAAGCCGGTGCCGATGATCTGCGTGCGAACCATGAACGCTCCAGACGGACGGGGAGGGGCGGAAGGGGTAACCCGCGAGAGGCGGTTGTTCAAGACGCAACGCGACTTGAGCACCGCTCAGGTTACCGGACAAAAGCCCGGGCGGTGAGGGGCAAGCAGATCTAGCGGTCGGCCGCCCCCGCCCCTGCCCAGGACAAGGACACTCCACTGGTGCATCGGTGCTCCAGTGGCGCGATTCGCCCCGGACCCTCTCGCTTGCGCGGCTCACTCGGGGAGGCGCGCCGGTCCCCGCCCTGAGTCCCTCCTCAACTCAACCGATGTGAGCGGTGGCGCGCTCGTTGCTATGAGGCAGCCCGTCGCGGGACATCCCGCCCGCGACCCGCCCCGGGCCGACGCCCGGCAGAGAGACGATGATGACGCGCCTCGCTTTCCCGCCCGGCTCCGCCGCTTCGCTCAAGACCCTCGCCGCCCTCGCGCTCGCCGGAATCGCCGCCTGCGGTGGCCAGCAGCCCCTCACCACCTCGGACGCCGACTTCATCTCGGTGGCCAAGGACGCCGCCGTGCCCTCCACGGGCACCGGCTCGGGCAGCGACGAGTTCTACCTGGCGATCCGCAAGGACGCCCTCGGCCAGCGCTACTTCATGAGCGCGTACCTGACGCAGCTCTTCCCGGGCGCGGTCTCCTACGGCGCGGCCCGCTCGCTCGGGACCCGCGTGGTGACCTTCCGCTTGCAGAACGGCAAGCTCTTCGTCTTCGACGCGGCCGACATCCACAAGGACAGCGAGACTTTTGATCCCTCGGTGCTGGTGGACGCGTACCCGATCGTCACCAACTCCTCGGCGAACTCGAAGCCCGGCGCCGAGAACTACGTCATCTTCGACCCCTCGAACGGCCTCAACCGGTTCGGCGTGATGGGCGACGCCTACGCCTCCTCGGCGCAGTACGCGGTGCCCTTCCAGGTGGAGCTCTCCTTCCTCCAGCGCTTCCGGACCATCGGCGACGGCGTCACCTTCGAGCAGGTCTTCTCGGGCTTCGCCACGCAGGCGATCAACGACGGCTCGGGCGGCGAAGTGAACGCGCTGCGCGCCTCGGGCACCCTGGGCGTCGCGCTGCGCAAGTACTCCGAGGGCAAGGGCTACCAGCCCACCGCGATGCCCGACGCCGGCGAGTATTACTTCCGCGCCGACCCGATCATGGTGCCCAACACGGGCGGCTTCGCGCAGCCCGCCTCCAAGTGGAACATCTACAAGGGCATGAAGCCGATCCGCTGGGTGATCTCGAACCACGTCGCCGCGCTCGCCAAGGACCCGCAGTACAAGCAGTACGACGTCTTCGGCGCGATGAAGAACAGCATCGAGGCGTGGAACGACGCCTTCGGCTTCAAGGTGGTCGAGGCGGTGCTGGCGACGGCCGACCAGTCCTTCGGCGACGACGACACCAACTACGTCCTCTGGGACGAGGACCCCTCGTTCGGCGCGGCGTTCGCCAACTGGCGCACCAACCCGAACACCGGCGAAATCCGCGGCGCCTCGGTGTACTTCAACTCGCTCTGGCTGCAGATCGCCGACCAGATCTTCACCGACGACGCGGTCAAGCCGATCCACCCGGTCGCGCCCCCGAAGAACACCTTCCAGCCCGTGCTGGTGTGGGACGCGATCCACTCGGACCCGCTCTGCATGTTCCGCGCTCCGGGCCACCGCGGCGCGCAGGACGAGATGACCGGCATGATCCGCGAGATCAACAACTCCTCGTCGCTCACCAAGAAGCAGAAGGTCGAGGCGTACATCGCGCAGACGCTGGTCCACGAGATCGGCCACACGTTTGGCCTGCGCCACAACTTCAAGGGCTCGCTCTTGCCGCCCTCCTCGTCGGTGATGGACTACCTCGCCGACGACGACGCGCTCCTCTCGATCCGCCCGGGCTCGTACGACATCGCCGCCATCCGCTACCTCTACGGCCTCTCGACGGCGCTCCCCACCCAGCCGTTCTGCACCGACGACGCCACCGCCACCGACCCGGACTGCAACCAGTTCGACTCGACCGACGCGCCGCTCACCAAGTGGTTCGCCCCGGCGTACACCAGCCTCGTGCAAAAAGTCCTCGCGGGCACCAGCAACTCGGCCCCCAACACCACCCTCAACCGCGTGCTGCAGTACGTCCGCTCGGGCACCCCGGCGCAGGCGCAGCAGGCCTGGGCCATCGCGATGGCGGGCATCTCGGCCCCGGTCACGCCGGCGCAGGCGGGCAACCCCACCTACGCGGGCCGCGCGGACATCCTCTCGCGCCGCGTGGTGCAGCGCCTCTACCTCGACCCGGCCGCGGCGATGGGCAACTTCACCAGCGCGCCCGACGCGTACAGCCCGGTCTACCCGAGCATCCTCACCGAGCTGAAGGGCGAGCTGACCAACGTGGACGGCATCCGCGGCTTCACCAGCCGCCGGCAGTCGGTGGACATCGCCAAGCGCCTGCAGACGATGGGCGCCTACCGGGTGCTCACCGATGGGCAGACGGTGGTGCAGTCGCAGCGGGCGGCGGTCACGGGCGACGCGGCGGCGTACATCGACGACCTGCTCGCGCGCATCCAGGCGGCGACGCACCCGTACTTCAACTAGGCGGGCGGTTGGCGAATCGGTAACTGAAGGCCCTCGGCGCGAAGGCGCTGGGGGCCTTCGTCCGTCTGCGGCTGGCAGAGGCTGCACCTACCAGCGGATCGCGCGGCGGCGCAGGGCACGCGGAGGTTTCGGGGGTGGAGGAGCGCTGGTCAGCCGTAGCGGCGCGCGGACCCTCAAACGCGCAGCGCGGAGACCCTCTTGCGAAGGTCTCCGCGTCTGGCTCGGTCCGTCAAACCGATCGGCGCTCTAGAAGTCCGGCATCGCGTTCGGCGGGTCCTCGTCGAAGGTGCCCGGCGCTTCCTTCTCGGGCTTCGCGTCGTCGAGGCCGGCCGGGGCGTCGTCATCGGTCTCCACGCCGCCCTTGCAGTCGGCGCGCGTCCCCACCTGCTCGAGGACGGTGCAGGTGGTGGTGGAGGCGGGCTTGCCGGCCTCGCACGAGAGGACGAGCTTGAAGTTCTCCTTCTCCGCCGTGTCCCAGCAGGAGTGGCCGACCACGAAGTGGCCCGCGGGGACGTCGCCGTTGGTGCTGGCGTTCTTCACCACCGCGGGGATCAACACGTCGGCGCGGCCGCCGATGCCCGGCTTGAAGACGGCGCGGGCGAACACCAGCTCCTTGCCGTTCGGGCCCGCGAGCACGTCGAACTTGCCGCCGACCCGGACCCGCGCCACACCGGCTGCGTTCTTGTGTCCATAGAACGTCGCCGTCAACGCCTCGCGGACCGCCGGGTCCGGGGTGAAGGCGTCGAGGTGGAAGGCGACCATCTTCGTCTCACCCGAGTGCGCGAAGGTGGCGAGCAGCCGGCCGCGCGGCTTGATGGTCGAGTCGATGGCCGCGAGCTTGTCGAAGTCGAACCCGGCGACGCCGCGCCCGCGGTGGGCCTTCTCGCCGTCCTCGACGAGGCCCCTCTTCAGCTTGCCGGCCGCCACGGTCTGGTAGGCGGAGTCGGCGCCGCCGAGCGGCTTGGCGTCGAGCTTCCACCAGTAGTTCTGGCCGGCGCGCTTCACGGTCAGCAAGTAGGTCGCGCCGCCCTCGTCCTTGGGGCCGTAAGTCTTCACGTTGGCGTTGCCGTTGCCCTGCGTCTGCGCGAGCGCGACGATCTTGGTCAGCGCCGCCTTCACGCCCGTGTTCAGCGCCTGGATCGCGTCCCGCGTCTGCGCCAGGAAGACCGGCCCGCTGGTCAGGTCCTGCTGCTCGGCGGACCACGCGCTGGTCGCCGCCGCCGTCGCCTGCTCGGAGGCCGCGCCGGTCATCTCCAGCGTCAGGCCCTCCACGTCGGGCGTCGCCTCGGCCAGCGGGTCGCCAGAGGTGCCACCGCAGCCCACCGCCGCCGCCATCGCCGCCGCCAACACCGTCCTGCCCAGGGTCTTCATCATGGTCTCTCCTCCGTGTGGAACTGGGAGAGGAACCCGGACGAGGGTCGGAAGGTTAAAAGCGACCCTGCTCGTGCCAGTCCATGGCGCCCGTGCGGGTGGTCTCCACGCGGGCGAGCCCGAGGCAGACCTCCTGGTGGAGCGCCGCCACCTGCGTGGGGTCGATATACCCGTACAAATCAAGGAACGGATATCCCCAGATACCAACCAGCCGGCCGTCAGAACCAGACATGCCAGGCCCCCGTCTCGAAGGCGAGGTGGGCGGTGGCCGAGATCCGCGGTGTGTCTCCAGCAAACGGCTCGATCTGGTGCAGGCGATAACTCTCGAAGAGCGCCGCGTCGCCGACGTCGTAGGAGAGCGGAGAAGGCTCGCCCGGAGGCTCCGCGCGCTCGCGGTGTTCGCCGTGCCGCGCGGGCCACAGGCGCAGCCCGCCGCCGCGCTGCGCGGGCTGCAGCGTCACCACCAGGCTCAGCGCCGGGGCGTGGGCCTCGAGGTGGGCCTTGGGCAGGCCCTCGGTGTCGTAGTGGGTGCTGCCGCCGAGGCGCGCCACCTCGGACCCCGGCGGAAAGACGTGCACGCCGGGCCCGCACCAGCCTCTGCGCTGCGCCACGGGCGCGCCCACCACCAGGCCCGCGAGCGAGAGCATCGCCGCGCGCAGGCCGGGCGCGTGTGCTTCCACCAACGCATCGGCCTTGGCCGCGTTGGCGAAGTAGTCGCCGCTGCGCTTCTGCTCGAGGTGCGCGTACCAGGCGCGCCCGAGCGTGAACTGCTGGCCGCCGAAGTCGGACTGCCAGTGCGCGCGGGCGGCGAGCGTTCCCTGCACCCACCGGGCGCAATCGGCGGGCGTGAAGACGCCGCGCAAGGCGAACGCGAGGCGGTCTCGGGCCACCAGGGCCGGGGCGTCGCCAGATCTCGCCGCCAGGTGACCGGCGTTGGTTGTCTCGAGCAGCATCCCACCGCCTCGCTCTGAGCCTTCAATTTTACCACCCACATCGCCCCCCTCCTGCCTCCTTTCGCCGCAGCCCCACTCCGACCATACTGGCGGCTGATGCCACCGCGCTCTTCCCTCGCAGCCGCCGCACGGTCACTCACCTCCGCGCTCGCGGTCGCCGCTGCAGCCGCAGCCTGCACCGACGTCACCCTCTACAGCGACACCGGCGCCGCCCGGCCCGAGCAGGACAAGGTCTCGATCCAGGCCGATCGCATCTGCACCGCCGCGCCCGACGCGCGCCTCTTCTCCACCAAGATCCTGCTGATCCTCGACACCTCCTCGGCCATCCGCGCGCAGGCCACCGCGAGCTACTCGCCGGTGGCGCAGGAGATCGCCACGCTGCAGTCGCTCTTCCAGCAGCAGGTGGGCCGCGACCTCTCGTTCGCCGTCACGGCGATGAGCGCCACCCCGAAGTCGCTCACCCCGGGCTTCGCCTCGGGCACCGACCTGACGCCGGTGCCCACCGCGCTCGCGGCGGAGCTGCAGCAGGGCCAGCAGGGGCGCGACTGGGCGGCGGCGCTCTCGCAGGCCCGGTCGATCCTCTCGGGCGATCTGGCGCGGTCGTCCAAGGGAGCGCTGCAGCGCACCCGCTACGTGGTGGTCTTCCTCGCCGCGGGTCCGTCGGTGCCCGCGCTCGACGACCCGGGGCAGCAGGCGGTGGTGCAGGCGGTGCGCGATCTCGCCACCCTGGCCGACCGGCAGCTCGCCGGTGAGCTGGTCACGCAGATGCTCTACTTCCCGCCGCCGGGCGGCAGCGCCACCGACGCCACCGCGGTGCTGCTGCAGCAGATGGCCGTCGCGGGCCGCGGCACCTTCACCCTGCTGACGGGCCAGGCCCCCCTCAACCTGGGCGTCGTCGATCTGCGGCCGCTGCAAGTGCGCGCGGTGCACAAGCAGGTGTTTGTCTGGAACCGCAACGCGCGCGCCACCAAGAACGGGCTCGAGGTGGACAGCGACGGCGACGGACTCACCGACGCCGAGGAGCTCCTGCTAGGGACCGATCCGACGAATCCGGACACCGACGGCGACGGCATCTCCGACGGCGTCGAGGTGCGCCTCTCCGCGCTGGGCCTCGACCCCAAGGTTCCCAACGTCATCCCCAACTGCACCGCGGAGGAGCTGGTCACCGACACCGACGGCGACGGCCTCACCGACTGCGAGGAGAAGCTCCTCGGCACCGATCCCAGCCTGGTGGACACCGACGCCGACGGCATGCCCGACCTGGTCGAGTTTCTCCAGGGCACGAATTATCTAAAGCCCGACGCCAGCCTCGACTACGACGGTGACGGCACCACCAACCTCAACGAGATGCTCATCCACTCCGACCCCTGGTCGAGCGACCTGACGCTGCAGAGCGACCTCGGCTACCGCACCCGGCTCGACGCCATCCCGGCGCAGGCCGGCGATCCCGCAGGGCAGGAGTGCGTCTCGCTCCGCGTCGCCAACGTCTCGCTGGTGCACACGCTCGACGGCCCGGGCCGCGGGGGGCCGGGGCTCAACCAGATCTACCTCTGGTTCGTGCAGGCCCCGGCGGGCAAGCCGGGCGTGCCGGGCGGGGCGCGGCTCACCGTGCTGCCGGTGCGCTACACGGGCACGCGGACCTCGAAGGACGCGGTGCAGGTGGTCCAGGACAGCGACCTCGTCCTGCTCGAGTAATACTGTTTAGCGCACCCAGGCCGAGCCCTGCGCGCCGCCCGTCAGCCGGGTCAGCTCCGCGCGGGCCGCTTGCAGCGCCGCCTGCGCCTGGTCGGCCGTCGCCCGCTTCTCCGTCGCCTCTGCGGTGCGCTGCTGTGCGAGCGCTGCGAGCTTGCCTGACTGCGCCTGGAACTCCTCGGCGCGCAGGCCGCGGGCGCCGGTGAGCCCGGCCTCCAGCACCTCGGCGGCGCGGGCCTGCTCGTACTTCGCCTCGGCGGCGAGCAGGGCCACGTCGGCGGCGCGGAAGAGCGCCCGCTGCAGGTCGAGGTCGGCGCGCGCGAACTCGATCCGCGCTTGCGCCTCCCGGATGGCCGCGTCGGGCACCTCGAGCGGCGTGCGAGCCTTCTGCGCCTTCTCGCGTCCTTCCTCGGCCTCGCGCTTGCGGGCCCAGGCGTCGCCCTCGGCCTCGCGGCTCTGCAGCCAGCGCTCCTCTTGCGTGTCGCGCGCGTCCACAGCAGCCAGCAGGTCGTTCTCCTGGTCGAGCAGCGCCAGCTTGCGCTCGAGCGGGAGCTCCGCGACGGCGGCCGGAGGCACCCGCAGCGTCACCCGCGGCGCGCAGCCCATGGACAGGAAGGCGCAGAGCAGGGCTGCCGCGATCGCCGCCAGACGGCTCCCAGAAAGGCTCCGGGCGCGCAGCGGCCAGCGCCGCGCCGACTTCCCTACACCGGCGCCGGACCGGCCCCCTTCCACCGCTCCCCCTGAGCCTGCGATGCTGCGCCCCGCTTGGAACCGACCGGACCCGATCATCGCGCTCGCACCCCTGGCAAGGCCCGTGCGCTCCTGGTGCGCGCGGCCTCCGCCCTGCTGCTCTGCGCCGGGGGCGGCCACCTCGCGGGCTGCGTCCCCAGCTCGGAAGACCTCTTCATCGACAACCGCACCTATCTCCCCTGCGCCGGCCAGGTGCCCGTCTGCGTGACCCAGGCCGGCTGCGTGCTCGACGCCTCGGGCTACACGCGCGGCAACTTCGCCCAGGGCTCCACTCTGCGCACGGTAGTCCGCACCACGGTGCCCAGCGTCATCGAGGTGCTGCTCTACTTCCGCACCGAGGGCAGCCCCGGCACCGACACCGAGATCGCCTGGAACGAGGTCGGCTGCCGCACCCGCACCGCGCTGCAGAGCGGCGGCGTCGACGTCTTCGCCGAGGCCGGCGAGAGCCGCATCTGGAGCCGCAAGCAGCAAGTGTTCACCCCCGGCGACCACCTGGTGGAGGTCTTCAGCGACGCCCAGGCGGAGTATCTCTTGAAGGTGAACGTGCAGCCCACGCAGTAGCGCAGGAGCGCTCGCGCCCGCGCCTGGAGCGGGCTTGCGCGCGTGCGCGCTCACTGGCCTGCCGCCTTCAGGGTGGCGCTGAAGTCGCCGAAGGCCGTCTTGCCGGCGCCCAGCGAGCCGCCGGTGTTGTTGAAGGTGACGGTGAAGCTGCCGCTGATGTGCGAGTCCACCCTGGGCGCCTGCGAGAGCGTAATCGAGCCGCGCAGCAGCGTGGGGAAGTCGCGCCGCGCGTCGCCGCTCACCGCCCGGCTGACCGCGCCGCGGGGCTGGTTCGCGACCTTCTCGGTGAGGTCGATGGTGAGCGGGCCCGTGAGTGTAATGCCCGTGGTGGTCGCGGTGATCTTCAGCACCAGGTCGGCCGAGGCGCCGCCCGGGAGGTCCTTCGTGTAGAGGATGGCGATGGCGTTGCTCGACTGCTCCACCGAGACGGCGGTGAAGTCGAGCGGCACGTCGGCGCCGAGCGAGCCCTCGAGCGAGCTGCCATTGCCGCCGCAGGCCGCGCAGGAGAGCGCGAGCGCGCAGGCGAGCCTGAGGGTCAGCCCGAGCGTCGCGTCTCCCGCCGCCATCGGTGATCGATTCGATAACGACCGCGCCGGGCTCACGGGGTCCTCCGCGAGGCGAAGATCCCGCCGGCCGGGTCGCGCCAGATGGCCACGAAGCGGCCCTGGCCGTCGGCCACCAGCGCGGTGCCGTCGGGCATTCCGGGCGAGACCGATTCGTAGTTGTCCGGGCCGAAGAGCACGGTGGCGTCGGCGGGGCCGGAGCGGAAGCGGAGCTCCTGCGTGGTGGCGTTGCAGCTCGCGGGGTTGTCGATCGGCGAGCGGCAGTAGGCGTAGAAGAGGCCCAGCTTGCTCCCGCTGAAGGCGGCGGCGGGGTAGAGGCCGGTGACGCCGAGCGTCTCGATGGGCTCGTCGTCGAAGACCGCCCCGGTGGCCGAGGTGGCGAGGCGGAGATCGTTGCCGCCGGCGTCGTAGTAGGCGATGGCGAAGAGCGGGCCGCCCGTGCCCGGCGCGCCGGTGGTGGAGTAGACGAGCGCAGGCGTGTGGCCGAACGCGCCCTGCGCGGCCGAGACGCGCACCAGCGACCACGTCGCCGCCGACTTGCGCTGGGCAAACCAGACCTGCTGCGGGCTCGCGCCGTAGGGGATGGACACGAAGGAGACCGTCGGTTGCCCGCCGGCGAGCACCATGCGGTTGTAGTTGCCGGCGCCTTGCACCAGCAGCTGGCCGTTGGAAGAGCAGGGCGGCACTCCCGGGGTGCAGGCGGGTCCGACCCGGTGGCTCGCGGTCATCTCGCTGGAGGCCTTGTTCGCCGAAGCGCCCGCGATGGTGAAGCTCGCGTACTCGAGGTTCGCCTCGTCGTAGGCGGTCGCGTCCACCCCGAAGTGGGCGTCCTGCTGCACCACGTGCACCGTCCCCGCGTTGTCGACCGCTACCGCAGACCAGAGGCCGACGATCTCGCCCTGGTCGTCCACCGCCTGGTTGTCGGTGACCCACGAGTTGCTGAGCTGGGCGAGCGTGTAGCGCGTCCACGCGCCGCCGCTCTTCTTCGCGAGCACCGTGTCGGCCGGTAGCCGCTGCCCGGTCGTGTTGTTGTGCCAGCGGTCGTCGTGCACGCCCTTGTCAGCGCCCGTTTGCCCGCCTTGATAGGTGACGAGCGGATTGCCCTGCGCGTCGAACGCGAGCCCGAGCCCGTAGTGTCCCGTCACGGCGCCGCCGTCGAGCGCAGCGGGCACCGTCTCCTTGGTCCACGCTCCGTCGGTGAGCTCGCGCGCGACGACCAGCGGGTAGCTCCCCGCGTCGGTGCGCGTCTGGAAGTACGCGATGGCGGGGCGCCCGTTGGGATCGACCGCCGCCACCAGCTCGCTGGCCGAGTTCTGCGTGGCGTCGATCACCACCAGCGAGCTGTCGATGCTGACCTTCGCGCTCCAGGTCGCTCCCCCATCGGAGCCCGCGTCGCCCGCATCGGGCCCCGCGTCGGGGGTCGTCCCGCTGTCGCTGCCGCACCCTCCGAGCGGGAGGAGCGCTGCGACGCCAAAGAGTAACACTGCACCGACCACGGCGCGGCCGAGGCCTCTGGCGAGCGAACGCTGCATCCGGCTGGTCTCGCCCATCACTTACCCCCCGCGCACTTGAACAGCTCCGGATCGACATCCGGCGTCGCCGGCTCGGGCTTCTGCCGCACCCGCGACAGCTCGTCCCTGGCGCCCGCCTCATCGCCCG
>JAYWAO010000176.1:0-16197 GCA_043782365.1 Deltaproteobacteria bacterium
GGTCGCGCCGTCCCAGCCCTGCCCTGCTACGGGTGGTGCGGCCCGCCGTCCGCTTCGGGGTCGATGCCTCCATCGGGCAGATACCACGGCCGGCAGATCTCCATCTCGTGGCAGTACCCGCCGCTCCCGCACTCGGAGTCCTGCTGGCAGTGGCGCGGGGCGAGCGCGTGCACCTCGCCGAGGCCCGGGAGCGGGCAGCGGAGCAGGTGGGCGTTGGCGTCGACGGTGAGGAGCGTCCGGTCGATGCGCAGCGACTGGCCGCTGCCGTCTTCGAGCTCCACCGACAGCTCGCTGTCGAGCTGGCCGGGGCCCAGGCTGTAGGGGAGCGTCAGCTCGGCCGGGTGGACGAGCTGCAGACCCGCGGGTCCGAGCAGGACCGACGGGCCCGCCGCGTTGAGGTCGTCGCTGGCGGGGCCAAGCTGCAGGGTGAGCTGCGTGTCGGCCGGCAGGTCTCCGGGGTGGAGCACCAGCTTGAAACCTACCAGCGCGGGAGCGTCGTCGCCGGTCGCCTCGATGGTGCCACCGCTGGCGGCGGCCACCGCGACCTGGCGCGCGCTCGCGCCGAGCAGCGCCGATTGGCTGCAGGCGAGTCCGAGCAGCGCGCCACACGCCGCGGTCACGATGCGCGAAGCCGCGGTGGCGCCCTTGGCAGGCGCCTCGCGGCAACCGGGCAGGCGCGGGGCAGGCTCCATCAGCGGCCCTCCTCCCCGCGCAGGGCTGCGTCCACTGCGGAGCGGTGCGCGCCCTCGGGGAAGCGGCGCTGGTACTCGAGCAGTTTGGCCCGGGCCTCGGCGAGGTCGCCTCCGGAGCGGGCGCAGGTGGCGAGCAGGAAGAGCGCGTCGGCCGCGCGGCTTCCGTCAGCAGAGAGGGCGCGCAGATCGGGGAGCGCGCGGCGGCAGTCTCCCCGGCTCTGCAAGAGCGACGCACGCAGCCAGCGCACGTCGGCGGCCCGCTCGCTCTGGCCATGGCGGCCGAGGAACGAGTCCATCTCGCGCAGCGCGGGCTCGTCCTGGCCGAGCGAGAGCCGGGCCTCGACCGCGCTCAGGCTCGACTCGAGCGACAGCGCGCCGGCGGGGAAGCGGCGGGCGTGCTCCTCGAAGGCGGCGAGCGCCTGCGCAGGCTGGCCGAGGAAGCGCAGCCGCAGGCGGCCCAGTTCATAGAGCGCTGCCTCTGCGCGCGGACCCGACCTGCGCGAGAGGTCCTCGAGGACGGCAGCAGCAGCGACGTTGTCGCCGGCAGCCTCGAGCGCGTTGGCCCGGGCGAGCACGGCGTCGTCTTCGGCGGCGGCGGCGCTCCGGGCGGCGCTGCCGGCGGCCCGGGCGAGCAGGCGCGCCGGGCTCACCGCAGAAGGCGCCGCGGCAGCAGGAGCAGCCTGCACTTCCACGGACGGCGGCGGAGCGGGGATCACCAGCGCGGCGCGCGGCGTCTCGCCACCAGCGCGGACGGCGAGCGCCCGGACCTCCTGCGAGGCTGCAGGCGCAGCGCCAACGCTCGTCCAAGCCGAACCAGCGGAGACGGGCGCGGCGCCCGCGGCCGACTGCACCTGCGCCTCGCCGCGCACCGCATAGACGACCGAGCGCACCGCCGAGGCCGAGACGACGAAGAGCGCGCCGGGCGGAGCCTCGACGCGGAAGGCGCCAGCAGCGACCACGCGCACCGAGGCCCGCCCTGGGCCGTCTGCCGTCTGCGCTGAAGACCAAGGGCCGACGGCAGCCTCGCCAGAGTCGAGCCAGACCTCCACGACATCGGCGGCCTGCCGCAGCGTCGCGTGGGCGCCAGCCGAGAGCGCCACCTGCACGGAGCCCGCGCGGAGCAGCGCGCCGCCAGCGCCAACCGAGACCTGCGCGCCGTCGGTGAGCGCCGAACCCGAGGGGAGCGCTGTGCCAGAGGGAGACGCGAGCGCCACCGCGCCCTCGACCACTGAAACCGCCAGCGCGCTGGGCGCAGGAGCCGAAGCGGGGCGGCTGACCACGAGGAAGAGCGCCGCGGCGCAGGCGGCGGCGAGCCCGGTGATCGCGAAGGAGGGGCGCGCGAAGAAGGGCCGCTGCGGAGCCTGCAGGCCGCGCCAGACCCGGGCGCGCGCGCCGGCGGGCACCTCCGAGTCGGCCTCGGCGGCAGACGCCAGCAGCCGCCCGAGCCGGCCATCTTGGCCCGCCAGCCGCTGCGGCGTGCCTTGCTGGTGGTCGTGCTTGGGCCCGCTCATGACTGCTCTCCGGATTCGCCTTCTTCGATCACGCCGCGCTGCCTTGCGATCTTCTCGAACTCCTTGCGGGCGTGGAACAGCCGCGTCCACACCGTGTCGATCGGACAGCCCACCCGCTCGGAGATCTCCTCGCCCGACAGCCCCTCGAGCTCGAACAGGGCGAAGACCTCGCGCTTCTTCGGCGCCATCCGGGCGAGCACCGCGGCGACCCGCCTGCCGGCCTCGCTGCGGTCGTAGTCGCGATCCGGACCTTGCTGCACTTCGGGCTCCTCGGGCTTGACCCAGATGGAGAAGAGCGCGTCGCGGACCCGCTTCTTGCGGTGCCGCGACGAGGTGACATTGGCCGCGATCCGGAAGAGCCACGTGGTGAACTTCCCCTCGCGGAACGCCCCCAGCTTGCGGCTGGCGACCAGGAAGACCTCCTGGGCTGCGTCCTCGGCGTCGGCGCTGCCCAGGCCGAGGCGGCGGCAGGTGCGGAAGACGAAGTCGAAGTGGGCCTCGTAGAGAGTCGCGAAGGCCTGCTTGTCGCCGGCCTCCGCGGCGCGTGCGAGGTCGGCGTCGATGAGCCTGGCATGCGCGACCTCCGCCTGGGGGAATCCCGCTGCCCCTGGATGGTTTGGTCGCATGGCCACCTTCACGTAAATCGTCAGGCGGGCCTAAAAAGCAAGCCACCCCAGGCGCAGGGCCCAGGTGAGGTCGAGGGCAGAGAGCGTCCGGGAGGGGGCGCCGGCCACATCGAATCGGGCCGAGCCCGGCGTCCAGAGGGCGAGCAGGTCGAGCGAGAGCTCCAGCCGGTCGGTCAGCCGCAGGCCCGCGGTGCCGTGCCCGCCCAGGGCAAATTGGGTGAGCGCAGCGCTCCCGGGCTGCAAGATCTGCACACCCGACAGCGACCCCAGCGAGAGCCGCCCCCCCGCCGCCGGACCGCCGCAGAGGCGCAACATCGCGGCGTCCGCGCAGAGGCCCGCCGAGAGCGCGAAGAGCCCGGTGCGCACCACCGTCTGCCCGCGCTGCGCGCCCACCGTCTGGCCCGCGCCGCCGGTGCCAGACAGCGAGAGCCCGAATTGCAGCCGCCCGCGCCGCAGCAGCGCGCCGGCCGAGAGGGCAAACCGGGCGTCGGAGGGGAGGCCCCAGTACAGGCCGGGGCCCGCCAGCAGCGCGAGGTGGAACCGCTCCGGCGGGAGGGGGTCGCTGACCTCCCCAGCCGGCTGGGCCAGGTCTTTCGCGAGCGCGACGAGGTCCGCCTGTCTGGCCTGGGCCTTGTCGGCCGCAGCCTGCTCTGCCGCAGCCTTCTGCGCAGCGGCCTTCTCCGCGGCAGCCTTCTCCGCGGCGGCCCTGCGCGCGGCCTCATCTGTCGCCAGCGCGGGCTTCGGCGTCGCCCTGTCGGATCCAGCAGCGCTCTGCGCAGCGGCCGCCTTGTCGGGCGCGGGCTTGGGCGCATCCTGCGTCAGCGGCCGCGGCCGCTCCGGCGCGGGCGGGGGCACCTCGGGCACGGGCAACGGCGGCAGAGGCAGCCCCTCAGGCTCGGGCTGCGGCAGCGGCAACAGCCGCGGCGGCCTTCCCGACCAGCGCACCTCTTCGAGATAGCGGTCGATCACCAGCGCCGCAGTCCGGCCGAGCAGCGCGCAGTCACGCGCCGGGAGCACTAGCGCCCGCTCCAGCGCGACCTTCCCTCCTGGGTGCCGCAACGAGAGCAACCACCGGCCCTCCTCGCGGGCGAGGCGAACCTCGAGGTCGCCCTCGGCGAGATCGCCTGACCCTTCGACGCGCAGCCCTGGTAGCAGCTCGCGCAGCGCCACCTCGACGGCAGCGTGCGCGGGACACGGGAGCCCGCGGTCCGCGGTCTTGGTCTGCCCGAGGTGGAGCGCCGGCGCTGCCAACAGGAGCAGCGCGGCGAGGGCCGAGGTCACCGACCCCTCATATCAGCCCGGGCGCGGGCCTGTGGAGCCGTCGTGTCGAAAGGACGACTAGGCGCCGAGCTGCTTGAGCATCGTGCCAGCGTCGCTGACCTCGAACTTGCCGGGGCCCTCGACGTTGAGCTGCTTGACGACGCCGTCCTCGACCAGCATCGACCAGCGCTGCGAGCGCAGGCCCATGCCCTTGGCGTTCAGGTCGAGCTCCAGGCCGAGGGACTTCACGTAGGTGCCGGAGCCGTCGCCCATCATGCGGACCTTGCCGGTGGCCTTCTGGTCCTTGGCCCACGCGCCCATCACGAAGGCGTCGTTGACCGAGAGGCAGATGACGTCGTCGACGCCCTTCGCCTTGAGGTCGGCGATGTGGTCGACGTAGCCCGGCACGTGCTTGGCCGAGCAGGTGGGCGTGAAGGCGCCGGGGAGGCCGAAGATGACGACCTTCTTGCCCTTGGTGAGCGCCTCGAGGTCGAAGGTGTTGGGGCCGACCCCGCAGCCTTCGGTCGCCTGCTCGATGAACTCGGTGAGCTTGCCGGCGGGGAGCTTGTCGCCAATCTGGATGGTCATGGGAGCGGAACCTGGCACTTCGGGTGAGAGAGAAGGGCTCCTCGCGAGTGTGACGAGGGCAGTCGGCAGATGCCGCTCGGAGCGGGTCGGTTCAGCCGGAGGACCGCGGTGCGGCCCGCAGACCAAAGGCACCTTGGCGTTCAGGCGACCTGCGCGACCAGCGCCGCCGCCTGCTCTGCCGCATCGGGGTCCTCGAGCGGACCCCGCGGCCTCATCGCCAGCAGCGCCGGGATCGCCTCGGCCCAGCGCCCGCCCTCGAGGGCCGCTGGCAGCAGCTCCAAGCAGGGCAGCTCGGCAAGGATGAACCGCTCCAGCACCGGCGACTCGCGGAACCCCGGCCGGGTCAGGTAGGCGAGCGGCGTGCCCGCGCGGTGCACCTCGGCGAGCGTCGAGTAGCCGACCTTGGCGATCACGCCGTCGGCGGCGGCGATCAGGTCCGGGTGGAACCAGTCGGGGCCGAGGAGCCGCACCGGGCCCGGCGGCCCATCGCTGCGCAGCGCGGGCGCGGGGACGAGCAGCGTCACGCCCGCGGGGAGCGGCGCGGTGTCGAAGCTCCAGGAGATCCCGCCGAGCGTGAAGAGGACGACCTTGTCCCGCTCGGAGAGCCCGAGCCGCGCCCGGACCTGCGCGCGCGTACAGCGGGGCGGGCGGGAGATCATGCCCAGGCGGTGCATGCCCGGCCGCTCCTGCGCGACCGGCCCGGTGTGCAGGTGCAGCGCCGCCGACGAGAGCTCCGCCTCCAGCAGGTCGGCGAGCGGGAGAAGCCGCGGCTCGGCCTGGAGATACCCGCGGTAGATCCAGTCCCAGGTGAAGTTCTCCAGGAGCACCGACGGGAGGCCCGCGGCCCGCGCCACCGCGAGACCGAGCGGGGAGATGTCGCAGAGCACCGCCTGCGCCCCCGTCTCCAGCACGGCCCGGGCGAGCGGGCCCACCTCGGCGTCCCGGAAGGGCACGTGCTGCTCGAGCGCGCGGACGGTGGCCGGCAGATCCTCCTCGAAGGGGCTGGCCTGCACGAGGCCCACGTCGGTCCAGGCGCGGTGCCAGGTGACGCCGCCCGGGACCGAGCGCTCGAAGACGGCGGCGGGCACCTCGGTGAAGACGTGCAGGGCGAGCGCAGGGTCCCGCGCGCGCATCGCCGCGAGCACGGCGCAGGTGCGGGTGGCGTGGCCGTAGCCATGGGAGGAGACGAAGCAGGCGAGCGTCCGCATGTAGAGCAACCTGCCGCAACGAGATCGAATTGTGGTGCCCTTTTCGTTTCCCTTGTACGGTGCCGGAGAATGCTCTTCACGGTTGGGGCGCGCTGCGCCCTCGCAATCTTGCTCGCGGCCCCGGTGGCCTCGGCAGCGGAGACCTCTCTGGCTGCGGTGGCCGCGGTGGTGCCGTCGCTCGCGGGTCCTGCCGCGCAGAGCGCCCGCGCCCGCACGGCAGCCACCGAAGAGCAGGACGTCCAGCCCGCGCCCGCCCAGGAGGCCGAAGGGCCCGGCGCCGCCGAGCCGGAAGGCGGGGGAGACTCCGAAGACATCCCCTCCGAGGCCGCCGCAGCAGCGAAGCAGGCAGCGGTCGACCCGGGCCTGCGCTACACGAGCGACCTCGGCGACGCAGACCTCGCCCGCCTCTGGAAGGAAGACCCCTCGGCGCTCGGCAGCGTCTCGGTGGGCTTCGCCGACCAGGGCCGCCTGCTCAACGCCGTGCACCTCGAAGACGGCGATGCCTGGACGGTGGCCCGCCGCGACCTCTCCTGGGGCGCCAAGGAGACCATCGACGGCCTGGTCGCGGCCTTCCGCGCCGTCCATGCGGCGTTCTCCAACGCCCGCGTGCGCCTCTCGCACATCGGCCTGCAGTCGGGCGGGTGGCTGCGGCCGCACAAGTCACACCAGTCGGGCCGCGACGCTGACCTCGGCTTCTTCTACCAGGGCGACGGCAGGCCCGGCGGCCGGCTGAAGAACATCCTCAAGGCGTTCGACGCCCCGCGGAACTGGGCCCTGATCAAGGCGCTGGTCACGCAGAGCGACGTGCAGGTCATCTGGGTCGACCGCGGCATCCAGGCGGTGCTGCGCGACTACGCGCTGAAGACCGGCGAGGACCGCGCTTGGGTCGACCGGCTCTTCCGCGCCGGCAACCAGTCGCTCCTCCAGCACGCGCGTCGGCACCAGGACCACTTCCACGTGCGCTTCTACGCGCCCCGCTCGCAGGAGCTGGGCAGGCGGCTGCAGCCCCTCCTCGCGCAGCGACCCGAGCACAACCTCACCTTCCACAAGGTGCAGCGCGGACAGACGCTGGGTCACATCGCCAAGAAGTACGGCGTCACCGTGGCCTCGCTGCAGAAGGCGAACCACCTCGGGAAGCGCAGCTTCCTCTCGGCCAACCAGCGCCTGCTGGTGGCGCTGAAGGGGCCGTGCACGAAGTGCCCGTTGCCGCCGCCGGTGGAGGTGCCACCGCGTCGCCTGCCGCCGGTGGTCGCCGCGGCCACGGCGGGGACGATGGCCTCCCGCGGGCCGGCGAGGAACGCAGCGCTGCCGCAGTGGTTCGGTGGCCTGCGCGTGGCGGGCGGCAGCTCTTGCCTTTGGGGGCTGGGCCTCGAGCCGTAGCTTGGGCTAGTCGCGGAAGTTCTCGAAGCCGACGTCCACGTTGAGCTCCTCGCTCTGGCTGCGCACCAGCTGCATCGCGCCCTGCAGGTCGTCGCGGCTCTTGCTCGAGACCCGCACCGCGTCGCCCTGGATGGCGCCCTGCACCTTGAGCTTGGAGTCCTTGATCAGCTTGACGAGCGCCTTCGCCTTCTCGATCTCGATGCCCTCGGTGAAGGTCAGCGTCTGCAGCCAGAACTTGCCGCTCTGCGAGGCGTCGCCGTACTTCACCGAGCGCAGCGAGACGCCGCGCTTGGCCAGCTTGGTGACGATGATCTCGCGCGCGGCCTCGAGCTTCTGCTCGGTGGTGCTCCTCAGCTTGATGCCGCCCTTCTCCTTCGGGTCGGTCGCCCGCTCGAGAGAGGTCTCGGTGCCCTTGAAGTCGTAGCGCTGCTCCAGCTCCTTCTTGGCCTGCTGGAAGGCGTTGTCCACCTCTTGCTCGTTCACCTTGCTCACGATGTCGAAGGACGGCATGGGCTCCTCGCGGTTCAGGGTGCGCCGCCGCAGCGAGAGCGGCCGGGCACGCTAAGTAACAGAATTCGAGTCTGCCTGCGTGACCCGCCCGAGCTGCTCGCTGCCCGACCTCGCGTCTCCCGGTCCTTGGTGGTGGGTCCTTGCAGCCTGTACCGTTTTCGCAGGTCGCGCATCATTACCAGGCACCCTCGGGAGGTCGCTGGTTGAGCGAAGCGAACGAAGCAGCCCACTTGGAGATCGGGAGCCGGGGCGCCCCCCAGGGGCGTGGTCTCGTTTTTGCCGCGCTGCTCGGCGCCACCGCGCTGCTGCTCGGGGCGGTGGTCGCCGCCGCCTTCGTCGGCACCGGGCCATGGGCCTGGTCGGTCGGTCTCGTCTACGTGACCTACGACACGTGGCTGCTCGGGCACATGGTGATGGCCTCGCGGCGCGCGCTCCACGCGGAGGCTGCGCGGACCCCTCAGCGGACCGGCGCGCGGCCCACGCTCGCGGTGGTGATCGCCGCCCGCAACGAGCGGGGCGGGCTCCCGGCGGCGCTCGCGGCGCTGCTCGCCCAGGGCGACCAGCCAGACCGGATCTTGCTGGTGGACGACGGCTCGACCGACGGCACCGCCGACCACCTCGAGCGGGCCTGCGGCCTGCCGCGCGCGCCGGCCCTGGCGCAGAGCGCGCGCCACCCGCACCTGTGGGCGCTGCGCAAGGAGCACTCCGGCAAGGCCCGCTCGCTCAACCTCGCGCTCGCGCACCTGCGCGAGGACGTGGTGGTGACGCTCGACGCCGACACGGTCCTCGACCCGGGCGCGATCGCGGCGGTGCGGGCGGCGTTCGCGCGCGAGCCTGCGCTCTGGGCGGCCTGCGGCGTGCTGCGCCCCGTCTGCCGCGGCGGCGTGGTGGCGCCCGCGTTCGGCCTTTACCAGACCTTCGAGTACCTGCGCGCCTTCCTCTGGCGGCTGGCCTGGATGGAGGAGGGCACGCTGGTGCTGGTGTCGGGCGCGTTCGCCGCCTTCCGGCGCGCCGCCCTCGAGGAGGTGGGCGGCTTCGACCCCGACTGCCGCGTCGAGGACTACGAGCTGCTCTACCGGCTCCACCGGCTCGCGGGCGAGTCGGGCCGCACCATGACCGTGCGCGTCCTCGGCGAGGCCCGCGCCTCCACCGACGCGCCCGCCGGCGTGCGCCAGTTCCTCCGGCAGCGGCAGCGCTGGTTCGCCGGCTTCATCGAGACCCTCTTCCGCCACCGCGACATGGTCGGCGACGCGCGCTTCGGCCGCCTCGGCACCTTCCACCTGCTGGTCAAGACCATCGACACCCTGCTCCCCCTCTACGGGCTGGCGGCCATCGTCACGCTCGCCTGCTTCGTCTTGCTGGGCCGCGCGCTCGACCCCGTGGTGCTGGTGGCCCTGGCCGCGAAGTTCTGCTGGGACCTCGGCATGCACGCGCGCTGCGTCTTCCTGCACGCCCGCTGGCAGGGGGAGGAGCTGACGGCCGGCCGCGTGGCCCGCTCGCTGCTCGCCACCTTCACCGAGCCGTTCGCCTTCCAGCTGCTGCGCCAGTTCGGGGCGCTGCTCGGCTGGATCGCCTTCCTGCGCGGGCGCATCGACTGGGCGCCCCAGCGGCCGCTCGCACAACCGGAGCCCTGACGTGACCGCACGGCCGTTCCCTCCCAGCGCCGCCGCGCTCCTGGTCTTGCTCGTGTGCGCCGGGCCGCTCGCCGCGCAGGCGGCCACGCTCCAAGAAGGCCTCGCGCTCAAGCGGCAAGAGAAGCTGCCCGCGGCGGCCGAGGTGTTCGCCGCGCTGGTGAAGGAGAACCCGGCCGATCTCGAAGCGCAGGAGCAGCTCGCCATCGTGCAGGGCTGGCTGGGGCGCTACGACGACTCGATCGCCAGCTGGAGCGCGCTGCTCGCGCAGGCGCCGCGCAGCCCCAACGCCCGCGGCTGGGAGATCGGCCGCGCCCGCATCCGCTACTGGAAGGGCGACCACGCCAAGGCCCGCGCGGAGCTCGATGCGGTGCTCGGCGCAGCCCCCGCGGACGGCGACGCGCTCGGGCTGGCGGGCGATGTCGCCCTCGCGCAGGGCGACCGCGACGCCGCCCGCGGCTATTACCAGCGCGCGCTCGCCCTCGCGCCGGCCGATGCGGCGCTGTTGACGAAGGTCGCGCGCACCGCCGCGCCGCCGCGCCTGCGCCTCGACCTCGGCGGCGAGTTCGACGGCTACGGCAAGTACAGCGCCACCTCACCCTCGGCGGGCCGCGGCGTCGAGGGTAGCTGGTTCGGCCAGGCGGGCTACCAGCTCTTTAGCGACCTCACGCTCGGCGCGGGCTTCGAGGAGCTGCGCTGGTTCGGCTTCATCGACCACCGGGTCAACGCGGTCGCCGACCTCCGCCTCTCGCCAGAGCTCTTGCTCTCCGCTCGAGCCGCGCTGACGCCCTCGAATCACTTCCTCGCCGCCTGGGAGGCGGGCGCGGGCGCGGAGCTCAAGCTGTCCGGCCCGTTTACCGCCCTCTTTGCCGTCAAGCACTCGAGCTACCCGGGCAACGAGGTGACGCTGCTGCAGCCCGGCGCGCGCTTCGAGAGCGGCCCGTTCTCCGTTCAGGCGCAGGCGATCGTCGCGCTCAGCAGCCAGGGAGACCCCACCGGGGCGGGCATCGTGCGGCTCGGCTGGGCCTTCGGCGACTCGGTCTCCACCTGGCTCGGCGCCTCCTACGGCAAGGAGGCGCTCTCGACGCCCGCGGGCACCACCTTCGCGCTGGTGACTGCGGCCTTCACCGGGCTGTCGTGGGCGCTCACGCCCGCGTTCGGGCTGCGGCTCGACCTCGGCTACGAGCGGCGCGAGGAGGCCTACCAGAAGGAGTCCGGGGCGCTCGGCTTCACCTTCAAGCTGTGAGGCCTACGCCTTGACCACCTTCTCGCGCCCCTCGGTGACGTTGCGGCAGGCGTTGCGCGTGTCGATCACCAGCTTCGCCTCCCGGCAGACGCGGGCGTAGTCCACCGCGCGGTGCCCCGTGACGATCACCACGCAGTCCGCGCTGCGCAGGACCTCGTCGGTGAGCGGCGTCGAGGTGAGCCCCGTGTCGCCGTGGCGGCGGGTCTTGGGCATGCGGGGGATATGCGGGTCGTGATAGTCGACCAATGCGCCTTTTTCTTCCAGCAGCTCGCGCACCATCAAGGCCGGGCTCTCGCGCACGTCGTCGATGTCGGCCTTGTAGGCGATCCCGAGCAGCAGCACCTTGGCGCCGCGCAGCGCCCGCGGGGCATACGCGCGCGGGCCCGGGTCGTTGAGCGCGTCCATCACGCGGGTGACCACGTGGGCCGGCATCGCGGTGTTGATCTCGCCGGCCAGCTCGATGAAGCGGGTCTGGAACTCGACCTCGCGGGCCTTCCAGGTCAGGTAGAACGGGTCGATGGGGATGCAGTGACCGCCCAATCCAGGCCCCGGATAGAACGGCATATACCCGAACGGCTTGGTGGCGGCGGCGTCGATCACTTCCCAGACGTCGATGTGCATCTTCTCGCAGAGCAGCTTCAGCTCGTTGACGAGCGCGATGTTGACCGCGCGGAAGATGTTCTCGAGGAGCTTGGTCAGCTCGGCCGCGCGCGACGAGGTGACCGGCACCACCCGGTCCACCGCGCAGCCGTAGAGCGCCTCGGCCACCTTGCGCGAGCCCTCGTCGTCGGCGCCGACGATCTTCGGCATGGTGCGGGTCTCGAACTTCGGGTTGCCCGGGTCCTCGCGCTCGGGCGAGAAGCAGAGCAGCACGTCCTCGGGGACGCGCAGGCCGGCCTTCTCGATGATCGGCCTGACGATCTCGTCGGTGGTCCCGGGCCAGGTGGTGCTCTCCAGCGAGACGAGCTGCCCGGGGCGCAGGTGGGGCGCGAGCGACTCGCAGGTGTTGGTGATGAACGAGAGGTCGGGCTCGCGCGCCTTGGTGAGCGGCGTCGGCACGCAGATGATCAGCGCGTCGCACGCCCTTGCGCCCGACATCTCGGTGGTCGCGTGGAAGCGGCCGGTGGCGAGCGCGGCCTGGATCGACCCGGCGGTGATGGTCTTGAGGTAGGTCTCGCCGGCGTGCAGCTTCCGCGGCTTCTCGGGGTCGATGTCGAACCCGGTCACCCAGAGGCCGGCCTTGACGAAGGCGAGCGCCAGCGGCAGGCCCACGTAGCCCATCCCCACCACGCCGACGCGGGCCTCGCGGGTGGCCAGCTTTGACAATAGATCATTAACATACGGGTTCGTGCTCACAGCTCGATCACCACCGGCAGGACCATCGGGCGCTTCTCCTGGCCCTTCTTCCAGACCGAGCGCACGCCGCGCCGGAGGGCCTCTTCCACCGAGCCGAGGTCGCACTTCTCCTTGTGGCCCAGCTCCTCGAAGGCCTCGAGCGCGGCCCCGCGCGCAGCGGCCAGCCGCGCCTCGTCGAACCCGGCAACGCCCTTGCCGAGCAGCTCCGGTCCGCGCAAGAGCGCGCCGCTCTTGCGGTCGAGCACGGCGAGGACGATGCAGAGGCCCGAGTCGGCGAGCAGCTTGCGGTCGCGCAGCGTCACCTCGCCGACGTCGCTCTCGGCGCCGCGGCCGTCGAGGTACATCCGGCCGGCGGCGACCTTCTCGTAGGAGACGGTGGCGAGCTCTCCGCGGCGCAGCTCGATGACGTCGCCGTCCTCGGCGATCAGGCAGGCGCGAGCGGCGACGCCGGCCGATTCGGCGAGGCGCGCGTGGGCCGCCAGCATCCGGTACTCGCCGTGCACGGGCAGGAAGCTGCGCGGCCGGACCAGGTCGATCATCATCCGCTGCTCGCCCTGGCAGGCGTGGCCCGAGGTGTGGACCAGCTCGCCCGAGGTCTGCGGCGTGATCACCCGGCAGCCGCGGCGCGCCAGCTGGTCGATCAGGTTGCCCACCGTGCGCTCGCTGCCCGGGATCTGCCGCGCCGAGAAGATGACGAGGTCGCCCTTCTCCAGCTGCACCGTAGGGTGCTCGCCGAGCGCCAGCCGCGAGAGCGCCGAGCGCGGCTCTCCCTGCGCGCCCGTGCACAAGATCACCAGCTGCTTCGGATCGAAGTGGTCGGCCGCCTCGGGGTCGACGAAGAGGTCGGGCGGACAGCGCAAGAAGCCCAGGCTGAGCGCCAGCCGCACGTTGGTCTGCATCGAGCGGCCGAGCAGGCAGATCTTGCGGCCCATCGCCAGCGCGGCCTTCACCACGCTCTGCACGCGGTGGATGTTCGAGCCGAACATCGTCACCACGATGCGGCCCCGCGCGAGCGGCCCGGCGAAGACGCGCGCGAGCGACTCGCCCACCTCGCGCTCCGAGACGCTGGTGCCCTCGCGCTCGGCGTTGGTCGAGTCCGAGAGCAGGAGGCTGACGCCCTCCTCGGCCAGCTCGGCGAAGCGCCGCACGTCGAGCAGGCGGCCGTCGATCGGCGACCAGTCCACCTTGAAGTCGCCGGTGTGCACGATGATGCCCGCCGAGGTGCGCAGCGCATAGCCGACCGCGTCGGGCACCGAGTGCGGCACTTGCAGCGGCTCGAAGGCGATCTTGCCGACGAACCCCTCACCGCGCGGCGAGACCTCGATCATCTCCGGGTTGAGCCCGTGCTCGGCGAGCTTCTCCTTCACCACCGCGAGCGTGAAGCGGGTCCCGGCGATCGGCGTGTCGGGGAACGAGCGGAGGAGCCACGGCAGCGCGCCGATGTGGTCCTCGTGCGCGTGGGTGAGCAGCACCGCGCCCGGCGGCTTGCCCTCGCGCAGGTAGGAGAGGTCGGGGGCGATCACCTCGACGCCGAGCGCCGCCTCGCCCGCGGGGAAGAGCAGGCCGCAGTCGATGATGACCCGGTCGAGCCCGTCCTCGAGCAGCATGCAGTTCATCCCCACCTCGCCCAGGCCGCCGAGGGGGATCAGGCGAACGGGCTCGACGACGGGGAACGCCAAGGGGCTCCGATGGGTGGCGGGGCGCTCTCCTGTAGCAAGAAACGGGGGGAGGCGTCGAGGCGATGATGGGGGCCGCGGGCGCGAGGGTCCGCGGGCCCCTCCGCTACGGCGCCGCTGCCACCGCGGGCAATGCGGCCTTGGTCACGTCCGCCTCATACGAGACGGTGAAGTTCAGCGCTGCATCGGTGACCTGCACCGCCCCCCACTGCGCCTTCAGCCTGAGCGTCCGCGCCGAGCGCAGCCGCTCCGGCAGGCCCACGCTGAACGTCAGGGTGTCGAGGAACCTCCAGGTGGGCCGCGCGTCCTCTGCCAGGAGCGCCGCGTTGACCCGCTCGACGAACTCTTCGTCCACGAAGGCAGGTAGGAGCTTCAGGTCGGCGCGCTCCAGCAGCAGCAGGAAGCGCAGCGCCTCGCGGCCCTCCAGGACCACGACCTCGGGGATCAAGAGGAGGCTCGCCGACTTCACCGTCATCGGCACCGCGAGGCCCGCGATGGTCCAGGTGAAGCGCGCCGCTGTCGCGATGCGCAGGCCGCGGCCGGCGACCAGCGTCACCTCCAGCGGCCGGTCGATCACCAGGGTGCGCTCCCTCCCTTCGAGGTCGCCGAGCTGGATCTCCAGCGGCGTGAAGCTGACGAGGGCTTCGGTGAGATCTGCGAGCGTGAACGTGGCTTGGAGGTGCATGGGCCACCCTGTTGCAACAGGGCGGCCACCGGCGCACGAGCGAGTCAGGGAGCGGCGACCTGCTCCCTGCGCAGCGCGAGCAGCTCGCGCACCAGGATCTGCGCCACCGCCACCGCCGGCACCGCGACCAGCGCGCCGGGAAGGCCCATGAACTCCGCCATGAAGAGGATCGCCAGCGTGACCAGGAGCGGGCTGACGTGCACCGTGCGGCGGAAGACGAGCGGCGCGACGACGTTGCCCTCCACCTGCGCGTAGAAGAGGCAGAACACCACAGTGGCCAACGCCTTGAGCGGCCCGCCAGTCGCCAGCGCCAGCAGGCCGAGGAGCACGACCGAGAGCAGCGGACCCGCATAGGGCACCGAGCTGAAGACCCCGCTGAGGATGCCCAGCGGCAGGAAGAACGGCATGCCGACGACCGCGAGGAAGGTGCTGGTCACTGTCGCGTTGATCGCGCAGATGGCCGCGAGGCCCGCGACGTAGCCGCCCACCGAGCGGTAGATCTTGCCGACGACGGCTTGGTAGCGCGCCCGGTTCGTTTCGGATGCCTCGGCCAGCAGCGCGGCGACGAGATCGCCACCGAAGATCAGCATGAAGACCGCCAGCAGGAGCAGCGTGACCAGTCCGCCCACCACGCTGAGCGCGCCGCCGATGGCGCCGAGCACGGGCTTGAGCGCGCCCGCCGCCGCGGGCATCGACTCCTTGAGCTTCTCGTGCAGGTCGAAGCGCACGTCGAGCGCCAGCAAGAGCGGGGTCTGCTGGAGCCGCTCCCAGATCGCGGGCGCGGCGGCGGTGAAGGCCCTCGCCTGGCCTACCAGCGGCGGCGCGAGCAGCAGGCCCACTCCGGCGCTGAGGGCGACGACCGAGAGGACCACCAGCGGCACCGCCCACTTGCGCGGCAGGCCGCGCCGGGCCAGCGGAGCCACCGCGTGGTCCATGCCGATCGCCAGCATGGCGGCCCCGAGGGCGAGCGTGAGCGCGACCTGGGTCCTGAGCACGAAGACCACCGCGGCGGCCACGACCAACACGCCGGCGCAGATGGTGAAGACGGTCCTGAGGGAGACTTGAGATGCGCTGGACGCCGGCCCGGTCGGCTGCATCTTCACAGTATGCGGGCGCCGGGCGAGCGGCGCCCTCAATGATGTGTGGTGCGGTCGGGGCGCTCCTGCCGTGGTCCTGGGGGTGTTCGACGAACGTTCGGGAGACAAGGGCAGCGGAGCCTCGCACGGCCAGGTCTCCCCTGGCGGCGCCGCGGCCCGGACGGTGCACCCGCTCCCACCGTGCCCCCTCTCGCCGCCCGCGTGCTAGCGCCCCCCGCGCTGCTGCTCGCCCTCGCCGTCCTCGTCTCCGCGCGGCCTGCTGGCGCGACCGACCCCCTCAACTCGAACGACAAGCCCGTCAACGGGGATGCGCAGAAGGGCGGCGAGCCTGGCCCCGAGGCTGGCGAGTTCAACCTGCTGCCCATCTTCGGCGGCAGCACCGACATCGGCCTCGGCGGCGGCTACTTCGCGGGCTACACGCGGATGAAGCCCGGGTTCGAGCCCTACCTCTGGAGCCTCGATTCGGCGGCGCTGGTCACCTTCAAGCCGGGCGACGGCGGCGGCGTCGCCGTGCCCTACGCGGACCTCTTCGTGAAGTGGACGGTCCCGACCACCCTCGCGGGCCAGCCGCTCCGCCTGGAGGTGCGGCCCTCCTACACCGCCGAGACGACCATTCTGTACTACGGAATCGGTAACCAGGTGCAGCGGTCTCTCAGCGATGGAAGGCCGGCTTCGTTCACCGACTTCAAGCGCGCCCACCCGGCGCTCGAGGTCACCGCGCGGGTCGGGAT
>JAYWAO010000177.1:0-5894 GCA_043782365.1 Deltaproteobacteria bacterium
CCTGTGGAAGCCCGTGCCGGGCCGGTTCAAGGATTACATCGCGATACCCAAGCCGAACCTCTACCAATCGCTGCACACCACGGTGATCGGCCCCTCCGCCGAGCGCATCGAGATCCAGATGCGCACCGAGGAGATGCACCGCATCGCCGAGGAGGGCATCGCCGCGCACTGGGCCTACAAGGAAGGCAAGCAGGCGAAGGGCGACGAGGCGAAGTTCGCCTGGCTGCGGCAGTTGATGGAGTGGCAGACCGACCTCAAGGACCCGCGCGAGTTCCTCGAGACGGTGAAGGTCGACCTCTTCACCGACGAGGTCTTCGTCTTCACGCCCGCGGGCGAGGTGAAGAGCCTGCCGTACGGCTCGACGCCGATCGACTTCGCCTACGCCGTGCACTCGGACGTCGGCGCGCACTGCTCGGGCGCGAAGGTGAACGGGAAGATCGTCCCCATCCGCTACAAGTTCAAGAACGGGGACACCTGCGAGATCATCACCAACGCGAACATCCGGCCCAACAAGGACTGGCTCGCGTTCGCCAAGACCAGCCGCGCGCAGGCGCGCATCCGCAGCTACATCAAGGCGCAGCAGCGCGAGAAGAGCCTCGACATCGGGCGCGACCTGCTCGACCGCGAGTTCCGCCGCTTCGACATCACCTTCTCGAAGTTCTCCAAGACCTCCGACTTCCAGTCGCGCGCCAACGAGATGGGCCACGCCCGCGCCGACGACCTCGTCTCGGCGGTCGGCTATGGCAAGATCTCGCCGCGCGAGGTGCTGCTCAAGACGGTGCCCGAGGAGAAGCGCAAGGAGAAGGACGCCTCCCAGACCTCGGCCGAGAGCGCGCCGCCGACGGGCCGCCTCAGCGAGCTGTTCAAAAGGGTCGCGCGCCGCAGCCGCACCTCGGGCGGCGTGAAGATCGGCGGCGTCGACGACGTGCTGGTCCGCTACGGAAAGTGTTGCAGCCCCGTGCCGGGCGACGCCATCACCGGCTTCATCACCCGCGGCCGCGGCGTCACCGTGCACGTGCGCGGCTGCAAGAAGGCGATGGAGTCCGACCTCGAGCGGCGCGTCGAGGTCAGCTGGGACGTGCGCGGCGAGTTCAAGCGCGCGGTCAGCCTCAAGGTGAAGAGCGACGACCGCAAGGGCCTCTTGGCGAAGATGAGCGAGATCTTCGCCGACCTGGGGGTGAACATCCTCCACGCGGATGCGCGGACCGCCACCGACAAGAAGGGCATCAAGGGGGCGGTGAGCGAGTTCGAGGTGGAGATCACCGACGTGAAGCAGCTCAACGACGTGCTGCGGGCGATCGGGGCGATCGCGGGCGTGCACTCGGTGGAGCGGGTGTAGGGCGAGCTATCGCCAGAGAGAATGGAGGCGGGTCCAAGCGTCGCGGGCGTCCGCCGTCAGTCGAGGGAGATGGGTCGCGACCTCCGCGAACCAAGCGGCGCCATCGACGGCCCGGTGCCGCTCGACCAGGGATACGATGTCGTAGAGGTCTGGCGCTCCGCCGGCCTCCAGCTTCAGGAGGACGAGCGCAAGCGGGGTCGCGACCCTGCAGCCGAGGCGTTGATTGAGAGGCGCGGTCGACAGCGCCTCGCGCGCAGCGTGTCCCTTGCCGACCACCACATCGTGCGGCGGCTTTGCAGGCCAGACAACCGAGCCCAGCAGAGGGTCGTCGTAGTCGCCGCGCCGGACGGTCACTGGCGCAGAGCCCCAGAACCGGGTCGTGAGGACGCGGGCGTCGAGCGTGAGCAGATCGATGTCGTCGGTGTTCCGCGCATAGCCGTGCGCAGCGAGGGCAGCGGCGCCGATCAGGCACCACTCCACACCGGAGCTTTGCAGCAGCGCCGTCAGCGCCGGGTCAACGATTGTCGGTTCCACGTGGCTCGTCCAAGAAGGAGCATGGCCGCCGGCCGACCTGCTTCATGCGGCGGTGAAAGGCGCGGGCGTCTTCCAGGGTGGCCTCGGGAGGCATCCCAGCGTGGACGAGCCGCACGGCCAGCTCCGAATGCAGCATCCGCAAGAACGCCTCGATGCTCATGTCTGCGTCGGACGGGGGCCGCATGCTGGAAGTGTAACCGGCTTGGTGCCTGGCGCGCCAGAGCCCGTGCGACTACCTGTGCGACTACCAGCGACTGCGCGCCCTCCCCAGCTTGACCCCGCCCCGCCGCCTCGTCACCATCCGCCGCCATGAACAAGACCGTGGTCCAGACCCCCGCCGCGCCCGCCGCCATCGGCCCCTACTCGCAGGCGATCGTCTCGGGCGACCTCGTCTTCACCTCGGGCCAGATCCCGCTCGACCCGGCCACGGGACAGCTCGTCACGGGCGACATCAAGGCGATGACCGAGCGGGTGATGGACAACCTCGAGGCCGTGCTGGGCGCTGCGGGGTGCGGGTTTGGCGATGTGGTGAAGACCACCATCTTCCTCGCCGAGATGGGCGACTTCGCGGCGGTCAATGAAGTCTATGGGAAGCGGTTCCCTGCGCAGCCGCCGGCGCGGAGCACGGTGCAGGCGGCCGCGCTGCCGAAGGGGGCGCGGGTGGAGGTGGAGTGCATCGCGCGCAAGCCGTAAGGCACTCTTAGTGCAGCAGATCCCCCGCGAACACCCCGTCCGCTGGCAGCGGCTGCCGTCCGGCGAACCCCGCGTCCAGCTCGTGGAAGTGGGTGATCCGCTCCTCCCCGAACTTCCAGCAGAGGTAGACGACGCGGCCGTCGAAGCGGCTGCGGAAGTCCACCAAGCCCTCCGCCTGCTTCACCTCGATCCCCAGCTCGGTGACGCCGCGGAGCAGCTCGAGCAGCTCGCCCACCAGGAGCGCCGCCCGCCGCTGCAGCCCCTGCACCTCGGGCCGCGCGCGCGGGTCCACCTCGACCTTGCCGCCGTCGAGCGGGTGGCCCTCCTCGGCGAGGTCCTTCTGCAGCTTGCCGAGCCGGTCGCGCAGCACGCGGGCCCGGGTGAAGGTCTCGCCCAGCATGGGAACGAGCGCGTTGGCGTCGCGCAGCGAGAAGAGGCGGGGCGTGATGAGGGTCTCCACGACCGGCACCCTAGCAGGGGGGCGCTCCCCGCTCGCAAGGCGATTCCACCTCCCGCGGGACACCCCGGGGAGAGGCCTTCGGACCGCGGAGGCCCGACCCGGGGAGGCGGCCCCTCGCGGGGCGGTTGATTCCGTACTTCGCCGGGCCGGCCATCTTGTGGAAGGATTCTTTCCGATGCCCGAGCCACAGCGCGATCACCTGCTGCGTGACTGCCTCCTGCGAGACCTCACGGAGGAGGAGCGGGCCCGCTACTTCCGCGGCGTCCTCCCGCTCTGGGGCGGTGGGCTCCCTGCGGATCAGTTCGTCACCTACCAGCGCAGGCTCGCCAACTCCGACGAGGCCGAGGGCCGCTACCGCCTGCTCGGCCTCTTCGACGGCGGACCCGGCGCGGGAGAGCTGCTCTCGGCGATGAAGGTCTACCTGCTCGCGGGCCAGCAGCCAGCGGGGCCCGCGCGGGTGCTCGGGATCGGCGCGGTCTTCACGCCGCCCGAGCGCAGGCGCCTCGGCCATGCGGCCGAGATGCTCCGGCGCGCGCTGGCGCTCTACCAAGGCCACGCCGATCTGGCGCTGCTCTTTACCGATATTGGTATCGACTATTATCGAAGGCTGGGCTTCCGCGCGCTCGAGAGCCGGGAGTGCCGGGTGGAGCTGGCGCGGCTGCCGAAGGGCGGCGGCTATCGACCGGCGGCGCCGCGCGAGGCGCTGGACGTGTCGCGCATCCTCGCCGCCGGACGCGCCGTCGAGCCCACGCCCAGGCCCGGCTTTTCGCTCTCGCGCGACGGCTGGGCGACCCGCTTCCAGCTGCGCCGGCTGCGCGAATTGGCCCGCATCCGCAGCGTCGGCGAGCCGGAGTGGGGTCTCTTCTCCGAGGGCAAGGACGGCGGCGAGGGCGCGGCGATGGTGCGGCACACTCGCGACGCGGTGGACGTGCTCGACGCCGCCTGGACGTCGCTGGCCGCGCGCGACGCGCTCTTCGCGGGTCTACGGGACTGCCTCGTGCGGTCGAACCGCCCGGCGCTCCGGGTCTGGCCTGCGCACCAGCTGCGCGGCCTTTGGGAGGAGCGGCCGCGCACGACGGCGGTGGCGATGGTGGCGCCGCTCGGGAGGGGACCGTGCCCGGAGGCGGGGGCTGCGGCGGAGCTGGCGCTGCTGGATCACATCTAGCCCCGGGCATGGCGGCCCGCGGCTCGAGCGCGACGCTTGCCACTTGTCCCGCAGCGGCCATGCGATACCGTCCACGGATGACCCAGCTCCGCCGAGCCCTCGCCTGCGCCCTGCTCCCCGCCTTCGCCGCCTGCGCCGCCGCCACGGCCACCGCGCCCAAGAGCGAATCGGCGCTCGCGCCTGCTCCCGCAGCGGTGTCAGCAGGCCCTTCGGCAGCGGCCCCCGCAGCTCCTGCTGCCGCTCCCGCAGCGCCCGCGCCCATCCCTGCCGTCCCCAAGCGCGCCCACCTCCCCGCCGACGCAGAGGGGGCCAAGGCCGCGCTCGCTGCCTCGCCCCGCCACGGCGAGTGGGTGGACGTGCCGATGCCCGGGGGCCCCAAGCTCGTCTCCTGGGTGGTCTACCCGGAGCGCCAGGAGAAGGCGCCCGTCGTCATCGTCATCCACGAGATCTTCGGCCTCACCGACTGGGCGCGCGGCGTCGCCGACGAGCTCGCCTCCGAGGGCTTCATCGCCATCGCGCCCGACCTGCTCTCCGGGATGGGCCCCAAGGGCGGCGGCACCGAGGAGCTGGGCACAGAGGTCGGCAAGGTGATCCGCGCGCTCACGCCCGAGCAGGTGGCCGCGCGCCTCGACGCCGTCCGCGCGTGGGGCAGGGGGCTCGCCTCGGCCAGGGGCACCACCGGCGTGGTCGGCTTCTGCTGGGGCGGCGGCGCGAGCTTCAACTACGCGGCCGCGCAGCCCGCGCTCGACGCGGCGGTGGTGTATTACGGGGCCGCTCCGGCTGATATCGCCGCATATCCGAGGATGAACGCGCCGCTGCTGGGCCACTTCGGCGGCGATGACGCCCGCGTGGGCGCGACGCTCCCGGCCGCCGAGGCGGAGCTGAAGAAGCTGCAAAAGAAATACACTTTCACGAGCTATGCCGGCGCGGGCCACGGCTTCCTCCGGCAGCAGGGCGCGCGCGATGGCGCGAACCTCAAGGCGGCCGAGCAGTCGTGGGCGGCGACGGTGGCGTTCTTCAAGCAGACGCTGGAGAAGTAGCGGCCGCCTGCTCCCGCCACCACTGCTGCCCGCTCTCGGGCAAGAGGTAGATCGGGTCGAAGTACTCATACCGCCGCGTCAGCGCCTCGGGGTCGTTCTCCTCGATGCCCGTGCGGTAGTTCTTCGTCCAGTACGAGATCCCCTTCTCGCGGTCGTACTCGGCCACCTGGTGCACCCAGCGCTTCCCCACGAACGGCACGTCGCAGACGATGCGCGGCGTGGCGAACCCGGGCAGGTAGCCCATGATGTCGTGCTGCAGCTTCTGCACCTCGGCCACCGAGAGCCGCCAGTGCTCGGCGTTGGGGATCAGGTCGCACATGTAGAAGTAATACGGGAGCACGCTCGCGTGGTCCTGCAGCATGAAGCAGAGGTCGAGCATGCTCTTGGCGGAGTCGTTCACCCCGCGCAGCATGACGCCCTGGTTGCGGACGTCGCGAAAGCCCATCCCCAAGAGCTTCTTCGCCGCCCGCCCGAGCAGCGGCGTCACCTGGTTGGCGTGGTTGACGTGCGTGTGCAGCGCCAGGTTGACGCCGCGGTCGAAGGCCTTCTTGGCGAGCCGGTCGAGCCCGAAGAGCACCTCGTCCTGCAGGAAGTGCTGCGGGATGCCCATCAGGCCCTTCGAGGCGAGCCGGATATCCTTGATATTGGGCAAATCGAGCAATT
>JAYWAO010000178.1:0-16128 GCA_043782365.1 Deltaproteobacteria bacterium
CTCCTCGGAAACCGCGACGGGTTGACTCGTCGTCGCTCCTAGATCTGCTTGCCCCTCACCACCCGGGCTCGGTCCGGTAAGCTGATCGGTGCTCTAGCCCTGGCGCGTCGATCCCCCTCCCTCACACCGCCAAACAAAAGGAGCCCTCCATGGCCGCCCAAGCCGTTTCCGACGACGAGATGTTCACCAGCATCAATGTCACTCCCCTCGTCGACGTCACGCTCGTCCTCCTCGTCGTCCTCATGGTCACCGCCAGCTACGTCGCCTCGCACGCCATCCCCGTCGAGCTGCCCAAGGGCGCCACCGGCGAGGCGACGGCGACCACGCTCACCGTCTCGATCGACAGGGACGGCAAGATCTTCCTCGACGCCGAGGCGATCGACGAGCCCGCGCTCCGCGCCCGCATCAAGAGCGCCCACGACGCCGATCCCGAGACCCGCGCCGTCATCGCGGCCGACGGGCGCACCAGCCACTCCAGCGTCATCCACGTGATCGATCTGCTGCGGCGCGAGAACGTCACCAGATTTGCGCTCAATGTCGATCCCGAAGACCTGGCGCAGCACTGATTGCTTGCAGCGAACACCAAGGCACGAAGTGGACGAGGAGACTGCCATGAGGACTTTCGCAGAGATGGGCATCTGGAGCGCCGTCGTCGTCGCGAGCCTGGCCGTGCATGCCGCAGCGTTCGGCGGCTTGCGGCAGGGCACGCTCGCTGACGGCGGCGGGCGCAGGCAGCGGCCCCCGGCGATGGTGGAGATGACCGTGTCACCGCCAAAGGCTCCCCCGCCTGAGGCACCTCGCCCCGCAGTCGAGCCCAAGGCCCGCGTCGCGATGGCGCGGCCCGCAGCCACGACTCCAAAGGCCGCTCCGACGCCGATCGCGGCGCCGCCACCTGCGTCCGAGTCGCCGGCCGACTTCACCGGGCAGACGCTCACGAACGAGGGGCCCGGCGCTGGCTGGACGAGTGCGACTGGCAACGGCCTCTCCATGAACGGCCCCGTGGGCCGGCCCGGCGCGCGCGTGACCCACCGGGTCGTCGAAGGCGAGCAGGGCGGCGCCGGGCACGGGCCGCCCGTGGTCGGGCCCTCCGATCTGTCGCGGATGCCGACTGCGCCCGATCTGGCCGACGAGCTGGCAGCCGGGTATCCAGCCGGCGCGCGCGCGAAGGGAGTACCGGGCAAGGCGATCGTGCGGGCGCGCATCCTGCCCGACGGACGTGTGGGCGAGCTCGCGCTCGTCTCGGAGTCGGGCGGAGGTTTCGGGGCGGCGTGCCAGCAAACGCTGGCCGGGTCGTTGTGGTCGCCCCCGCTGGACCGCGACGGGCAACCCGTGTCCACGTTCATCTCCTATACGTGCCGCTTCAATGTTGAGTAGGGTCCGCTGGATCGGGGTGCCCCATGTTGAAAGTCCTCATCGTCGATGATCATCCAGCCGTGCGGACGGCCCTCGAGACCTTGTTTGCCGTTCACGACCTCTCTGCGGTGTCGGTGGCGTCCCCTGACGAGGCGCTCGATCTGCTCGCGACCGAAGACATCGGCGCCGTCGTGCAGGACATGAACTTCGCGCACGAGAACACCGACGGGTCCGACGGCACCAAGCTGTTCCGCCGCATCCACGAGCTCGATCCGGACATGCCGGTGCTGCTGATGACGGCGTGGACGGCGCTCGAGACGGCCGTCGCGCTCATCAAGGAGGGCGCGGCCGACTACCTCGCCAAGCCGTGGGACGACGAGAAGCTCGTGCGAACGGTCCGGAACCTCTTGAACCTGCGCGGGCTCCGCCAGGAGAACATCCGCCTGCGCGCGCAGGGGACCCGCGCGCGGCGTGCGCTCGCCGAGCAGCACGACTTGCGCGGAGTGGTCTATGCGAGCCCGCAGATGCACGAGGTCATCCGGCTCGCGGTGAGCATCGCGCCCTCCGACGCGCCCGTGCTCATCACGGGGCCGAACGGCTCGGGGAAGGAGAAGCTCGCCGAGATCGTCCAGGCGAACTCGCGCCGGAAGGACAAGCCGTTCGTGCGCGTCAACGTGGGCGCGCTGCCAGAGAACCTCTTCGAGGCTGAGCTCTTCGGCGCGGAGGCTGGCGCTTTCACGGGCGCCGGCAAGCTGCGCATCGGCCGCTTCGAGAGCGCCGACGGCGGCACGCTCTTCCTCGACGAGCTCGGAACGTTGCCGCTGCCGGCGCAGGCCAAGCTCTTGCGAGTCCTGCAATCGGGCGAATTCGAGCGCCTCGGTTCGAGTGTTACCCGCAAGGCGAACGTGCGGATCGTCAGCGCGACGAACACTGATCTGCCGCGCGCCATCGCCTCCGGGCTGTTCCGCGAGGACCTCTACTTCCGCCTCAACGTCATCGAGCTCTACGTCCCGCCGCTCGCCGACCGTCCGGAGGACATCGGGCCCCTCGCCGAACGCTTCCTCGAGACCTTCGCCGCGAAGGAAGGCCGCGCCGCCAGGAGGTTCGGCGCCGATGCGCTCGCGGCGCTGGTGAACCACGAGTGGCCGGGCAACGTCCGCGAACTGCAGAACCGCGTGCAGCGCGCGGTGCTGGTCGAACAGGCGGAGACGATCACGGCAGGCCACTTGGGGCTTCCGGTCCCAGCGGTGCGCGGCGAGGCGCGTCGGGCATCGCCGGCTACCCCACCCTCCGTGGGCGCACCGTCTCCGGCGCCAGCCCCGCCCCCGGCTGCGGCGCGCCCAACGGACGTCTTCTCCGAGCGGGAGCGCGCCGCCATCGAGGAGGCGCTCGTGCGCGCCGGCGGCGTCGTCGCAAAGGCCGCGGCCGAGATGGGACTGTCGCGGCAGGCGCTCTACCGGCGCATGGAGCGGCTCGGCGTCGTGATGGAGCGGCGACCTCGATGATCGCCGTCTTCTTCGCGATGGCGCTCGGAGGCCTGGCGGCTGCCTGCGCGGTGGCGCGCTGGCTGCGGGAGCGGAGGACGCGAGACGCCGCGGACGCGAAGGTGGCCGCGCTCGAAGCGCGGCTGGCGGAGCAGCTGGCCGGTGTGGAGCGGCGGGCGGCCCTGCTGCGAACGGTCGTCGAGGCGACGCCGGTCGCGATGGTGCTGTTCGCGGACTCGGGGACCATCACCTTCACCAACCAGTCGGCGCGCGACCTCTTCTTCGACGGGGCGGCGGTGGAGGGGCAGAACTTCCTCTCGATGATCGCGCGCGCGCCGGCGTTCCTGCAGCGAGCGCTGCTCTCCAAAGGCGACGAGCTGTTCACGGTGGACACCGAGGGGGAGAGCGAGACGTTCCACCTGCTGCGCCGGAGCCTCGAAGGTGGGCAGACGCTGATCTCGGTCAGCAGCGTGACCCAGGAGATCAACCGCCACGAGGTCGGAAGCCTGAAGAAGGTCATCCGCATCATCAGCCACGAGATCAACAACTCGCTCGGACCGATCTCTTCGCTGGCGAACTCGGCGAAGCTCATCCTGCAGCGTCCCGAGCACCTGCCCAGGCTGCTGCCGATCTTCGACACCATCCAGGAGCGGGCGGTGCATCTGCAGGGCTTCCTCGACGGCTACGCGAGGCTGGCCAAGATCCCCCAGCCCCAGCCCGTCCCGGTCCCGTGGGGGCCCTTCCTCGATTCGCTGCGCGTCTTCTGGCCGGAGCTGGCGTTCGAGGAGAGGAGTGCCTGCCCGGGCTACTTCGATCGCGCCCAGATCCAGCAGGTGCTCATCAACCTGATCAAGAACGCCCAAGAGGCGGGAGGACCGAGGGAAGAGGTGAGGGTGATCGTCGAGTCGCCCCCACAAGGCGGGTGCCGCGTCTCGGTGCTGGACCGTGGGCCAGGAGTCTCCGACGAGGTCGTCCAGAACCTCTTCCTCCCGTTCTTCACCACCAAGCCGAGCGGCAGTGGCCTCGGCCTGGCGCTGTCCCGCGAGATCGTCGAGTTCCACGACGGACGCCTCTCCGTCGTGCGCCGGGAGGGCGGCGGCCTGGCGGTGCGGGTCTGGTTGCCTGACCGGGAGAGGGGTTCGATCGGCGCGCAGACGGCGGGCAGGGTCCGGCTCTCGTTGACCCGCACCTGAACGCGTGATCGGGACCCTTCGTCAGTTGGCGCTGCCCGGCGCGTCGGCGCTGCGTCCGCCGAGGTCGATCGTCATGGTGGCCCGCTGTGCGCCCGCATTGTCGAGCGGCGGCAAGGCGTCCTTCCGGGAGGCGCGCTGGGCCTGCCACCAGAGTCGCGCACCCGAAGGGTCGTAGCGGCTGGCGTCCGCGCAGGAGAGGAGAGCGGCGCGCAGCGCTGCGGCCGATGCGGGGCGCGTGTTGCGCTCCTTCGCAAGGCAAGCGAGCACGATTGCCTCCAGGTCTGCGGGCAACGTCTTCCCCAGCCGCCGCGAAGGGGGCACCGGCGCCTCGAGCAGGTGCTTGCTGCACACCTCCAGGACCGTGGAGGCATCGAACACGTGCTGTCCCGTCAGCAGGAAGTAGCCGACCGCGCCCAACGCGTAGAGATCGGAGCGGCCGTCGACGGTGTCAGGCTGCGAGATGGCCTCGGGGGACATGTACAGCGGCGTGCCGGTGATTGCGTCGCCGATCGCGGACTTGGACAGGCTCCCACCAAACGGCTTCACGAGGCCGAAGTCGACCACCTTGACGACATCGGCCTCATCGGGACGCTCGGTGAGGACGATGTTGGCGGGTTTGATGTCGCGGTGGATGAGGCCGAGCGCGTGGGCCTCACTGAGGGCTCCGCTGATCTGCGCGAGGATGTGGATGGCGCGCGGGGGCTCCACAGGCCCGTATTGAGCAACGAGTCGCTGCAAGTCCAGCCCGTCGAGGTACTCCATCACGTAGTAGAAGACGCCTTCGGCGGTGCGCCCGTAGTCGAAGATGGAGATTGTGTTGGGGTGGACGAGGCGGCTGGTCGACTGCACCTCGCGCTCGAAGCGGGCCAGATCGCTCTCGGTAGCGCGGTCCTTGAGGAGCAGCTTGATCGCCGCGGGCCGCCGGAGCATCGCGTGCGTGGCACGGTAGACGACTCCCATTGCCCCTTCACCAAGCTTCTCTTCCAGCACGTATTGGCCGAACCGGCGCGCCTCGCGGACCTCCGCCCGCAGGCCGTAGATGACCCACGAGATGACGGTGCACGTGAGGGTCGCGATGCTCCACTCCATGAACGAGGTCGCCGGCAGCCAGGGCCAGGCACCCGAATGTGCCCCGCGCCAGACGAGTTGCCCGCTGGCAGCGACGGCCAGGCCGTTCGCGAGGACGACCTTCGGGACCCCGACCATGGCTGTGATCAGGAAGGTACGGCGCGGAAGAGACGGCACCAGGGCGGCGCGGATCGCGAGGAACATCGCGAACGGGAAGAGCTCGATCATCGAGATGTAGGCGTCGGCCATCAGGCCGCCCTCCGCGGTGACCACGGCGTGCTCGCGTAAGAAACCGGCGAGGAGGTAGCGCCCGAGGAAGACGCCAGCGATGGAGGCGGCGAGGAGACCGCCGCCGTCCACCATGCGGCAGAAGCGCATCGACCGCTTCCCCCGCCGGCACAGCCCCCAGAGCGTGCCGGCCAGGAGGGCGTCGCCCAGCGTGATCAGCAAATCGGGTCCTGGCTGCGCCATCGGCCCGGCGAGACCGAGGCAGAAGCCGGCCCCCGTGAAGATGAACAGCACCTTCCAGAACAGCGCGACCCTCGCCTGGAGGAATGCGCGTCCCTCCTCGCCTTCGGCACTGGTGAGCGAGGGGCGTATGAGCGGCACGGGGTGACAGCGAGGTGACCTGGATCTCCAGACTAGCACCTGTGCGGCGAAAGCCGGCGTCCTCCAAGTTGCGACAACCCGCAGCCGTCCCAGACACACGGTGCCTCGCCGCGCGCGGCGGTTCACGGGGGAGACGGCGCCGGCGGAGTTCAGATGGGACAGGGACCCGGCAGGTGCAAGTTTGCCAACCAGCGGCGCTACCCCTTGCCGCGCGCCGCGCGCGCAGCACTCGCCGCGAGCCGCCGCCCCACCAAGGCCGCCACCCACGCCAGCACCGACAGCAGGGCGAGCGCGGGACCGAGGTAGCGGGCGGGCCCCTTCGGCCAGGTAAACGGCGCGCGGTCGTATTGATAATCAAACGACCACCGCCGTTTTTCGACGATGGTGCCCGCGGGCAGGCAGTCCTCCGGCGCGCGCAGCTCCTCCCAGCCCAGCACCAGCGTCTCGCCCTTCTCGTTGCGCACCTTCGAGCGGGCGCTGCCGGCATAGGCATCGACGACCTCGCAGCTGGCGACCTTCAGCGGGCCCGCCGCGGAGAGCAGCCTGCTCCCCGGCGACCACGCGAGCATCAGCGAGACGACCAGCCCGACCAGCAGCACCGGCGTGCCCCAGCGCCAGCGGTCCGCCGGGTCCAGGGCAGAGGCCGCCGGCTCGAGCGGCGCGTCGATGGCCTTCCGCCCCTCGACCTTGACGGCGGCCTTCTCGTGGTCGGCGCTGAAGGTGACCGGCCCCTTGAGCTCCGCCTTCACGTCGAGGTGGTAGATGCCTCCGACGCCCACCGCGACCCGCGGGAAGACGCCCTTGGCGGCCTTGATCACGGAGCCGCTGTGGCCGTGCTGCCGCGCGAACTCGGCCAGCTCGCGCCGGGCGTGGTGCGCCTTCTGCTTCGCCTCGTCGACGTGCTGTTGGAGCGACGCGAGCCGCTCCTTCTGCAGCTCGGTGGGCGGCTTGCCCTTGGCGCCACCGGACCCCGCGGTCCGGGCGAGCTCCGCGGCGAACTGCGCGACCAGTCCGTCCGCCTCCTCGAGGTTTGCCCGCTGGGTGGCAGCGCCCGCGCCGCCGGCGCCGGTGTGCCCCGCGGCCACCTCGGTCGCCACGCACAGCTCCGAGCCGATCGCCGGCGCTTCGATGTTGCCCTTGGCGCGGACCTCTCCGCCGATGATCCCGCCCCGAGTAATTTTGACGTCGCCGCCAGCCTGGACCGACGAGTCGAGGCACTCGACGTCGACCGAGACGTCCTTCCCGGCCTCGACGTGCGCGCCGTGGAGGAAGTGCGCGTGCACGCTCCCGCCGGCGAGCAGCCTCGCCTTGCGGCCGCCGTTGACGCCGCCTTTGACGGTGATGTCGCCGCCGGCCTGCAGCGTGGCCATCCCCACCGAGCCCTCCACCAGGATGTTCTTGGTGGCCTTCACCTGGAAGTCGTCGAGGACGCTGCCGTGGATCACCACCACGCCCCAGAAGTCGATGTTCCCCACCTTGAAGTCGAGGTCGCCTTTGACGTCGAGCTGATCCTCGACGGAGAGGACGCCACCCACCAGCCGCGCGCAGCCGTCGATCTGCGCCACCACGCAGCGTGGATCGAGGGGATCGCTGGCGACGTTCTTCCCCAGCTGCACGGGGGCCGGCGCGATCGGAAGCGCGTGCCCGTAGACGTCGCGCCCCACCGCGGGCGCCGCCGGCAGGGCGCAGAGCCTCGCCCCCGCGTGCGCGTTCGCGAAATGGGTGACGTCGTGGAGGTCGATCGCCGTGCGCTCCTGCTCGTGCGCGTGGTGCTGCACGCCCAGCTGCACGAACCACTCGACGGGCGGCCACGCCTTGGCCGCCGCGCCGTGGCAGACGGCCTCGGCGCCGTTGTCGGGGCCCGCGACCAGCTTCTCGGCGTGCGCCTGCAGGAGGTCTTGGTCGGACTTCGACAGCGAGAGGCCCGCGGACCGCACGAAGGCGACGATGTCCGCGGCCGTGCAGGAAGACGCTCGGTGCGCCCTGCTGAGGCGCACCTTGGCCGTCACCTGATCTGCGGAAACGAGCAGCTCGAGCGTGTAGCCACTTCCCGGCTGGGTCTTGGCGATCGTTTCCTTCGGTTTTTCCGTTGCCATGCCTGGAGGCTGCGCGCGGTCGCGGCGGTTCGCAAATTTATCGAGCGCGTGCTCGCCCCCACCGTGGCCCGCAGCGTCCGCCCCGTCTACGGCACGGCCTTGGGCAGGAAAGGCACCTCGAGGCCCGCCGGCTCGAGGGCCTTCTGGTCGAGCAGGTTCTGCACGCTCGCGGAGTAGCGCAGCCCGCTTGCCGTCTGCCCTGCGAGGCCGAAGTTCCAGATCAACTGCTCGCCGACCAGCGTCTCCGCGTTGGCCGGGTTGACGAGGTGATAGGACGGATGTGCGTCACGATGCTGCAACGAACCAGCGGGTGCGAGTCCCGTCCGGGTAAGACGTCGGAGCGCCCGGTAGCAAGCAGTGAGCTTGCGGGAGAGATCCTGCGGGCCGAGCGGGGCGTCAGAAGCCTCTTGGGAGGAAGCAAGTGCGTGGGCCGCAACATCAAGTAAAGCCTGCCACCTCGTCATATCAGACAGCGGGAGCCGAGCCGAAGCACTGCCGCGGCCAGCGCCGGTGCGGCACCCAGTCGACGCCGAGCACCAGCAAGTCGCTGGCCCTCGTCGGCGTCCGCGGTCGCGAGCACGCCGAGCGCGATCGCCAGCCAGCGGCGCCACCTTGCCACCAGGAGTAGGAGCCCTCCGAGGATGCAGACGTCGCCCGCGCCTACCTCGACCGCCTCGACAAGGCGCTCGCGCGGTTCGACACGGACGAAGCGCGGGTGGCGCCCGAAGAGGTGTTCGAGTCGATCACGGTGACGCCGCTGAAGGGGGACTGGTCGAACCGATGGACGCTGCAGCTCAGAAACAACCCCTGGGCGGAGGTATCCACCCAGGGGCTGCACGGTCGCGCCGTTCGTTGGTTGCGGGGACTCGCGAGTCCTTCAACCCTGAGAGTCCGGTGGAGTTCTGGTTGGAGGTCGGGTAGGCCGCTCTGGGGGCACTCTCGGCACCGTGGCCAAGGATGGGCAACCCCCAAGTCATGGGGCGTCCGGCGGGCGCGCAACCTCAAGGAGGATCTCGTTGGTGCGGAGGAACCAGGGCTTGAACGGCGGGTCATAGCGCGCCCAGACGGGCTCGCCGAGAGGCGTCAGCTTCTCGCGCGCCATCGCCGCGCGCAGGAGGGCGAGGTGTTCATCGAAGTTCGCGTCCGACCAGGTGCCCGAGTACCGGATCACCGCGTAGCGCTTCGCCGGGAGCGCGCGCAGCGTCACTCGCGCGTCGTTGGGCTGCGGCAGCGACTCCAGCGTCTGCCCCTTGGGCATCACGAACTGCACTAGCCACTCGCCGCCCTCGGCCTTTGTCTGCGTCACCGGCGCGGTCATCGCCAGCTTCTCTGCCTGCGCGGGCTGGGCGGGTGCGGTGGTCACCGGCGCGGTCATGGCGAACTTCTGCTGCTTCCGGTTGCCACCGAAGATGTAGCCAGCCAGGCGCCGGAACGACTCGTTTCCCGCGTCGGAGCGGCTGCCGGAGACGCGAGTCTCGGCGACCAGGTAGCTGGGGTAGTCGCGCAGCTCGAGGTCCTCGTCCAAGATCCGGACCACGACGTGCTCGGGCTTCTCGATGGCCATGGCGGCGCTCCCGAAGAGTAGGAAGGCCGCTGTGGCTTGCAGCGTGCGGCGCTTGCTCATGCCGGTTCAATAACCACCTGCGGCTATGCGCGCCCGGAGAAGCGTGACCAGCGGCGAATGGCCGCCAGGGCTTGCGCTCCGACCCGTGTTCAACAGCCGGTCGCCACAAGCCGATGACCAAGACCTGAAGCGCGGGTCGCCGGAAGCGCCAGGGGCCGTCCGTGCAGCAGCGCGGCCCCTACTGGCCGTTCGTCTCATAGCCGTACAGGGTGACGCCGGCCAGCCCGCCGTTGGCGTCGTAGGTGCAGGCGCCGTACGTCCCCTCGCCCTGATAGGCGCCGATATTGGGCGCATACAGGCAGGTCTCGCCCGCCTCGCAGAGCCCGTTGTCGTTTCCGCCGGTGCCGATCAGCTCGATGGCGGAGCGGAGGTAGCGCGTCCCGGCGACGTTGGTGAGCGACTCCGAGCCAGCCGCCTCGGGCGGACAGGGCTGGGGGACGCCGTTGATGGGGGCGTGGAACGCGCTGCCCAGGCGCAGCACCGTGTCGGCGGGGGCGCGGCGCCAGTCCCAGAGGCGGCAGCTCCCGCTGGTGCAGCGCCCCGCGTTGTCGGCGCTCGGGAACGCGGAGCCCTCCAGGCCCCAGCCGCGGAACAGGTTGTCGAAGCGGGACCAGTCGGTGATCGACCCGTAGGGCAGGAGCCCGGTGGTGGTGCCGGCGGTCAGGTCGCTGTAGACCTTGCCCACGAACGAGGTCGCCAGGGAGATTCCGGTGGTCCAGGTGGCGTTCGACAGCGGGCCCTGGTTGGAGCAGCCGGTGCTGAAGCCGGGGTTCAACCCGGTCGACTCCTGGGAGCAGGCGCTCACGCCGGTTCCGCCGAGGAGGAGGCGGCCGGTGAACTTGCCGCCGCTCGCGGGGGAGACCGAGCGGATCCGTGGAGGGGGTCGGCGGCAACCTCGATCCCTACTCCGACCCTCACCGACCAGCTCTGGACCGTCGACAACTACACGCTGCGCAACTGCGGATACTGACCGCCGGGCGCAATGAGCACGTCGCTCATTGCGCCAGCGGCGCGGTGTTACTTCTGGCCGTACTCCGCCTTCGCCTTGTTCACGCAGAGCTCCTTGGTGGGGCCGGCGAACGCCTCGCACTTCTCCTTGGCCACCGCGTAGTCGGCGTCGCGCTTGTCGGCCGCCGCGTCGTGCCTGGCGGCGGCGACCGTCTCCTTGGCCTTGGTGTTCGCCTCCGCCTTCACCTCGTTGGCGGTGGTCTTGGCCTTCCAGGTCTTCATCTGCGTCTCGGCGTTGGCGAGCGCGTACACCTTGGCGGCTTTGACCTCCTTCACGCAGACGTCCTTGTCGTTGCCGGCCTTGTCGTCGCAGCGCTGCTTGGCGATTTCGTACTCGGCCTCGGCGCGGGCGACCCGGGTCTTGTAGTGGCTCTTGGCGGTGGGCTCGTTGCGGTCTTCGAGGTCGGCGTGGGCGATCTTCTCGTCGCCGTTCGCCTGCTCGACGCAGATCGACTTCGCGTTGTTCGCGAAAGCGTCGCAGGCCTTCTTGGCTGCCTTGTGGTTGATCTTGATGGCGTCCTTGGCGGCGCTGTACTCGGGCTTGGTGAGCATGTCCGCCTGCGCGGCGCTGGCGAGACCGAAGGTGCCTGCGGAGGCGAGGACGAGAACGCCGGACTTGAGGAAGTTCATCATGGAGGCTCCTGCTGCGTTTTGGGATGAGTGCTGCGGGAGCTCTGTGCATGGCCGGTGCCACGGCCGCTCGGGCGCGGGCCGGCCCGCAGGATGCGTGAGCGCCCGCACCGTTCGCTGGCACGGGGGGTGCTCGTGCAGGCTCTCTCTCCCGAGGAGGCCTCATTGCCGAACTCTCGTAAACACCCAGGCGACGACGCCCCAGGGACCGTTCGCGATCCGTTCGCGGACGTCGGGACATGCCGGACGCCCTGCCGCGACAGCCGCGCGGCTCGCGGCGAAGTTCTCAGCAGTCCAACCGCAGCCGCAGGACACGGCCCGCCTTCCCGGCCGTGAAAGAAGTGGAGCCACCATGAAGAGTAACAGGAAGGAAAAGCGGGACATCGACGGTCACACTTACA
This sequence comes from Deltaproteobacteria bacterium, assembly GCA_043782365.1. Classification (GTDB taxonomy): domain Bacteria; phylum Myxococcota; class Myxococcia; order Myxococcales; family 40CM-4-68-19; genus CAIWCD01. The sequence goes on from JAYWAO010000178.1 coordinate 11,467, forward strand.
AAGAGCGGCACCTGGTCGCCAATGCGTCTCCATTCGCGGGTCCCTGTCTGCTGGGAGGCCAAGCTTACCGAAGCCCCTCCACGAGATACAGATGAGTCCTCCAGCCCAGCGGCATGTACGCCGCAACGGCGCCGCCGCGGGCAAGGATGATCCGGCCGACTTCCATTGACTGCGCACCGTGGAGCTGCAGCGCGGGCAGCGCGGTTCGTTGCCCATTCGCCAGGTCGAGCCGGTGCAGCTCGAGCGTCGTCCCGGAGAGCCTGCCCACCAAGAGGCCTCCCGACGCGTCGAAGAGGTACGGGTCCTCGCCAGGCGTGATCCCGGGGACGGCCGTGCCCGCGCCGCCACCCGAGGGCCAGCGCAGCACGGTGCCCTGGGCGGTCGCCGCCACCACCGTCGCGCCGTCGGGAGATACCGCGATGGGGCGGAGCTGGTCGATCGCCTCGGACGAGACCGGAGTGACCCGCTGCTCGTCGAGCGTGAGCACGAAGAGTCGGGGGATCTTGCTGCCCTGCAGGCCGATGAGCAGCGCGCGCTGGCTGTCGGGGAAGAAGCGGGCGCCCAACACGCCCAGGGTCGCCCAGGGCAGCGGCGCGGAGGTGCCGGCGGCGAACGAGTAGAGCTGCAGCGGGAGGCCCTTGTCGGCCCAGTCGTAGACCAGCGCGCTCTTGCCGTCCGGTGAGAGGGCGCCGCCGAACCCCTCGGCGAAGTGGACGGCGGCGCCGCCGTCGGTGGGCCGCACGAAGAGGTAGCCCTCGCGGCTGGGCAGGAGCGGGTCGGTGGTGAAGAGCACCCGCTTCCCATCAGGGGACAGGTCGTCGAGAAGCTGCTCGTCCTGCTGCGCGAGGTTTCGGTCGGCGCGCTCGTCCACCACCTGGAGCCCGAGCGTGCGCCCGGGCTGGGTCAGCAGCGACAGGCCCGCGCGAGAGACGTCCCGCAGCTCGACGTTGGCGAGGTTCTGCAGCGCGAGCGGCCGCAGCCGGCCCCGCTCGTCGATGGCGCGGATGGAGTCGACTCCGGTGGGAGCGCCCTGCGGCTGCCCGCTGAAGAACAGCTCGTCGCCAGCGCTCGACCAGGCGAGCCCGCTGACCTCGTACTGGTTGCGCGCCAGAGGCGTCGCGAGGCCCCTGCGGTCGAGCAGCACCACGTCCCCGCCGGTGTCGGTAAGCGAGGGCCGGTGGAGGAACGCGAGCCGGTCTCCCTGCTGCGACCAGCGCAGGCTCTCGAAGCGGCCGGGCGCCTCGTGGAGGACGGTGCCGGGTGGAAACTCGATGGTGGACCGCGGCCCCTCGCTGCGCGTGATCGCCAGCGCGCCATCGGGGCCGAAGTCGGCGCCGCGCACCTTGTCGGCGATCTGGCGCGGCTCGCCGCCGCCCCCGAGCAGGAGCGCGAGTGTCCCGATGAAGCCCTTCTCGCGGTACTCCGGGTGCAGCAACACGGCCAGCTCGCCGGAGGGGGCGACCGCCAGCACCATCGCGTCGGCCAGCACCTCCTGCTGCTCCTCGGGGTGGCCGATCTGCGTCTTGAGCACGCGCGGGCGCTGCCCGTCGAACGCCTCCCCGTAGTAGATGGTCTTTCCGTCCGGCGCGAACCGCGCGGTCCAGACCGCGCCGGGGAGGCGGGTGATCTGCTGCACGGTCGGCGCAGGGCGCAGGAGCGTCCGCACGAAGGTGAACAGCGCGGTGGCGCCGGCGAGCGCGACCAGCGCCAGCGCGGTGAACTGCAGCGCCCGCATCGCCTTGGAGAGCGGCTTGCGCGCCAGCTCCTTCTCCAGCGCGCGCGCCAGCTCGTCGGCGTCCTGGAACCGGCGAAGCGGGTCCTTCTCCAGGCAGCGCAGCACCAGCTTGCGCACGCTCCTGGGCACCGACTTGGAGAACTCCGCTGGAGCCCGGGTGAGCACCGAGTAGCTGACCATCAACTGCGAGCGCCCGGTGAACGGGCGGTAGCCCTCGACCATTTCAAAGAGCACGACGCCGAGCGAGAAGATGTCGGAGCGCGCGTCGATCTGCTCGCAGCGCAGCTGCTCTGGCGAGGAGTACGACGGCGTCCCCGAGAACCCCTTCTGCGACCGCTGGCTGTCCTCCTGACTGCTCAGCCGCTCGGCGGGCGCGCCGTGCAGCCGGGCGACGCCGAAGTCGAGGATCTTCAGCGTGCCCTCCTCGGTGAGGAAGACGTTGGACGGCTTCAAGTCGCAGTGGATGACGCCTTTCTGGTGCGCGGCGGCGATGCCCCGGGCCACCTGGAGCGCCAGACCGAGCGCGCGCTCCACGGGCAGCGGGCCCTGCGCGAGCTCGGCCTTGAGCATCCGGCCCTCGAGGAGCTCCTGCACGAGGTACGGCACGCCGTCGTCGATCCCGACGTCGTGCACCTGCAGCACGTTCGGGTGGTGCAGCGAGGCCACCAGCCGCGCCTCCCGCAAGAGCTGCGCTGCGTCGGAGGGGTCGCTGACGTCCGCGCGCAGCACCTTGATCGCCACCGCCCGGCCCAGCCGCTCGTCGTGGCCGAGGAAGACGCGGCCCATCCCTCCGCGACCCAGCTCGCGCTCGGTGCGGTAGCGGCCACCGAAGAGGGTCCGCTCGAGCGGCGCGCCGTCCAGCACGGCGGTATGGCTCTTGCGGTACTCGTCCTCCCGTACGGTCGCCTCGGGCGGCTGCTGGTCGGGACGCGTCTGTTCGGCGGACGCGGGCGCCTGCCGGGTGGCGGCGCCGCCTGCTCCCTCTCCCGACGGAGTCTGCGCTGTGTCTTCGGACGGGCCGGACATCCGCTTGGATTGCCTCCACTGTCCGACGCTAGCACGCGGGGCAGACAGCCCCGCTCGCGCGCCGACCCGGCAGGACGTTGGTCTGAAAGCCGCGGCCCTGCTGCGCCGACCGCGCCCCGAGCAAGAGCCGCAGCGCCCCCGGGAGGCGCCGCGCCCACGAAGACTCGGCGTGCGTGTCGCCGTGCCCCACCACGTACCGCACCTGCACGTTCGGTAGCTTTCGATAGCCGCGCGTCCGAAGTCTCTCCCTCATTTGGCTCATTACCGGTCAAACCACTTGGGTCGAGGCACCCCGATCAGGAGCCCCGGCAAATGCCGGGGCTAGAAAAACGGCCGCCCTCCGGGCTGCGTGCCAACGGGCCATCCAAGGCTCCCGAAGAGCCCGGCCCTCGTCGCTGCGTTCGGCCCTGCGAGGTGCGATTCCCCGGGCTGTGGCTCGCAGTCTTCCTCGGTCTGACGCTGAAGGCTCACGCTGAACGCACCGTAGCCGGTCTGCCAGGCAAAGGTCTCTTGGTCAGTTCAGGCAGGCCCGCATCCTGGAGTTCCCGGCCTGGGCGAAAGAGCTTGCGCCGCGATCGGAAACTTGATCGAAGCTTCTGAATCCCCCACCCCTATCCCTGAGGCGACTTGGCGCCACTACCCGAGGCAAGAGCCGGAGGCGGGAGAGCCGCTCGTCCGGACCCGTGGAGGGGGTCGGGGGAAACCTCGATCCCTGCTCCGGCCCTGCGAAAGCAGGGAAGGTCCATGCCGCCGATTCGGTCCACGCAGCCTTATGCCCTGAGCTTGTATCCCCGCCGCAGCAGCTCCAGCGCGAGCCCGGTGATCGCCACCGCGATGAAGCCCAGAACGGCAAAGCCGCCCAGCGGGCTCACCCCGGCCGAGCCCAACAGGGCATATCGCATCGATTCGATCATGTAATAGATCGGATTCACCAGCAGCAGCCGGTGGAACTTCTCCGGCAGCATCGAGGCCGCGTAGAAGACGCCGCCGAGGAAGGTCAGCGGGGTGATCACGAAGGTGGGGATGAAGTTCACCTGCTCGAACTTGTCGGCCCAGAGCGCGACGATCAGCCCGCCCGAGGCGAACGAGATCGACACCAGCAGCGCCGCCAGCAGGGCGATGAACGGGTGGGGCAGCGCGGGCCCGAGGAAGAGCGTCGCCGTCAGCCACGTCAAAGTGCCCACCAGGAGCGCCCGCGTGCAGGCCGCCGCCACGAAGGCGCCGAGCAGCTCAAGATAGGACAGCGGCGTCACCAGCACGTCCACCAGCGTGCCCTGCAGCTTCATGATGAAGAGCGACGACGAGGTGTTGAGGAAGGCGTTGTTGATCAGCCCCAGCATCACCAGGCCCGGGAGGAGGAAGCGGGCGTAGGGCACGCCGTCGATCTCCCGCAGCCGTCCGCCGAGCGAATACCCGAACACCAGGAAGTAGAGCACGGTGGTGATCAGCGGTGAGAGCAGCGTCTGCCCGGGCACGCGCAGGAAGCGGCGGACCTCCTTCTCGAACAGCGTGCGGATGCCGAGCCAGGGATGGATGGGCGGCGCGGCGGGCGGGGTCTTGGGAGCGCGGAGCGGCTCCTGGAGCGCGGCCTGCGCCTGGACCGGCGCTGGCGCGGCGTGGTCTTCCTTGCCGTGGAGGAGGCCGAGGATGACGTCCTCCAGCTTGGGCTCCTGCGTCTCGACGTCCTGGATGCGCAGGCCCGCGGCGGCGAACGCAGCCAGCGGACCCGCGAGCGTCTCGCCGGGCCCGGGGTGCAGCAGCGCCACCCGGCCACCCTCTTCGAGCGTGCCTTGCCAGCGAGCGGCCTCTGCGGGCAGCGACTGCACCGGCGACTCCAGCGAGAGCCGCACCGTGCGCCGGCCGAGCCGCTCGAGCAGCGCGTCCTTGTTCTCGACCACGAG
>JAYWAO010000179.1:0-5864 GCA_043782365.1 Deltaproteobacteria bacterium
ACTTAACACCCGGGGGTCGGGTGCGGCAAGGAAGTTTCGCCCCGGGCGTCCTCGCGGGCGTGCGGTCCCAGCTGACTGCCGCTGCTACTGCTTCTTCGCGCCGCCCCGCCAGTACAGGTAGGACGCCACCACGGGCCACAGGCTCGCGCCCACCAGCAGCATGATCATCACCGCGAAACCGCGCCCCGGCGGCAACGCCGCGACCGCCACCAACGCGAGGAGCCCGCCGCCGAAGAACGTCTTCCCGGCCAGCCGGTGGGTGCGCCGCCACACGTGGTCGTCCGCCAGCGTCCAGGGCGTGCGGATGCCGACGAAGAAGTTGGGCCGCACCCGCCCCAGCACGTTGCCGAGCAGCAGCATCAGTCCCGAGAGCGCCAGCCCCTGCAGGCGCGCGCTCGCGGCCACCACGCCCGAGGCCTGCAAGAGCGCCACCACGTGCAGCACGGCCACCAGGCAGAGCGCGATGGAGAAGACCGCCTCGCGGCTCCCCTGCTCTGCCGGCGGCGCGTCCGGGCCTTGGGCCTCGGCGGCGGCGCGGACCTTCGGGTCGATGCCCGGCAGCGCGGCGAACAGCGCCCAGAGGAAGACGAGCAGCGGCGGGCCGAAGAGCAAGAGCTCCCAGCGCGAGCCGTAGCGGTCCACCTCGCCGTGGAAGTTCCAGTGCACGGGCACCCGCTCGGGGAGGCGGCCGAGCAGCGCGAGCGAGGCGGCGAGATCGGCGGCGAGCGCGCCGAAGGCGATCTGGTTGCGCGTCATGGCTTGGCCCTGCCTTTCGCTTTGGTCCCTGCCTTGGTCCCGGCGACTTCCTGCGCCCCAGCCTTGCCGGCGCGGCCGCCGAGGTCGAGCAGCGCGCGGACCACGTCCTGCACCACCGTGGTGTCGAGCGAGTAGACGACGTTCTGCCCCTGCCGCAGCGCGCCCACCAGCCCCGCCGCCCGCAGCACGGCGAGGTGGCGCGAGATGGCCGGCTGCGAGATGGCGAACCGCTCGACGATCTCGCCCACCGTCAGCTCGCGCTCGCCGAGCAGGCGCAGGATCTCCCGCCGCGTCGGATCGGAGAGCGCCTTGAAGGCCGAGTCGGACATGGCGCTCCCTTCTAGATCCAGAGAGGGAAGGCGTGGAGGCAGACGTCGCCCCAGGCGTGCGCGATCATCGCCGCCTCGAGCCCACGCCGCTTGAAGAGCCAGCCGCAGACGAGCCCGGCGAGCGAGTTGCCGGCGACGATGTAGAGCGTGCCGAAGCCGCCGAGCGGGCCCGCGATGGCGTTGGCCGCCGGCAGGTGGCCTGCGCCGAAGAGCAGCGCCGCCAGCAGATTTGCCAGCCAGAAGCCCGCGGTGTCGCGTAGGCCCGCCTTGGCGAGCCCGGCGGCGAGCAGCGCCAAGAGGCCCCAGCGCAGGAGCAGCTCCTCGACGACGCCGCCGTAGAAGGCGGAGCTCGCGCCGACGGCGGTGGCGAGGAGCCGGTCGCCCACCGCCATCGCGGGCGGCGCGTGGCGGCGCAGCGCGTCCGGGAGCATCGGCCCGGCGAAGTGGTTGAGCGCGAGCACGCCGAGGCTCAGCAGGGTGCCCCAGGCGAGCGCGCGCGGGACCTCGTCCACCAGCCTGCGGCCCGCGCCCCGCCTGCTCGCGAGCGCACGGAAGAACGGCGCGTCGAGCCCGGTGAGCGGCGCCGCGAGCGCACCGAGCCACGCCGCGAGCGACGCCAGCAAGGTGACCTGCAGCACCTGCGCGAGCACCGCCACCCCGAGCGGCGGCACGGTCCTGCCCGCGGCCCGCGCCTTCTCCAGGCCGGCCGCGATCAGCGGCAGGAGGTACGGGATGGTCAGGCAGGCCGCCACCAGCGCGGCCGCCGTCAGCAAGAGCCACAGCCGGAGGCGCGCGGACTTCTCGTTCGGCCCCGGGCCGGGCGCTCCGGGTGGTGGCGCCTGGACGGGCGAGTCGGGGCTCTGCAGCATGGGCTCCACTGGTGACCTCCGCTCCGGCGGTCGTCGCCGGACGGTCAGTACCATATGCGAATATTGTTATATGCGCAAGCGCTTCCGCAAACCCCCTCGACCGGCGCGCCGCCTGCGGGGCGCCTCCTCGGCCGGACACCGGGACTGGGGCCTTGCGCAGGCGCCGGGAGCTAGATCTCCAGCGTCGCCTCTTCGATCAGCACCGGGTAAGAGTAGCCCGACCCGAAGTCGCGGTCGAGGTGTACGACGCCCTTGATGGTGATGACGTCGCCCACCGCGGCTCGCGAAGTGGTGGTGACGGTGATGTCGTCGCTGCCCGGCGCGCCGCTGCCGTCCTTGAGGTGGAGCCAGTTCTTGCCCAGCACGCCCTCGGTCACCTTGACGACACGGGCGTGGATGGTGACCGGCGTGTCCTTGAGCTTCGCCTTGCCGGCGAAGATCTCCGCCACGGTCCTGGCGTTGGGGCCGGTGGCCTTGGCGACCGGCCCGGAGGGAACGGCTGCAGCGGGAGCGGCGGCAGGCATGCCCGGCATCGCAGGCGCTGCGCCGGTGGCGGAGGGGGCGGCGGCGGCGAAGCCGTTGGCACCGGGAGCGGGCGCAGCGCCCATGCCCATGCCGGGCGCGGCCGCGGCGGCGCCGGGGAGCGTGCCGAAGATGATCTTGTCGAAGGTGCGGTTGAGCGTCTTCGAGTTGAACGCCTCCATCGTCATCTGCACGGCCACGTCGATGTCGGCGCCGACCGTCACCTGCGCCTGCGGCACTGCCGCCCAGCTATCGCCCGCCGCGGTGGTGATGCGCAGGTAGGTGTAGCCCCCAGAGTCCATCTTCTCGGCGAGCTTGCCGTGCACCGTCTGCCCCGCGGGCAGCGCGGTCTGCGTGCGCGCCATCAGCGCGGGGTTGGCGGCCGGCGCCGGGGCCGGCGGCCCGCTCTCCTTGCAGGCGGTGAGGGAAGCCAAGGCGGCAGCGGCGAGCAGCGTCGAAGAGATGCGCATGAAACCCTCTTGGGCCAATTTGGTGACCGACCGTTGGGCCGCGGGTTTAACCTGTCACGGCCGTCAGGTCCACCCAACCGATCGGCCTGCGGCGTCAGGGCGCAGGGCCAGCACGTTCCGGCCGGGCCCGGACGCCCTCGCCGCTTCCCTGGGGAAGGTTGACCCGGCCTCGCCGGCGTAGTCGAGTCTTCGTCCCTTGGACAAGCAACGGGCGCCGCGCCCTGCCCTGCTCACCTTCGACATCTTCGGCACCGTGCTCGACTGGCGCCGCGGCCTCACCGATGCGGTGGGCAAGGAGGGGCTGCCCTTCGACGGCGCCCTCTTCGACCGGGTGGTCGACGCCCAGGGCCTGGATGAGCAGGCCGGTTATCGAACTTATCGAAGCATCACCGCCCGCAGCCTGGTGGGGGTGCTCTCGATGGCGCCCGGCCGGGCCGACGCCATCGGCGCCGCCGTGGGCGACTGGCCGCTCTTCGCCGACTCGGCCGCCGCGCTCGCCCGCCTGCAGCGCGTGGCCCCGTGCGTGGCGATGACCAACAGCGACCTGGCGCACGGCGCGCAGGTGCAGGCCCGGCTTGGTCAGGCGCTCGCGGGCTGGCTCTGCGCCGAGGAGGTGCGCCTCTACAAGCCCGACGTCCGCTTCTGGGAAGAGGTCTCGCGCCGGCACGGCGTCCCCTTCGGCCCGCGCTGGTGGCACGTCTCGGCCTACGGCGACTACGACCTCGAGGTCGCCGCGAGGCTCGGGCTCACCGGCGTCTTCGTCGAGCGGCCCCACGCGCGTCCGGGGCCGCACCAGCGCCGGGTGAGGGATCTCGCCGACCTGGCCAAGTTGGTCGAGGCGCTCTAGCCGGCGGCAGGCACGGCCAGGTGCGGCCATGCCCGGGGGCTACTTCCGGTAACCGATCGCCACCTGCGCCACCGCCCCGAGCCGGCCCGACGCTGCTGCCACCGAGTAGACCTGTGGCCCGAAGCGCACCGAGAACCCGGCCGACCAGTCCTGGGCGAAGAAGACCTCCAGCGCGCCGCCGAGCAGCAAGCCGGAGAGGAGATACGCCTCGGGCCGGAGGTTGATGTGCAGCGGGAGGTCCGCGGCCAGCGCCACCCGCAGCGTCGGCGACACCTGGTAGCCGCCCACCGCGCCGAAGCCCACGTTGAACGCCAGCGGCGAGTCCCCGCAGATCGGCGAGACGGTCCCCACTGCGCAGGCGCCCGAGTAGAGGTCCAGCCCCAGCTCGGCGGTGGCCTGCAGGGAGAGCGCCTTGTTCCGGTAGAACAGGTAGCGCAGCGGGATCCGCAGCTGCGCGCCCGAGTGCAGGTCGGTGGTCGAGCGCACCGCGTAGTTGAGGTCGAGCTTGAGCCCCGCGTCGAAGCGGTCGGTGCCGCCGCGGGCCCAGCCGAGCGAGACGCCCGGGAAGCCGGCCTCGACCGACCAGAGGTTCTTGCCCGGCTCGACGGTCTCGCCCGTGAGCACCGCGAAGTGGCCCGGCGCGCCGGGGCGCGACTGCGCGTCGGGGCTGAGGTCGGGGCGCTCGATCGGCTCGAGCGCGCGCGCGGGCGCGGCGTGCAGGACGGCTGCGCAGAGCAGGGCCGCGAGCGCGCGCCGGGAGGCAGCCGGCAAGCCGGAGGAGGCGTGGATCATTCGGTCGTTCATCTCCTCACTCCGCCGCACCGCCCAAGCCGGTTTCAGGCCTGCGGCTGCGGCAGCACCACGGGCGCGCCGAAGATCGCCTCCTCGCGCACCATCCGCAGCACGCCCGGCCGCGTCGCCTCCGGCCCGAACATCCACCCGAGCAGCTCTCCGGGCCGCGCGGTGGCCTTCTCCTCGCCCGCCCGCAGCGTGAACCGCACCGCGCGCGGCCCCACCGCCTCCAGCTTCTGCACGGCCTCCTTGAGGTCGATCGCCTGCGAGGCCTTCCCTTCGCGCTCGCGGGTGACCCGCGCCTCCTCGGCGGAGAAGAACGCCGCCACCCGCTCCTCGGCGGTCTGCGCGGCGTCCTCGGGGAGCTCGGCCAGCCAGGTCATCCCGCGGACTCCCTGGCTCAGCGACGGCGCGCTCTTCGAGAGCGGCTCCACCGAGAGCAGCCGCAGGCCCTGCGGCAGCTCCTTGGCGATGTGCGCGGCGACGTGCTCGGGCAGCGGCGTGCCATACAGCTCGAGATCGAAGTACTCGGCGAAGCTCTCCGCGCCCACGGGGCAAGCGGGCCCGAAGCCCACCTTGGGCTTGGGGTTGAAGCCCTGGGTGTGCGGGATCTGCAGCCTGGCCCGGCGGAAGGTCCGCAAGAGCGCGGTCATCACCTCGAGGTGGGCGAGGAACACCGCCGTCCCCTCCTTGGCGTACCGGACCCGCAGGAGCGTGCGCTCCTTGGGCAGCTCCACCTTGGGCTTGGGGGCAATCGGCGTGTAATCCTCAGGGTGATACACCATGGTATCGACCACCGTGTAGTCGCACGCACCGCACGCCGTGCAGTGCTCGTTGCCGTAGGCGCAGTCGTCGGTGGGGACGACCTCGTGCAGGTACGAGGCCTGCCGCTCCTTCCAGAGGTATGGCTTGGTCACCTCGCAGTCGATGTGGTCGAAGGGCAGCACCTCGTGCTCGCCCTTCACCCGGTGGGCGAAGAAGCGCAGCCCCACCCCGTGCTCGCGCTCGCAGGCGGCGAACGCCTCGGTCCAGACCTCCAGCTTGAACTGCTCGCTCCAGCCGTCGAGCCGCTGGCCGGCGTTGAAGGCGTGCAGCACCGCGGTTGCGAGCCGCCGATCGCCCAGCGCGAGCGCCCCCTCGAGCGCGCCGGACTTGGCGTCGTGCGGCTTCACGTTCAGGTCCCTGAAGCGGTTGCCCAGCTTACGGACCTCGTCGCGGATCAGCGCATGCTTGCGCTGCGTCTCCTCGAGCGGGATCATCGCGTCCCACTGGAAGGGCG
>JAYWAO010000180.1:0-5857 GCA_043782365.1 Deltaproteobacteria bacterium
CACGGCGCCACCAGCTTCCCAAGCGGCGTCCCCAGCGCTCGCGCCACCCGGAATAGCAAGTCGATCCGAGGCACCACCCGGCCGCTCTCCAGGCGCGCCACGTTGGGCTGCTTGGTACCCACCACGAGGTAGGCACGGCCGGCGCCCACGCCACCCAGAACGTCCCGCGACACGACCTGGCCGCAATGCAGACACCTCCCCTGGGCCTGCTTCCTGCCCCGCGCTGGTGCCTCGCCCGATTCCGCGGTACCCAAGCACCGTAGGTTTGCGCCCAAACGAGGCCCCTCATGAATCGTCTCCGCACCATCGCCCTCGCCGCCGCGCTCTTCGCGCTCGCCAGCGCGCCCGCCCTCGCCAAGGCCCCCGGAGACAAGAACCCGCCCAACGCAAAGTGCCCCAGGGGGCAGCAGAAGATCGGCGCCCAGCTCGAGGCCGCCGACAAGCTTACGGCCGCAGGCCACGTCGCCAAGCACTTCACGCCGAAGGGCTCCTATCTGCTCGGCGACTCGAACTATCAGCGATTCGTCAAGGGCAAGGACAAGCTCGGCCGCGGCGACGCCAACGGCGACACCCTCCTCTTCGTCGCCGGCGGCGCCTTCATCGACGGCGTGCTCAAGGCGGCGCGCAAGGCCGACGGCACCATCGACTTCGCGGTCATCGACAAGAAGCTCGGCTTCGACCCGGGCTCGTACCCGCCCGAGGGCGGCCTTTGGCGGGTGGACGTGAACGTGAAGAACAGCTGCTACCGCCTCGCCAAGGCCGACGACCCCGGCGCCAACGCGCACTTCAAGGCCGGAGGGTTCACCTCGGGCGGCGTGCCCGAGATCCTGGTGATCAACGGCCGGCCCAGTCACGTCGAGCAGGTGGTCAGGCCGGGTCCGCAGAAGGCCAAGGCCCCGAGCAACGGCAAGCCGGGCAAGCCCGGCGCAAGCCAGGGCAAGAACGGGCGCAAGAAGTAAGGCGGGGGCGACCATGTCCAAGAACAACGCAAAGAAGCCGAAGGTGATCTTCGAGCGCCAGGGCAGCCACCTGCTGCTCGACGATGGCAAAGGTGGCCTGCTGCTGGAAATCGCAGTCGGGACCATCTCGCAGTACATGGTCCGAATGGTGCTCACCGCTGCGGAGGCCGCGCAGTTCAAGGCCGAGGGGGAGGGTTTCATCGACAAACTGGCCGGCCAGGTCGTCTACGATGAGCCCAAGTTCCGCAAGGCGGGGCGCACGGTGCCGTTCTAGCCTGCTGCACGGCCGCGCACGGGCCTCCTCGTGCGTCGATTACGGCCGCGTCAACACCACGGGCCCATCCTCGGTGATGGCGATCGTGTGCTCCCAGTGCGCCGACCACTTCCCGTCTGCCGTCACCACGGTCCAGTTGTCCGGGAGCGTCTCGCACTCCCACGTCCCGAGGTTTACCATCGGCTCGACCGCCAGCACCATCCCTGGCACCAGCCGCGGGTTCTTCATGCTGCGCTGCCAATTCGCGGGCCCATAGTTCGGCACCTGCGGCTCCTCGTGCAGCTTCCGCCCGATGCCGTGCCCCACGTAGTCGCGCACCACGCTGTACCCCAGCGGCTCGACGTGGCCCTCGACCGCGGCGCCGATGTCGCTCACCCGCCCGCCGGGCCTCATGGCGGCGATGCCCTTCTCGAGCGCGTCTCGCGTGGCGGTGACGAGCTTCCGGCTCTCCGCGCTTCCCTTGCCCGCGATGATCGTCCGCGCCGAGTCTCCGTAGAAGCCGTGCAGGATCACGCCGAAGTCGAGCTTGCAGAGGTCGCCCTCGACGAGCTTTCGCTTGGTGGGCACCCCGTGCACGACCTGCTCGTTCACCGAGATGCAGATGCTCTTGGGGAACCCGTACTGGCCGAGGAACGCGCAGACGCCGCCGCGCTTCTTCGTCTCCGAGGCGGAGATGGCGTCGAGCTCGAGCAGCGAGACGCCGGGCTGCACGGCCTTCTCGACGAGCTCGAGCACCTCCCAGGTCATCAGGCCGGCCTCGCGCATCCGCGCGATCTCGTCCTTCGACTTCAGCTCGATGCCGCCGCTCGCCACCGCCGGCTACTTCAAGCCGAGCTTGGCGTGGATGCGGCCTTCGACCTCGTCGAGGCCACCGAGCCCGTCGATGTGCCGCGCGGTGCCGTGCTGGTCGTAGTAGGCGGTGAGCGGCGCCGTCTTGGTCTCGTACTCGACCAGCCGCTGCCGCACGCTCGCCGGAGCGTCGTCAGGACGGACGACGAGCGTGCTGCCACACTTGTCGCAGACCCCATCGACCTTGGGCGGGTTGCTCTTCGGGTGGAAGGTGGTGGAGCACTTCGGGCAGGTCAGGCGGCCCGCGAGCCGCGCGACCAGCTCCTCGGTGTTCACCTCGAGCGCGATCACGTGGTCGATCTTGCGGCCGCGCCTGGCGAGCATGGCATCGAGCGCCTGGGCTTGGGGCACCGTGCGCGGGAAGCCGTCGAGCAGGAAGCCATTCGCCTGCGCGGGCTGCCCGAGGGCGTCGTCGATGATCCCGTTGACGATCTCGTCGGACACCAGCTGCCCCGCGGCCATCACGGCCTTGGCCTTGAGCCCGAGCGGCGTGCCGGCGGCGACTGCCTTGCGGAGGATGTCGCCGGTCGAGAGCTGCGGAATGCCCAGGCGCTGGATGAGCCGCTGCGCCTGGGTGCCCTTCCCTGCTCCGGGAGGTCCGAGGAAGATGAGGTTCACGGGTGACTCCCGGCTAGAGCTACGGGGTTTTGCCGCGGTCTTCTACGCCGGAACGCCGGCGACTGCACCAACTCCGTCGCGGCGGCCGCGGATGCGCGGGCCACGGGGACCGGTGAAGCCCTCATAGTGCCTGGTGATCAGGTGGCTCTCGATCTGCTGGACGGTGTCGAGCGCCACGCCCACCACGATGAGCAGCGCCGTGCCGCCGAACTGGAACGGCACGTTGTACTTCGCCGCCAGGATGCCCGGGAGCACGCAGACCGCGCTCATGTAGATGGCACCGCCGAAGGTGATCCGCGAGAGCACGTGGTCGATGAAGTCGGCGGTGCTCTTGCCCGGCCGGATGCCCGGGATGTAGCCGCCGTACTTGCGCAGGTTGTCCGCCACGTCGGTGGGGTTGAAGGTCACCGCCGTGTAGAAGTAGGCGAAGAAGATGATCCCGAGGACGTAGAGGCCGTCGTAGATCCAGCCGCCGCGCTGCATCGCATCAGCGGCGGGCTTGAGCTTGGGGATCCAGGTCGCGAGCGTGGCCGGGAAGAGCAGCACCGACGAGGCGAAGATCGGCGGGATGACGCCGGCGGTGTTCACCTTGAGCGGCAGGTGCGTGCTCTGGCCGGAGAAGGTCTGGCGGCCCACCACGCGCTTGGCGTAGTGCACCGGGATCTTCCGCTGGGCGCGCTCGACATAGACGATGAAGCCGATGGTCAGCAGCATCACCGCGGTCAGGATGAGGAGGTCGACGGTGGAGTCGTCCGCCTTGTCCTGGAAAGTCTGGAAGGTCTGGATGGCCGCCTGCGGGATGCGGGCGACGATGCCGGCAAAGATGATCAGCGAGATGCCGTTGCCGATGCCGCGCTCGGTGATCTGCTCGCCGAGCCACATGATGAACGCGGTGCCAGCGGTCAGCGTGACGATGGTGAGCAGCCGGAAACCCCAGCCCTTGACGTCGTCGGGGACCACGCTCTCGTTGCCGGCGCGGACCGACTCCAGGTACTTGGCGATGCCGAAGCCCTGGACCATCGACAAGAGGATGGTGCCGTAGCGGGTGTACTGGGTGATCTTGCGGCGCCCCATCTCGCCCTCCTTGGAGAGCTTCTCCAGGGTGGGGACGACGACGGTGAGCAGCTGCAGGATGATGGAGGCCGAGACGTACGGCATGATGCCGAGGGCGAAGATCGAGAGCTGCTCGAACCCGCCGCCGGTGAAGAGGTTGAGCAGGTTGAGGAACCCGCCCGAGCTCTCGATGTACTTCTTCATCACCTCGCGGTTCACGCCCGGGGCGGTGACGAACACACCGACGCGGTAGACCGCGAGCAAGAGGAGGGTATAGCCCAGCCGCTTGCGGAGCTCTGCGATGCGGAACAGGTTGCTGAAGGCGTTGGCGAACGACACGGCGGTAGTTGCCTCTCTCGAGCGGCCCGGCGGTCAGCCAGGCCTCTCGCGCGGGGACCGATCGGGGAACAGCGGGGAACAGATGACGTCCCCCGATCATGCCAGCACTTCTTTAAGCCTTCTTGGCGGCCTTGGCTGCTTCTTTGGCAGCGGCCTTCTCGGCGGCCTTCTTCTCCTGCGGCGTCACCTTGACGGCGGGAGCGATCTCCTCGGCCTTGCCGCCGGCCTTCTCGATCTTCTCCTTCGCGGAGGCGGAGAACTTGTGCGCCTTGACCGTGATCGCCTTGGTCAACTCGCCGTCGCCGAGGATCTTCAGGCCATCCTTGCCGTCGCGGAGGATCTTCTCCGAGAGGAGGAGGTCGAGGTCCCAGGTCTTGGAGGCGTCGAGCTTCTCGAGCTGGCCCACGTTGACGAGCGCGTACTCGACCCGGAACGGGTTCGAGAAGCCGCGCTTGGCGATGCGGCGCTGGAGCGGCATCTGCCCGCCCTCGAAGCCGATGAAGTTCATGTTGCCGCTGCGGGCCTTCTGGCCCTTGCCGCCGCGGCCTGCGGTCTTGCCCTGGCCGGAGGCCTGGCCACGACCGACGCGCTTCTTCTCCTTGGCACCACCGCCCGCGGGGGGCGTAAGACGGGAAAGCTCGTGCATGGTCTTCTCCTGCGCGGGGTTCGCCCGCTCGCTCCGGGCCCGGAGGCCCGTACACTCAGTAGATGAACTTCAGTGGACTAACTTCAGTAGAATCTATTTAGAAGCAACCGCAACCCAGCCAACTACTTCTTGGCGGCGGCCGCGGCGGCAGCCTGCTGCTTGGCGCGGAAGCGGCGGCCGAACGGCTTGGCCTCTTCCGTGGTCTCCGCGACTTCGCAGAGGTACGCGATCTTGTTGACCATGCCGCGGATGGGCTTGGTGTCGGCGACGATGCGGGTGACGCCGACGCGGGTGAGGCCCAGGCCGCGCAGAGTCTCGCGGTGCTTCTCGGTGTGCCCGCTCATCGAGCGGACCAGCTTGATCTTGATAGCCATCATTGACTCCAAAAGGGGTGCCACATGGTTGCCAAAAGGGGTGATCGACACCCGCCCGGACCGCGCGAGAGATCGCGCGGTGCGGGCGGGTCTTCTAATGGGCGACTGCCTAAGCCTTCGGCGCCTCGCCGCGGAGCTCGGAGAGCTCCTTGCCGCGCAGCCGGGCCATCTCCTCGGGGTTGCGCAGCTTGCGCAGACCGTCGAGGGCCGCCTTGACGACGTTGTGCGGGTTCCGCGAACCCTGGCTCTTCGTCAGGATGTTGCGGATGCCCACCGCCTCGAGCACCGCGCGGACGGAGCCACCGGCGATGACGCCGGTACCTTCGCCTGCGGGCTTGAGCAGCACCTTGCCGGCGCCGAAGTGGCCCTTGATCTCGTGGGGGATGGTGTTGCCGGCGAGGGGAACCTTGAAGAGGTTCTTCTTCGCCTGCTCGCCGCCCTTGCGGATCGCTTCGGGGACTTCGTTCGCCTTGCCGAGGCCGGCGCCAACGTGGCCCTGGCCATCGCCAACGACGACCAGCGCGGAGAAGCTGAAGCGCCGGCCGCCCTTGACCACCTTGGCGACGCGGTTGATGTGAACCACGCGGTCGGTGAGCTCGGGGAGATCGTTCGGATTGATCGGAGCAGCCATTCGCATTGCCTCTCTAGAACTTGAGGCCGCCCTTGCGGGCGCCCTCGGCAACGGCCGCGACGCGGCCGTGGTAGTTGAAGCCGTTCCGGTCGAACACGACGGCGGCGATCTTCG
>JAYWAO010000181.1:0-5857 GCA_043782365.1 Deltaproteobacteria bacterium
CGCGTACCTCTTGGTCAACAGGCCGGGGCCCGAGAGCGAGACCGAGGCAGCCCCGCAGGCGGGCGCGCAGGACGGCAGCGGCGCTGGAGTCACGCGGGCGGGCTCGGGAGCGCCGGGCAGCGCCGCGGGCGACGCCGATCCCCAGCGGGTGAAGGGCGAAGGGGCCGCGCCCGGGCCCACTCCCGTGGTCGAGCAGGTCGCGGTGGCCGCCGACGGCTTCATCGAGCTTCTCGTCACCGCCGCCGGCAAGCCCTTTCCCGGCGCGGCCGTGCGGCTCTACCTCCGCGGACGCACCGACCCGAACACCGCGCAGGTCGAGTGGCGGCTCGCGGGCGCCGGCACCACGGGCGAGGCTGGCAAGGTGAGGCTCGCCGCCAGGCCCGGCGCGTATCTGGCGTCCGCGCGCGCGCGCGGATTCGCGCCCGCGCAGAGAGAGGTGAAGCGCGCGCAGGGAGAGCCGGTGAGCCGCGCCGCGCTCGAGCTGGCCGCGGGCGCCACGCTCGCGGGCCGCACGCTGAGCAAGGGCGAGGCGGTGCCGCTCGCGCAGGTGACGCTCTCGCCCAGGACGCGGCCGGGCTCCCGCGTCGACGTGCCCGCCGAGGAGCGCGTGCTGGTCACCAGCGACGAGCGCGGCCGCTTCACCGCGCAGGGCCTCGCGCCGGGCGATTGGCAGGTGGAGGCGCGCGCGCCCGGGTTCGGCAAGGCCGAGAAGAGCGCCACGGTGCCGCGGCAGGGCGAGCTGCTCTTGGAGCTGCAGCAGGCCAGCTTCCTCGAGGGGCGCGTGGTCCGCGAGGGCGGCGTCCCGGTGCCGGGTGCCGAGGTGACGGGCCTCGGCGGCCGCGAGCCCGCGCTGGCGGTGGCCTCCTCGAGCGGCACCTTCTCGCTCGAGGTGGAGCCCGGGAGGTGGACCCTCTCCGCGCGCAGCGGCAGCGAGGCCGGCAACGCGCCGCAGCCGCTGCTCGCGCTCGCGGGCCAGACGGTGCGCGGCGTCGAGATCAAGCTGGGCAAGGGCTCGGCGATCGAGGGCGTGGTGGTGACCAAAGGCGGCGCGCCGATCGCGGGCGCGCACGTCGACGTCAGCCCCAACAACCTCGACGGCGACCTCGGCCGCGGCGTGAGCGGACCCGACGGGCGCTACGCGGTCGAAGGCCTCGCGCCGGGCAGCTACGACGTGGTCTTCAGCGCCGAGGGCTTCGTCACCGACGATCACAAAGGCATCAGCGTGCTCCCGGGCCAGCGCTTCACGCTCAAGGCGGAGCTCAAGGGTGTCGGCCGCGTCGAGGGCACCGTCGTCGACGGCAACGGCAATCCGGTGGAAGGCGTGCGCGCCCGCGCCCAGCGCAGCGCCGACGGGACCAGCGAGGCGCTCACCGGCGCCGACGGCCGCTTCCTCCTCGGCGGCCTCCCCCCGGGCCGCCAGCCGATCTCGGTGCTGCGCCAGGGCGCCTCGCTCGGCGTCAGCCAGCAGGTCGAGGTGGTCGAGGGCCAGACCGCCAAGGCCGACTTCACCCTCGGAGAGACCGGCACGGTCACCGGCCGCATCAACCGCAAGACGGCGCTGCCCGACGGGCTCGCCGTGACGGCGGTGAGGGCCCAGATGGCGGCGCGGACGGGCGACTTCGCGCGGGGACCAGTCGATAGCGGAGGCAATTATCGATTCGAGCTGCCGCCGGGGAGCTACCGGATCTTCCTGCGGCTCGGCGACGGGATGAGCTTCGGCGGCCCGCAGGCGCCGGTGGTGCAGGTCGAGGCCGGCAAGACGGTGGTGCAGGACCTGGCCCTGCCCGAGGAGCGCGAGGACCAGACCACGGTGGTCATCCAGGTGCTCGAGACGGGCGGCGCGCCGGCGCCGCGCGCGCTGGTGCAGGTCCACAGCGGCCAGGCCGACCTGCGCTTCAGCATGTTCCTGCAGGCCGACGAGCAGGGCCGCGCCACGCTGCAGCGGCCACTCGGCGATCTCCCTCCCACGCTCGAGGTGCACGCGCAGCGCGGCGGACGGGTGGGCACGGCGCAGGCGACGCGCGACCAGCAGCAAATCAACGTGACGCTGCAGCCCGGCGGGCGCGTCGAAGGTCACCTCGCGGGCGCGCCGGCGCAGGGCACCTTCCAGGTGCAGGTCACCGCCGATGGCGACGGCTCCGACGTCTTCAGCGACGGCGACAGCCAGACCTTCTCGGGGGAGCGGTTCGTGCTCGACGACGTCGCCGCGGGCCAGAGCCGCATCTCGGTGAAGACCAGCGACGGGCGGCGCGGCGAGGCTCACGCGTCCGTGCAGATCGGGCAGACCGCGCAGGTGGAGGTGGTCCTCGCGCCCGCCGCGAAGATCACCGGCCGGGTCACCGACGAGTCGGGCAAGCCGCTCGCCGACGCCACGGTCTTCGCCGACCGCGCCCACATCGAGCACACGGGCAGCGACGGCCGCTTCACGCTCGAAGACCTCGCGCCCGGCGAGCACTCGGTCACGGTCTACGTCTCCCCCACCACCACGGTGAAGGGGCAGACGGTCACGCTCGCCGAGGGGCAGGCGCTCGACGTGGGCGACCTGGTGGCGAGCGCCGTCAAGGCCGGGCCTGGCGAGGTGGGCCTCTATCTGCGCGGCGACTCGGGCGGCGTCAGCGTGATGATGGTGATCGCGGGCTCACCCGCCGAGCAGGCGGGCGTCTTCGTCGGCGACACGCTGCTCGACATCGACGGCAAGCCCGTGACCGGCGCGGCCGACGCGCGCGTGCGCCTCCGCGGGACGCCAGGGTCACCGGTGATCGTCCGCACTTCGCGGCAGGGGACGACGAAGGTGGTCACCATCGTCCGCGCCAGTTGACCAGGAGGGGAACTGGGTGGCGTTCGCCTCAACCTCCAAGCGTCCGCGCGAAGATGGCGTCCACGTGCCGCAGCTCGTGCTGCAGATCGAACGCCGCCTCCAGCTTCTCGGCGGGCACGCGCAACTGCACGTCGGGGTCCTGCGCGAGCAGGTCCTTGAACTCCCGGCCCTCGTCCCAGACGCGCATGGCGTTGCGCTGCACGACCACGTAGGCCGCCTGCCGCTCCAGCCCGCTCTCGATCAGCCGCAGCAGCACGGGCTGCGAGAAGACGAGCCCCTTGGTGAGGGCGAGGTTCTCCAGCATCCGCGCGGGGTAGACGCGCAGGCCGTCCAAGAGGCCCGCGAAGCGGTGGAGCATGAAATCAAGTGTAACCGTGGCGTCGGGGCCGATCATCCGCTCGACGCTGGAGTGGCTGATGTCGCGCTCGTGCCAGAGCGGCACGTTCTCCAGCGCCGCGACCGCGTACCCGCGCAGCATGCGGGCGAGCCCCGAGAGGTTCTCGCTGAGCACGGGGTTGCGCTTGTGCGGCATCGCCGACGAGCCCTTCTGGCCGGGCGTGAACGGCTCCTCCGCCTCGCGCACCTCGGTGCGCTGCAGGTGGCGGATCTCGACGCAGAACCGCTCGATGGAGGCGCCCGCCTGCGCGATGGCGAGGAAGAACTCTGCGTGCCGGTCGCGGTGGACGATCTGCGTCGAGACCGCTTCGGGCTTGAGGCCCAGCCCAGCGAGCGCGCTCTCTTCGATGGCCGGCGCGAGGTGCGCGAACGTTCCCACCGCGCCGCTGATCTTGCCGTAGGCGATCACCTCCCTGGCGCGCGCGATCCGCTCGCGGGCGCGGCGAAGCTCGTCCACCCAGCCGAGCAGCTTGAGCCCAAAGGTCGTCGGCTCGGCGTGGATGCCGTGCGAGCGGCCGATGCAGGGCGTGTGCTTGTGCTCGAGCGCGCGCCGCAGCACCGCGGCCCGGGCCTTGTCGATGCCGGCGAGCAGCAGGTCGGCCGCCTCGCGCAGGAGGAGCGCCAGCGAGGTGTCGAGGACATCTGATGACGTCATCCCGAAGTGCAGGTGGCGCGCGGCCGGGCCGATGCGGCCCTCCATGAAGGTGAGGAAGGCGATCACGTCGTGCTTGGTGGTCTTCTCGATCTCCTCGATGGCCGCGGCGTCCTGCGCGCTGAACGTCCCGCCCTTCTGCGCGCACTCCTCGATCGCCTCGGCCGGGATGAGTCCGGCCTTGGCCATCGCGCGGCCCGCGGCGAGCTCCACCTCCAGCCAGCGGGCGAAGCGGTGCTCGGGGGTCCACAGACGCGACATCTCGGGGCGCGAGTAGCGGGGGATCATGCGGCGCTGTTTACAACGTGCGGGGGGCGCGCGCCACCGGGGGCTGCGGGGCGGCCGTTGTCGTGAGCCCAAGCGCGGATCCAACGGGCAGGGGATACTCGTCAGATGCCCCGCACCGCCCCCGGCCCCCGCGGCGATCTCCTCCTCGGCTCCCTGCGCGCCGCCCGCGAAGACCCGATGCGCCTCTTCCTCGCCGCCGCCGAGAAGTACGGCGACCTCGTCCGCTTCCGCTTCGGTCCGCGCATCGCGCACCTCTTGGTGGACCCCGCGCACATCAAGCACGTGCTGCAGGACAACGAGGCCAGCTACGGCAAGAACACGCCGGGCTTCGAGAAGATCCGCCGCGTGCTCGGCAACGGGCTGCTCACCAGCGAGGGGGCGTTCTGGAAGCGGCAGCGGCGGATCATGCAGCCCGCCTTCCACCACAAGCGGCTGCACGGCTTCGCCGAGGTGATGGTCCGCTGCACCAGCGAGCTGGCGACGGAGTGGGCCCGCGAGGCCGCCGCCGACAAGAGTAATACCAGCGCCCCGCGCGACGTGCTGCACGAGATGATGACGCTGACCCTGCGCATCGTCTCGCTGACCCTGCTCTCCAAGGACACCGCGGACAGCGCCGACGAGATCGGCGCGGCGATGAACAACATCCTCGTCACTGCCAACGACCGGATGACGCGCATCTTCGATCTCCCGCCTGGCGTCCCCACCCGCGAGAACCGGCGCTTCAACCGCGACCTCAAGGTGCTCGACGACGTGGTGCTGGGGATGATCGCCGAGCGTCGCCGCACCGGCGAGCAGGAGCAGGACCTGCTCTCGATGCTGATGGAGGCACGCGACGAGGAGACCGGCGAGGGGATGGACGACCAGCAGCTGCGCGACGAGGTGATGACCGCCTTCCTCGCGGGCCACGAGACCACCGCCAACGCGCTCACCTGGACCTTGATGCTGCTCTCCAAGCACCCGGCCGAGGAGCGGGCGCTGCGTGAGGAGCTGGCGGCCGAGCTGGGCGGGCGCACGCCCGGGTTCGCCGACGTGCCCAGGCTCAGGCGGACGCGCGCGGTGGTGGACGAGGCGATGCGCCTCTACCCGCCGGCCTGGATCATCGCCCGCTCCTGCGAGAAGGAGGACTCGATCGGCGACGTGAAGGTGCCCAAGGGCTCGCTCGTCTTCGTCAGCCCGTACGTCACCCACCGCAGCCGCGCCCGCTGGCAGAACCCGGAGGGGTTCGACCCGCAGCGCTTCCTCGAGGGCCGGGCGGAGGCGCTGCCGCGGTTCACCTTCTTCCCCTTCGGCGGCGGGCCGCGCATCTGCATCGGCAACGCCTTCGCCGTCACCGAGGCGGTGCTGGTGCTGGCGACGCTGCTGCAAAGAGTGAAGCTGGAGTTGGAACCCGGCCACGACTGCACCCCGCAGCCGAGCATCACGCTGCGCCCGAAGCACGGCATGCCGATGCGCGCGCGGGCGATATAGTCACGCGATGCCCACCATCGAAATCAACGGCTGTGCGTTGCACTACGAAGAGTCTGGCAGCGGCCCGGAGACCATCGTCTTCTCGCACGGCCTCTTCTGGAGCGGCCGGATGTACGACGTGCAGCGGGCAGAGCTCTCCAAGCGCTACCGCTGCATCGCCTTCGACCACCGCGGCCAGGGGCAGAGCCAGGTCACCGACGCGGGCTACGACATGGACGAGCTCTGGCTCGACGCCG
>JAYWAO010000182.1:0-5857 GCA_043782365.1 Deltaproteobacteria bacterium
TGCCGCGCGCCGCCGCCGATCGCGAGAACCTGATCCTGGGCCGCACCGCGAACACCTTCGCCATCCTCAACAAGTACCCGTACAACAACGGCCATCTGATGGTGGTGCCGCGCCAGCACACCGCCGACCTGCACGCCCTCGCCGAGGCCGAGTGGCAGGAGCTTTCTGCCATGCTCCGCGTCGCGCTCGGGATCGTCCAGGCTGCGTACCAGCCGCACGGCAGCAACGTCGGGCTCAACCTCGGCCGCACCGCGGGGGCCGGCATCGCCGACCATGCGCACTGGCACATCGTGCCGCGCTGGAACGGCGACACCAACTTCATGCCGGTGCTCGGGCAGGCGAAGGTGATGATCGAGCACCTCTACGCGAGCTGGGAGCGGCTGCGGCCGCTGTTCGATGCCGAGTACCACTGGCGCGGCGACAAGGTGACGAGCTGGCCCGCGCCCGCTCTGGAGAAGAGATGATCAAGCAGCGAGTGGCGCAAGTGCTCGAGCGGGCCCTGCAGGCCTGCGCGAGGGACGGCCTGTTGCCGGCCGGGCTCGGGTTCGACGTGCAGCTGGACGCGCCCAAGCAGGCGGCGCACGGCGACTTCGCCTGCAACGCGGCGCTGGTGCTGCAGAAGCAGCACGCGGCTGCCACGGGCGCCGCCAAGAGCAACCCGCGCGCTCTCGCGGCCGAGATCGTCAAGCGGATCGAAGATCCCGACAAGCTCCTCACCTCGGTGGAGGTCGCCGGGCCGGGCTTCCTCAACCTGACGGTGGCGGTCTCGGCGTGGCACCGGGAGGTGGAGGCGATCGCGCTCGAGGGCGACCGCTTCGGCCGCAGCGACGCGGGCGGCGGCGTGCCGGCGATGGTCGAGTTCGTCTCGGCCAATCCGACCGGCCCGATGCACGTGGGCCACGGCCGCGGCGCGGTGGTGGGCGACACGGTGGCCAGCCTGCTCGACTGGGCTGGCTGGAAGGTCTCGCGCGAGTTCTACGTCAATGACGCCGGCGGGCAGGTGTTCAAGCTCGCGCACGCGGTGCTGGCGCGGGCGAGCGAGATCGCGGTTACCGAAAGTATCGAAGGCTGCGCGGGCTGCCCGCTGATCCCGCTCGACCCGGACGACTACCAGGGCGACTACGTCAAGGACGTCTCGCGCGCGTGGCTCTCGTCGATGCCCGCCGCCGAGCGGGCAGCCGCGCTGCGCAGGCCGTTCGAGGAGCAGAAAGAGGCGCTGCGGAAGTTCGGCACCGACGACATCATCGAGCGGCTGCTGAAGAAGGACCTCGCGCTCTTCAACATCCACTTCGACACCTGGTTCTCGGAGAAGTCGCTGCACGACGCGGGCGCCATCGCGCGCGCGGTCGAGGTGCTGCGCGAGAAGGGGGTGCTCGCGGAGGAGGTGCTCGAGGCCCCGGCCGACACCATCAAGGCCGCCAAGACCGCGAAGAATACCGCCGCGCACGAGGCGAAGCAGGCGGCTGCGAGGCCTGCGGAGCCCGCGCCCGAGAAGCCCGCGGAGGCGGCGCAGGCCGACGCGCCGGCAGCGCTCCACGACGACGAGGACGCGCAGATCGGCAAGAAGCTGCTGGTGATGAAGACCACCCGGTTCGGCGACGACCGCGACCGGCCACTCTTCAAGACCTCGGGCGAGCCCACCTACTTCGCGGCCGACGTCGCCTACCACTGGAACAAGATCGAGCGCGGCTACACGCGGATGGTCAACGTCTGGGGCGCCGACCACGGCGGCTACGTGGCCCGGATGAAGGCCGCGGTGGCGGCGATGGGCGGCTCGCTGGAAGTCATCCTCCTGCAGCTCGTAAATCTGATGAAGGACGGGCAGCCGTTCAAGATGAGCAAGCGGGCGGCGAACTTCGTCACCCTGCGGGAGCTGCTCGAGGAGGCGGGGGCCGACGCTACCCGCTTCTTCTTCCTCCTGCGCCGCGGCGACATGGCGGTCGACTTCGACGTCGCGCTCGCCAAGAAGCACAGCTCCGACAACCCGGTCTTCTACGTGCAGTACGGGCACGCCCGGTGCGCGGCGATCCTGCGCAAGGCGGCGGAGGAGAAGGGGCTGGCGCCGAAGTACGACTTCGCGGCGCTCTCGACGCTGACGCTTCCCGAGGAGCTCGAGCTGGTGAAGCGGCTCCTCACGTTCCCCGAGGTGATCGCGGGCGCGGCGGCGGCGCTGGAGCCGCACCGGGTGGTCTTCTACCTGCAAGAGACCATCGCGCAGTTTCACGGGTATTACACCAAATACAAGAAGACCGAGCGCGTGATCTCGGACGACCCGGCCAAGACGGCCGCGCGCTTGTACCTCGTGTGGGCGGTCAAGCAGGTCTTGCGCAACGCGCTCGCGGTGCTGGGCGTCTCGGCGCCGGAGCGGATGGACGCGCCCGAGGTCGAGGAGACCGGGGTCCAGCCGACCGCGTGAGAGCAGGACCCTGAGGAGCCACCTCGCCGCGACGTCCGAGGGCCAGATTCTTTCCCCGGCCCCTGGCGGATGGTAGATGCCACCCGTGCGCAAGAGCGACCAGCCGATCGAGCTGAAGATCGAGCGCCGGCAGGTGGCGCTCCTCGGCGTCGCCGTGCTGGTCCTGTTCGGCGCGCTGTTCTCGCTCGGCGTCCTGGTAGGCCGGCAGATCGCCTCGTCGTCGCTGGCCGCCCCGCAGCAGCCGCCCGCGGGAGATCTCGCGGCGCTCGACGCGGCGAGCCGGGCCCCGAAGGTGCCCAAGGTGGTCGCGCCGCCGTCGGTCGAGGATGCGAAGGCTGAGGCCAAGGACGAGCACAAGGCCGACGGCGAGCCGGGGAGGCCAGTGAGCGCGAGACCCGGCGGGCCGAGCCAGCCCCCGTTCGAGAGGAAGGCGGACGGCGCGGGCAGCGAGGCGGCCGACGACGACGAGCCCGCGCCCAAGGTCGAGGCCCCCCCCGCCGGGCTCGCGGCGGAGCCCAAGGTGGAGCCCAAGGTGGAGCCCAAGAAGCCCGCGTCGGAGCCTGGGCACAAGCCTGCGCCCAAGGAGAAGCCCGGCAAGGCGGTCCGCGCGTCCGAGGCCGGCAGGTTCACCGTGCAGCTCGGCGCCTCGCCCGATCAGAAGGTGGCCCAGAAGCTCCAGGCCAAGGCCCGCGCGGCTGGCTTCGACGTCCACGTCCTCGAGGTCGATCTCGGCGCGAAGGGAACGTGGTATCGGGTCCGGGTCGGGTCGTTCGCGAACAAGGACGACGCTGCGAAGGTGCAGAAGGACGCCGAGCGGCAGCTGCGCGCACCGGCGATGGTGATGCCGGCGCAGTGAGCGCAGAGCGAGAGCCTGCCGGGGAGACCAAGTGGACAAGAGCGCGGTGGCGGTCAAGCGGGTCGAGAAGCCCTGGGGCCACGAGATCATCTGGGCCCACTCCGAGAAGTACGTGGGCAAGGTGCTCTTCATCAAGGCCGGCCACGCCTTGAGCCTGCAGTACCACCAGGTAAAAGACGAGACAGTCCACGTCTGGACGGGCCAGATGAAGTTCCAGACCGGCGAGGGGGACGTGCTCACCGAGCGCATCCTCGGACCCGGCGAGTCGTTCCGGATCACGCCGTTCCTGCGCCACCGGATGATCGCGGTGGAGGACACGCAGGTGCTCGAGGTGAGCACGCCCGAGCTGGACGACGTGGTGCGCCTCGAAGACCGCTACGGCCGCAAGGGCACCAACGCGCCGTAGCAGTCGCCGTCGCAGTCCCGAGAGGAGCTACTTCTTCGCGGGCGGCTTCTTCGCCGCGCCCGCGTCGTCGTCGTCGGGCTCCTTCGCCTTGGCCCAGCGATCGACGAGGCCGTCGCCGTCGAGGTCTTCGCCCACGCGGGTCAGACGGCCGTTCTCGAAGTACTCCCAGGTGTCGACCTTGCCGCGGGTGCGCACCTCCCGCTCGACGCGGACCTTCTTGCCGCCCTCGTAGTAGGCGATGGTGTCGGGCTTGTCGGAGGCCGAGCCGTGGAAGGTCTCCTTGCGGACGATCACGCCTTTTTCGTAGACGACGATCACGTCGGGCTTCCCGTCGAAGTCGAGGTCGAAGCTCTCCTTCGCGCGGGTGCCGTCCTCGTTGAACCAGGTGATCAGGTCGACCTTGCCGTCGAAGTTGGTGTCCATCTCGCGGCGGATCAAGAGCTCGCGCGGCTTGCCGTTCTCGGTGAGGTCGGGGAGCAGCCTGTAGTGCTTCCAGTCGTCGGCCTTGCCGTCGCGGTTGAGGTCGAAGGTGCGCACCAGCTCCTCGCCGTTCACTTCGACGGAGGTCTCGAGCGGCTCAGGTGCATCGCTCGCGGGCGCGTCCTTCGGCGTGTGCGCGCAGAAAGGAAATTGGAACGCGAGCAGCAGCGAGGTGGCGACGAGGTGGAGGCGCATCGAGAAGCCGAGTGTAGCAGGCGTGACGGTGGGCGCGCAGCTTCCGCATGGCGCTTCTGCTCGGAAGTGTCACGAAGGGTGGAGGGAAGGACACCCGGGCAAAGCCTCCTGGTCTACGAGGCCCGGCCGTAGTCACCCGGCCCGAGGCGAGCGCATTGTGCGTCCGCCACCTGCGTGTTAGACCCCGCGCCTCGCCCCGCCTTGGGGCAACTGGCCGTACCGCCTTCTTGCAAGCCGAAGAGAGCCATGCCCGCAGCCAATGCACACCTGCGCAACTTCGCCATCATCGCGCACATCGACCACGGCAAGAGCACGCTCTCCGACCGCCTGCTCGAGAAGACCGGCACCGTCACCAAGCGCGAGATGTCGGAGCAGTTCCTCGACAACATGGACCTCGAGCGCGAGCGCGGGATCACCATCAAGGCGCAGTCGGTCCGCATGCCGTACACGGCGAAGGACGGGCAGGAGTACGTCCTCAACCTGATCGACACGCCCGGACACGTCGACTTTGCCTACGAGGTGTCGCGCTCGCTCTCCGCTTGCGAGGGCGCGGTGCTGGTGGTCGATGCCAGCCAGGGCGTCGAAGCGCAGACGCTCGCCAACGTCTACCTCGCGCTCGAGCACGACCTCGCGATCGTGCCGACCATCAACAAGATCGACCTGCCCTCGGCCGACGTCGAGGGGACCCGCAAGGAGATCGAAGAGGTGATCGGTCTCGACGCCAGCGTCGCCGTGCCGGTCAGCGCCAAGGAGGGGGTCAACATCGATCTCCTCCTCGAGAAGATCGTCGAGATGGTGCCGCCGCCGGAGGGCGACCCCGAAGGCCCGCTCAAGGTCCTCATCTTCGACAGCTGGTATGACTCTTATCGCGGCGTCGTCATGCTGGTGCGCGTCTTCGAGGGCACGCTGCGGCCCAAGCAGAAGATCAAGTTCATGTCGAACGGCCGCGAGTACGAGGTCGCGGAGCTGGGCGTCTTCGCGCCCAAGGCGCGCCCCAAGCCGGAGCTGATGGCCGGCGAGGTGGGCTTCCTCGTCGCCAACGTGAAGGTGATCCACGACGCCAAGGTGGGCGACACCATCACCGAGGTGGGCCGGCCTTGCGAAGTGGCGGTGCCGGGCTTCAAGGAGATCAGGCCGATGGTGTTCTCCGGGATCTTCCCGGTGGACTCCTCGGACTATGAGAACCTCCGCGACGCGCTCGAGAAGCTCAAGCTCAACGACAGCGCGTTCACGTATGAGCCCGAGACCTCGCAGGCGCTCGGCTTCGGCTTCCGCTGCGGCTACCTCGGCCTGCTGCACATGGAGATCGTCCAGGAGCGGCTCGAGCGCGAGTACGACATGGACCTCATCGTCACTGCGCCGACGGTTCGCTACCGCCTGCACATGAACGATGGCGTGGTCAGGGAGGTCGCGAACCCGGCCGAGATCCCGGATGCCGGCAAGTACCACCACATCGAAGAGCCGATCATCGCGGCCACGATCCACGTGCCGCAGGAGTATGTCG
>JAYWAO010000183.1:0-5853 GCA_043782365.1 Deltaproteobacteria bacterium
GACGGCGGCGGCGGGTGGGCCTCGTCGGGCTCGTTCCAGCTCACCAGCGGTGCGGTCGCGGCCACCATGCCCGCGCCCGCGTTCGAGGTCTCCAGCGACGGCAAGACCTACCAGAACTGGGTCGCCACCTCGCACGTGCCCCAGCCCTCCAGCGGCGAGCCCACGGGCTTCTCGACGGTCTACGTGACCCGGGCGAGCGACTCGAACTGGCTCGAGGTGCAGCCGATCTTCCAGCCCGGCACGGCCACCGCGCAGTCGCGCTACCTCCCGGTGAAGACGGCGGCGCTCGACTGGTCGGACGCCACCGCGGGCACGGTCTGGGCCGGGTCGCAGGAGACCAGCCTCTACTGCTCCGCCAGCAGTTGTTGCACCAACAACAACTGCGTCCCGAAGAACGCTGCCGTCCCCGACTTCGTCCCCGCCACCATGGGCCACGTCTTCCGCACCAAGAACGCGCGGGCGGGCCCCTCGGCGGTGTGGACCGCGCAGGGCCAGTCGGGGAGCGGGCTCCCCTATGTCGTGCCGGTCAACGTGCTGAAGGTGGACCCAGGCGACGCGAACACCGTCTACGCCGGCACCGAGCTTGGTCTGTACAAGGGCACCTACTGCCCGGGGCCCGCCGCGTGCGGCGCGCAGGCGGCCGACACCACCACCTGGGTGCGTTATGGGGCGGGGTTGCCGCTCGTCTCGGTGACCGACCTCGCCATCGCCGCCGACGGCTCGTCGATCCGCATCGCGACGTTCGGGCGCGGCTTCTGGGAGATCTTCCCGAAGGCCGGCGGCTCGCTCGCGGGTGTGCCCGGCAACGGCGACCTCGACCACAACCAGCAGATCGACGCGTTCGACCTGGTGCGGGAGGCCGCGCTGCTCCTCACCTCGAGCGCGGACGACGACTACAACGGCGCCGGCAACCTGGTCGGCGCCGCCAACCTGATCGACGCGTCCGACGTGATCGAGCTGGTGAAGAAGCTTGGAGGCCGCCCTTGAACCGCATCCGCCACGACCACCCCGTCGTCACCGTCCGCCTTGCCTCCGCCCTCGGGGCGCTCGTCTGCGCTGCCGCGCTTGCGGCCTGCAGCTCCACCGCTGCCGCGCCGGCCATCGACTCCTTCACGGCCACGCCCGCCAGCGTCTCGCAGGGGAACAAGACGACGCTCGCCTGGAGCATCGTCGGCGCCACGTCGATCTCGATCGACAACGGCGTCGGTGACGTCACCGGGAAGAGCTCCGTCGAGGTGACGCCTTCGGTAACCACCACCTACCAAATCAAGGCGCAGGGCACGGACGCGGCGAGCTTCTCGACCGCGAGGGCCACCGTCACCGTCACCGCGGCGGTGCCGGCGCCGGTGATCTCGTCGTTCAGCGCCAACCCGCCCGCCATCAGCAACGGCGGCGCCGCGACGCTCTCGTGGACGGTCGCCAACGCGACCAGCCTGCAGATCGACAATGGCGTGGGCGACGTCACCGGCACCACCTCCACCACCGTCATGCCGCAAGCCACCACCACCTACACGCTCAGGGCGGCAGGTGCCGGCGGACAGGTGACGGCCACCACCACGGTGAGCCTCGTCGCCCCGGGCCTGGCGCTCAACTACACGAATCCCACCAGCGCCAGCGCGAAGCTGCTGCTGGTCAAGAACGTCGCGCGCTCCACGCCGCCCTCGACCCACCTGGTGCTCGATGTGACCACCGGCGCGACGGCCATCCCGGCGGCGTTCGGTGTGGCGATGAACCTGCCGCTCGACCACACCAAGGCCACCTTCACCTTTTCGACGGGCGTGACGGGGAGCCTGGCGGTGCCCGTGGGCGCGCCGCTGCAGCCGGGCTCTGGCGCGGGCGCCACGCTGGCGGGCCTGCAGCCGCTCAGCGGTCCGCTCGCGGACTTCCTCACCGTGGGCGTGGCGCGCAAGAAGGCCGCATCCACAGACGGCGACGTGCTGCTGCCCGCGAACACCGTGCTCTTCAGCATCGCCTTCGACGCGGTGACCACCGCGCCCGCGGGCACTGTCTTCGACGGCAGCGCGCTCCCGGCCGCTGCGCGGATGGCAGCCCTCAAGCGCGATGGAACCGAGGCAGTGAGCAAGGCCGACTTCGCGGTCGGCCTGATGTTCATCACCCGCTAAGGGACCTGCTTCGCGCCCGGCGTTCCCGGGAAGTGGAGGGTCTTGAGCAGCTGCTTGCGGTTCTTCTCCACGTCCTTCTGGAGCATGGCGTCCGCCGCCCCGAGCTGGTCGTAGAGCCGCTTCGGCTTGCGCGTGGACTTCTTCTCCGAGAGCAGCGCGTGCGTCAGCCAAGGGAAGACCGCGGTGACGTCGCAGTGCACGTAGACCGAGCCCGTCTCGACCGCCTCGACCGAGACCTTGCCCCAGGTGTGCCCCTCCCCGGCGGGGCACGAGGAGAGCGCGCCGTTGTCCACGGGGTCGACGCAGAACTGCACGTCGATGTCGAACCCGGTGGTCGGCACGTAGAGGATCTGGTCGAGCAGCGGCTCGCCCTGCAGCGTGTAGTTCTTCGGGACGCCGCCGCCGAGGATCCAGATGGCGAGGCGCTCGCTGCCGTGATGCCGCGCCCAGTGCTGGATGGCGGCCATCGAGAAGACGTCGTCGTTGATGTCGATGGAGAACTTGAAGGTCTCGGGGAAGAGCCGCTTGAGCTTCACCGCGTTCAAGAAGATCGACCCGTCCTGCACCGCGCCGACGAAGATCGGCACGCCGTGCTTGAAGCAGGTGGAGAGCAGCGACGGCTGCTTCACGCCCAGCGCCACCTCCATCGCGGCGATGTCGCGGCCGAGCAGGTAGTGGAACTCGGGCGTGGTCATCGACCTCTGGTAGTCGGGCCCGCGCATCAGCGCCGAGAAGAGCGCGTCGGTGTCGAGCAGCGCCTCCTCCCAGAAGCCGAGGTCGTAGATGCGGATGACGCGCGCCAGCCGCAGCGCGAGGTCGCCCGCGTTGGGGTTCACCTCGCGGATGGCGTGCCCGATGATGCGGTGGGCGTCGTGGTAGAGGTTCGCCCCCGTGGTGGTGAGGCAGCTGATCACGCCGCGCTCGATCAGCGGGATGATGCAGCTCTGGTGCAGGCCCGCCGGCGTCATCGCGCCCGAGAGGGTGAGGAAGACCGAGCAGTCCTCGGCGATCGACCGCTCCATCAGCTCGAACGCGGTGCGCTCTTGCCGGCCGACGTAAGCGCTGAAGGCGTGCGCCAGCAGCTCCTTGGCGCTCTCCTGTCCGGTGATCGGCCGCGGGTCCACGGTGCGCGCCTTCTGGAACGGGCGGCGGAGGTTGGACTTCGTCGAGGCCTTGTCGCTGGTCTTGCTGCGCTTGGTCGTCGCCATAGGGTCGCGGACTCTAGTACAGCGCGGCTGTGTCGAAAAATGGAAACGGCCGCAGGACCAAGTAAGAAGGTAGTCCGATGTGCACGCTCCTCCTCGCCCACCGCCCGACC
Organism: Deltaproteobacteria bacterium; assembly: GCA_043782365.1. Classification (GTDB taxonomy): domain Bacteria; phylum Myxococcota; class Myxococcia; order Myxococcales; family 40CM-4-68-19; genus CAIWCD01. The sequence goes on from JAYWAO010000183.1 coordinate 3,442, forward strand.
CCAGGCACGCTGCTGGCGGTCGCCTCCAACCGGAACGAGTTCCTCGCGCGCCCGGCCGAGGGCATCGCGGTTTGGCCCGCGGAGGTTGGACTCGCGCTGCCGCGGATCGTCGCGCCGCGCGACAGCAAGGCCGGCGGCACCTGGCTGGGCGTCAACGACCGCGGTCTCTTCGTCTGCCTGACCAACCGGCGCAACGCGACGCTCTCGGCCGATCGCGCCTCTCGCGGACAGCTCGTTGCCCAAGCGCTGCGCCTGCCCGACTCGCGGGCCGTGCACGAGTGGATGGGGACGCTCGAGGGCGAGCGCTACAACGGCTTCCACCTGGTGGCGGCCGACCTCGAGGAGGCCTGGCTCGCCATCGGCGACGGCCACACCATCGAGCGCGACGAGCTCTCGCCCGGAGTCCACGTCATCACCGAGCGCTCGTTCGGCGCTGGAGAAGGGCCGCGCGAGTCGCAGTGCAGGGCGGCCTATGCGGCACTGTTCCACGAGGGCGATCCCACCGTGGAGGAGCTGCGCCGGCCGATGCAGGCCCACGCGGACACCGGGCAGTCGCCGCTGGAGAGCGCCTGCGTGCACGCGGAGCTGTTCGGGTACGGCACCCGCTCGTCGTTCGAGCTGGTGGTGCCGATCAGCGGCTCGGTGCAGGCCCTCTGGAGCGAGGGGAAGACCTGCACCGCCGAGGCGCGCGACGTCTCCTCGCTCCTCGACGGGTCCTTCGCCGCCCGCTAGCCTGGCCCTGCTACTTGGGGCACAGCGTCTGGTTGGTGTGGCAGGCGTTGCAGGTCCTCGAGTTCGTCATGTTGCCCGTCGTGTGGGGGAACAGCCACGCGCCGCCGCCGCTGTTGGTGATGTAGGCGGCGCCCGTGGTCGCCAGCGCGATGCCCGTCGGCGTCCGGTGACACTCGAAGCAGTCGATCGGGTAGAAGTGATTCAACGCGCCCGGGAAGTTCGTCGTGTCGGTCGCGGTGATCTTGCAGCTGTCGCCGCCCGCGCCGCCCTTGTAGGCGGTGAACACGGTCAGCGTGATCGGCCGGGTGTCGCCCGCGCCCGCGCTCAGCACGTTGGTGGTGTTCCCGTTCCAGGCGGTCCCGATCAGGTTGCTCCCCGAATCGTGGCAGGAGGTGCACCCGTTCGTCTTCGTGTTGATCACCGCGGAGGCGTGGTCGTAGCCGATCGCCTTCTTCGCGCCGACTCCCCCCGTGTGGCACGACGCGCAGGTGGTGATGGGCGGGTGGGGCAGGTTGGTGAGGCCGCCCTGGGTGGTGGTCGCGTTCAGGGCCGGCGGCTGCGACACCAGGAAGCCGCCCACCGTGAGGTACTGCGGCGTCGCCACCGCGCCCAGCCAATCGTTGCGCGTGGGGGGATAGGCCTGGTGGCAGCTGGCGCAGTCCTGCGCGCTGGTGCCGGTGAAGCCCGAGTGGTCGAAGGTGGTGAACGCGGCGGTCGGCTTCACGTTGAGGTGGCAGTTGCTGCAGCGGCCGGTGGTGCCGTTGTAGAGCGGCAAGGTCGCTCCGGTGAAGCTGGCGTGGAACTTCGCCTGCGCCCACTCCTTGCCCGTGATGGTCACGTCGGTCGAGGCGCCCGCCTGCGTGTGGCAGAAGTTGCAGTCGTGCGCCGTGGCGTTGACGTCGGCGTGGCTGATCTGGTCGAGGGTGCCCGCCGGGATGCCGTTGGTGCCGCCGGACGCGGTGCTCACCGTGGTCGAGTCGGTGAGGCCCACCGGCAGGTTGTTGCCCGTGCCGATGACGGCGCCCTTGCCGTTGGTGACGCCGTGGCACTCCTGGCAGCTGACCGCGGACGGGACCGCCGTGTGGAACGAGTCTGCCTTGCTCCACGCGCTCCCGGTGGCCTTCGCGTCGGTGAGGTGGCAGGCCGCGCAGTCCTTGCCCGTCACCGTGTTCGAGCCGTGGTTCATCCATTGCGCGGCGTTGGCGGTCGAGCCGCCCAGCGCGAAGGCGTAGGTCAAGCTGCTCTGCGTGGACGAGGCGGGCAGCGAGACCACGTGGCACTCGGTGCAGGCGGTCGGCTGGGCCACGGCGAGGCTCGGGTGGAGGAGGCCGCCGCTCCAGAGGGTCGGCGCGATCGGCGTGGTGGCCCCCTTCGCGAGCGCGCCGGTGTGGCAGGTCTGGCACGCCTGGAAGGTCAGCTGCCCGGAGGCGTGCCTCATCGTGTAGTCCAGCCCGCTCGTCTGGTCGGAGGCGGTCGCGTCGGCCATCAGCGTGTAGTGGCACTGCGTGCAGTCCTTCGGCACTGCGGCCGCGATGTTCTTGTGGAACAGGCCGTCGGTCCAGGTGACCCCCGGCGCGAGGTGGCAGGCCGAGCAGTCCACCGACGGGACCCCGCTGGCGCTGACGCCGCCGAGCACCACGGGCGCGACGAAGAGCGCGGCGTGGTCCATCGGCTGCAGGT